>DASZXD010000116.1:0-25919 GCA_035546015.1 Occallatibacter sp.
CAAGCCGCCTGAATAATCAGCCTGGATGCATAAGCACACTCAATGCAGGTCAGGTAACGGCGCTCGATCCTGCCGGTATCGGATTCAATCAGGATGTTCTGTCCTTTATCGATGCCCGCTATCCTCATGCGAACGACCTCAGCCAGGGAGACGGCGTAAACACCGGCGGCTTCCGATATAAGGTGCCAGCGCCCAATAACGAGACCACTTACGTTGGACGCATGGACTATAATCTTTCCTCCACGCAAAGGCTCTTTGGACGTTTCACCCTCGCACGCCAGAACGAGCTTTCAGATTTCCCTGAATTCCCGACCGATCCGGTGACGCACCCATTCACCGACCGCAGCTATTCCTACGTGATAAGCCACATATGGCAGATCGGGCAAAACAAGGTAAATCAGTTCTATTACGGCGATACGATCAGCAAATACAGCTTCCCTGACACTTACAACCCGACAGGAGCAAACCAATACAGCTTCACCGGATTTAGCGGCCCCTATACAAAGTACGACGGACAGCAGCGCAGGATCCCCGTGCCCATGGTTCGTGACGATTTCAACTGGCAGCATGGTTCACACAGTATGACCATCGGAGGCACCTTTAAATTCATCAAGACCCACACTAACCTGGTGAGTAACTTCAACTATGTTGCTGGCGGCCTTACAGGCTCGGCACTGTCGGGAGGTCTGGATCCGACACTAAGGCCTTCTGACATCGCCTCAGGCGGAGCAAACAACGCAAACAATGTGGCAGTGAATGACTACGATCAGCTCTTCGCTTCAGCGTTGGGCGTAGTGGGCTCAATTTCCACCTATTACACCTACAACAATGCAGGAGTGGCTAATCCCGCCGGCAGCGGCGGTCCGCGTGCATATCGATTCTTTGAGACCGAAGCATACTGGGGAGACACATGGAAGGCAACGAAGAAGCTAACTCTCTCTTACGGCCTACGCTACCAGCTCTACTCGGTTCCCTATGAGGTCCACGGTGAGGAGTCAGTCCCGACGCCTATCAGCCTTAACACATATCTTCATGATCGCATCGCACAGAGCGCCTCAGGCGATACGAGCAACAGCGGGCTGCCGCTATACAGCTATGTGCTTGGCGGAAAAGCCAATCATGGACCCGATCCCTACAAGATGGCCTACACCGATTTCGCTCCACGCTTTGCATTTGCCTTCAGCCCTTACGACTCACACAAGACAGTCATCAATGGTGGCGCGGGAATTGTTTTCGACCGCACTCTGATCAACGCCGTGAACTTCCTGCAGGATCAGTTCTCCTATCTTTTCACCAATGTCCAGGTAAACGAGTTTGGCGCATCTACGGTGAGATCCTCGCTGGCAACCGTTCCGCGCCTCGGGGCAAATCTTGCATATCCGTCTTCATTGAATCCCCCGCCCGCGGCGGTTGCTCCGCCCTACACTCCCTACGTTGACGCAAGCGGAATACCCTATGGCCTGGCAGCAGCCGAAGGCAGTTTCATCATTAGCCCTTCCCTGAAAGATCCGTACTCTATAGCCCTCAACGCAGGTGTGCAGCAGGAACTGCCTGGGCACATGATCATGAAACTGAGCTACGTCGGACGCCTCAGCCGGAGGCTTCTGGCTAATGTAGACGCCGCCCAGGTCATCGATGTCCCGGACTACACCGGCCAATCGACGCAATCCATGGCGGGTGCGTTTGCCGGCCTCACCCAGGACCTGAGAGCAGGCGGAGCACTTACACCACAGCCGTGGTTTGAAGATGTACTGGCGCCAGGAACGGGCGCTGCCGTGGGGCTTGGCAACAATACCAATCTTGTTGCGGCAATGGCTGGGCAATTAGCAACCCGTGGGGACATCTCCGACAGTCTGCAGGCGATCGCAGCCTACACTTACTTCTACGGCTTTACTGGATTTCTTCCAACCAACATAGGCATCCCTTCACAATTTGGCACCAACGCCTATCTCACGAATATGGGTTCATCCAACTATCACGGCCTGCTTTTTACGCTCGACAAAAACATCTCCGGCGGCTTACGAGGCGAGTTCAACTATACGTGGTCGCATTCGATAGATAACACCTCACTCAGCGCCAACAACAATGCCTTTTATACGGCAACCGGCTATATCTGCGATGTGCTCCGTCCACGTGCCTGCCGCGCCGACTCCGACTTCGACGTCAGGCAGGAGATCACAGCCAACTTCAGCTATGATCTTCCCTTCGGCCGCAATCACGCATTTCTCGGCTCGTCCCCCGCATGGCTCCAGGAGGCGGTCGGAGGCTGGAGTTTCTCCGGCCTGCCCAGTTACCGCACCGGGCTGGCTGTCACGCCCTACTCGTACGCATACCTTGCCTCATTTGATAACGACGACCCTGCCATCTTCACTGGCTCGAAAGCTGATCTGAAAGCAAAAGTTAATACTGATCGCAGCAGCAACATCGTCTACGCATTTGCTGGCGGTGCTGCGGGCGCGGCTAAAGTGCTTTCTGAGTTTCGCGGCCCGATCGGACTCGAATACGGACAGCGCAATCTCGTGCGCGGTCCCGGCGCATTTTTCTTTGATGCCGGGCTCGCCAAAACCTTCTCAATGGCCTCTGACAGGCTCAATCTTCTGTTCCGAGCCGACGCGTTCAATCTTTTCAACCACCCGAACTTTGGCCCGCCTGCACTGAATATCGTCACCAATGCATCCGCATTTGGTCAGATCACTGCCACGAACGCATCGCCAGACTCATCGGCCGTGGCCGCGGACGATGCAAGGGTTGCACAATTCTCACTTCGGCTTGAGTTCTGAGTGGCCCGCATTCAATTCGGACCGGTAAACGGAATCAATGCGGCGCGGCATAGGTCCGGTAGGCTTCCACTGTGGCTGTAATCGGGGTGCCTCTCACCTGTGACGTCTTCAGCAACACTTCAAAATAAGGCAGGTTATCGGTGTTGACCATTTTCTGGAAGCCACCCAATTTATCCTCAGACAAGAGAAAATCGCCACCAGCTTCTGTCGCCTCGGATGAGCTTCCTTCAATAAGGAGCGCTTTGGTATTGCGGTCGGGATTCGGCAGATAGGCTACGACGCAGTAACCTGTGGTATCCGAAGGCACATAGGTCTTTTGCTCGCCTGCCTTCGGCGCCTTGTTTGTGATAATGCCGGGAGTAGCTCCCGGATCTCCCTCAATGAAATTCAGCTGAGTGGCAAACAGTTGCTGCCAGGGATTGGTGTATTGCGACCCGATCAGCACCATGTTGTCCTGCGTGACTAAAGCAGGTGTGTACTCCCGCGCATTGTAGATGCGCATCCGACTCCCTGACCGGTCCAATGTTAAAATCCGTTGCGCCAGCCTGAACTCGCTGGCGTTTCCGAAGTTCTTCGAGGCAATCAGGTCCAGGACGGATTGCATTTCGGGATTCGAAGCCTGCGCCTGCAGCCTGGAGATGTAGCTGCGATTCAGATAGTCGTCGAGAGTAAATGGCCGCTTACCGATGTCCTGAAGAAGCTGGAACGATGCATCGGACAAAACGACGTCAGTCTCACGCGAGGAATCGAGGAACCCCGACCACAGTGCCCTCATCGAAGGCGTATTCGGCAAAGTTGAAATTGATCGATCCAAGGCTCGTTCGCGCAGCCACAGACTTATTGACCAGCCAAGGACAGCCGCCAGAAGCAGCCCCATAAAGATCCACTGCCGACGTAGCCCTCTTTGAGCCACTGGATCGGTCCCGTGCGAAGTTTGAATGGTTCCGCCATGGCCTGCTGTGTGGCTGCCAGTCAGCTCGGCAGTGGCGGAATCGACGAGCAAAGGTTCGGCCGCCTTGCGCTCCACCCAGTGAAATTCAGGAATATACGTTCCCGAAACAAGATCGATGGTTACCTGCAAGCTGCCGTGGCCTTCTGAATAATATTGAGCCAGCCTCCGGCGCACGTCATTGGCTCTGACGCGCACGATCGAATCGGTACCCGTTTCATAATTGATCGGCCGGCCGAAGAGTTCGGCCCCAAGAAAGCGCTCAGTCAGATAATCGTAGTTTCCTTCGAGGGCTTGAAGGACAATGAACTCCAGAAAATCCTGACAACGCTTGCTGCCCGAGAAGCAGCTACTCTTCAGAATCGCATTGAGCTCAGCTCGAACGACGGCAGATCGTTCGGCATCCAAGCTTTTCCCATGCTCGCGGTTGGGAAGCAATCCCATCTTCTTTCTTGTTTATCGTACGGCTCATTCTAACATCCCTTAACGGAATCGTAACGGCTTGCACTACGTGTCTGTTTTCAAGTGTTTAGTATAAATTTATTCCTAAACCGTTTAGAACGTTGACGCTTCGAATCCAGACGACCAGATTGGTCTGCAGCGAGAAAAATCACTCGCGAATCGGCGTGCAATGCGATGATCTATCTGTCGCGTCGAGAATCGCAGTATAGAGAAAGAATCGGGAATGATGAACTTTTGTCTTTCAGGGATAGTTTTTGCAGTTTTTCTCTGCCCCTCTGTAGTTTTTGCGCAGTCACTCGCCGACGAGGTGAACCCGTTAGTGGGAACAGCCGCAGAAGGGCAAACCTATCCAGGGGTCGGTGTGCCGTTCGGGATGACGCAGTGGACTCCCGCGACTCAGGACTCCGAACAGAAGGGCGTTGTGCCCTATTACTACACTGATCGGGAGTTTCACGGCATTCGTGGCAGCCATTTTTTGAGCGGATCCGCCATGCAGGATTATGGCAGCTTCCAATTACTGGCTGGATCAGGCACATTCACCTGGCAAGGCCACGCGCCTTCATCGCATTTTTCTCACGACGCTGAACACGCTGCTCCCTACCTTTACCAGATTGAGCTGCCTGCTCTCGGTCTGTCGGCATCCGTCACCGGGACTACGCGCTGCGGTTTGTTACGCTTTGTGTTTCACAACGGCGGGGCCGCATGGATCGACGTGCAGAATAACGCGCGGCCGGGCGACGGCGAGCTAAATATTGATGCGGCGCGCAACGAAATTGTGGGCTGGAGCAAGGCTCGCCGGCTCTATGCGGGACAAGGAAAGCTCGCCGGATTCAGTGGCTATGTGGTCGTGGAGTTCGACCATCCCTTTCATCTTGGCGGCAGTTGGTCAGGATCAAAGATCCATTCGGGAAGCACGCAGCAAGCCTCTGATGCAAGCCCATCCGGCATGTATGTCACGTTTGATGTGAGGCCCGGCGAGGCGGTGCTTGCCCGCGTCGGCACATCCTTTGTGAGCATCGACGAGGCGCGCAAAAATCTGCGTACAGAGATTCCCGCATGGGACTTCGTAAAGATCGAGCGGGCGAACCATGCGGCATGGGACAGAGAGCTCGGCTCGATTGAAGTCACCGGCAACAGCACAGATCAGCGCATTTTTTATACAGCGATGTACCACGCCCTCCAGCTCCCCCGCATCTTCAGCGATGCAAGCGGATCATATCCGGAATTCGCAGGCGGAGAGTCCGTTGAAGCAGCTCGCGGGTTCACCTATTACGACGATTTTTCAATCTGGGATACGTTTCGCGCGGAGCATCCGCTCTTTACCATCATCAATCCCGCGCGCGATGTGGATATGATCCAGTCGCTCGTGGTCAAGGGCGAGCAGGGCGGTTTTCTCCCCACCTTTCCCGCATGGAACAGCTATACCGCAGAGATGGATGGGGACCACGGAGTTGCCATCATTGGGGACGCATATCTTAAAGGGATCCGCGGCTTTGATGTAGAGGAAGCGTATCGCCTCATGCGCAAGAATGCGCTCGAGTCTCCCGCATCGAATGCCGACTACGTAGATGGTAAGGGCCGCCGCGCACTCGACTCGTATCTGAAGTATGGATATATCCCCCTGGAAGACTCAGTTCCAGGGGCGCCCGCCGCGCATCGCAACGAACAGGTTGCGCGCACTTTGGACTATGCCTATGACGACTTTGTCCTGGCCGAGATGGCAAAAACTCTCGGCAAGACAGATGACGAAGCCATCTTCCGCAAGCGTGCACAGAATTACCGCAACGTAATCGATCCAGCGACAGGATTTGCACGCGGCCGTTATGCTGATGGACGCTGGATCACTCCTTTCGACCCCGCAAAGCGTACTTCCTACGTCACAGAGGGTCTTCCGTTTCAGTTCACCTTCTATGTGCTTCAGGACATTCCCGGCCTCATTGCGCTCGAACATGGGAAAACTAATTTTGTAGCCAGACTCGACGAGCTCTTTGCTAGAAACCTGTACGACCATGGCAACGAACCAAGCCATCACATCGCCTATTTATATGACTACGCTGATGCGGCATTTAAAACGCAGCAGCACGTGACTGAGTTGCGCGATGCCAGTTATAAAGACGAACCCGGCGGTTTGGCCGGCAATGACGATGCGGGCCAGATGTCTGCCTGGTATATCTTCAGTGCTCTGGGCTTCTATCCTGTCACGCCGGGCATTCCACGCTACGCAATCGGCTCGCCGCTTTTCCCCGATGCAAAGATTCACCTGCCCAACGGCAAGATCTTTCATATTGTCGTTGTACGCGACGCGCAACGGGCTCCATTCATCCAGACGGTCACACTCAACGGAAAGCCACTCGAGCGTTTCTGGCTGACACATGCGGAGATTGTCGCCGGCGGTACGTTGATCTTCCACATGTCGTCACAGCCTAATCCAGCTTGGCCTTCAAAAGCACCTGCACAGAATAGCGACGCTGCAGCCTCAACCCGCTGATCTAGGTCGAAGCAATTGCTCTCCAGCGAAGGTGCAAGCGACATTATCCAGCCATCCGTGAGTTTGAGGCAGGACACGATTGACTGAATCGAGCGTTACGCGCCGTGATTTTCATCGCCTCATACTGGCTGCCGGAGCCGGCTTTCTCGTTTCTCCACCTCTTTCTTCTTCCTCGAGGCTGGATCTCCCTTTCGTTCATCCCGGTCTGCTGCACTCCGTGGCAGACCTCGAACGCATGCGTGATGCCGTGCGCGCGGGTCGCGAACCCATTGCCGCCGGGTTTGAGAAACTTCGCCAGCATCCACTCTCCAGCCCGAATTATGTGCCGCATAAATTCGGCGATGAGATTGGGCGCAACCCCTCCATCAACTTCGGCGAATTCGATTCCGATGCCAATGCCGCATATCAATGCTCGCTCATGGCTGCGATCACTGGCGACAATCGCTACGCAACGGTTGCCCGTGCCATCGTGCTGGGCTGGTCGGCATCGCTTCAGCGTGTTTCCGGAGCGGATGCGGTGCTGATGGCAGGTCTGGGCCCATTCAAGTTTGTGAATGCAGCCGAGATTCTGCGTCACATGAACGAATTGGATGAACCGGGCGCAACAAGCTGCGTGGGCATGTTGCATCGGGCCATTCTGCCAACCATCATTGATTTCGCACCCTTCGCAAACGGCAACTGGGATACGGCTGCAGTAAAAACCATGCTGGCGATCGCAGTTTTTTGCGATGACCAGGCGCTCTTTGAACGCGCGCTGCTTTACTATCTGCATGGCGATGGCGATGGAAGTCTGAATCACTACATCTACGAGAATGGGCAATGCCAGGAGAGCGGACGCGACCAGCAACATACGCAGCTTGGTCTGGCGCACATGGGCGATGCCTGCCAGATCGCGTGGAACCAGGGCTGGGATCTTTACGGCGCGCAAAACAACCGGCTGCTACGAGGCTTCGAGTACACTGCTGCGTATAACCTCGGCGAACAGGTCGAGTTCCGGCCCGATGTGGATCAAACCGGCCATTATCGTCACAATGTCATCTCACCTCCCGGCGCATTGCGGCCCGTTTATGAACAGATACTGGCGCATTATCAGGTGCTGCGCGGCCTGGCGGCGCCTGCTGTTGCAAAGGCAGTTGAAAAGCTCCGGCCCGAAGGTGCCGCACAGGGCGCAGACCACACCGGCTTTGGCACGTTGCTATACGCCCGCACCGCGGACGACCCGAGTTCCGCGCCGTGGCCGGTTCTCCCCATTGCTTTAAATGCAGTCTCACGCGGAAAAACGATTGAACTGGACTGGCTCAAACCGCGTGCCGCAGCATCATCTGTGCTGAAACGTAACGGCGTGCGCATGCATGTCTCGCCGGACAGCGGCTCCTTTCGCGACGCGCATATTGCGCCGGGACGTCAATATACCTACCGCTTTGCGGCTGACACAATTGCCTCGTTCACGCCCACTGCCATCTCCATTATGTCTGGCCTTCCTTCCGGATGGGCCGGCGTGCCATTGGGCAATCCAGCCGTTGCAGGCAATGTGCAATTCGATGGCGAGGTCATCGCGATCTGCGCTGCAGGCAGAAGGCTGATGCAATCCGGCAATCAGGATGAAGGCTTCTTTGTCGCAGTACCGCAGTCGACCTCACGTATCCGCGTGCGCTTCATCCCACAAGTCGCCTCACAGTTTGTGACGTTTGGTATCGCATACCGCTCTGGCTTTGCCGCGGATGCCGGCTCCGTTGCCCTGTTGGTGATGCCTTCTGGCGGAGCACGCGAACGGCGCGACTGGACCGTGCGGTTGATGGCTCGCGATGCTTCCGGCACAGTGACAATCCTGTCCGATTCGCCGCTTGCGCTACCGGTCGTCAGCTACGGCCGACTGATGAAGCCCGTCTGGCTCCGTCTAGAGGCAAATGATTCTCTGCTCACAACAGCCTTCTCCACCGATGGCTCGACGTGGGTTGGGGCTGGTCAATCAGCCCGCCTCAAGCAAGGCCGAATCGGGCTGATTGCTTCCTCCGGCATTCCGGAAATTACAACCGTTGTACGGTTCAAAGCTGAGATCACCTGATCGAATTTTCGGGAATATCGACCCCGTCGGCTTGTGCGCATTGCCCGGTTTTCCGGCCGACATCCCGTCCGCTTTCTGCACACGTTTTCTACTCATTCAGTCTCTCGTCAGAGGACATTAGAGATTCCCTGCATCGAGCGTGGAACCACGAAGAAAACGATTACCGTCTTTCATACCGCTAATAAGATCTCCCTGATTCTGCCGGAATATAAACCGCTTTATCCACTCGCGTCTGCACGCATCGCATCCGTTTTCCGGTACAGGTTTTCACGTTTCAGAGCGCCTTAACGGGGCCGTAACGTCCGCATGCAAATCAATTTATTTCAATTGCTTATATCGATTTCTATTACTGAACAGTTTGGAACGTTGACAGCGGTTCCAGTGACGCCGAGATTGGTCTGCGGCCACGAATAGCGAGCTCGAAACCGATCGAAAAACAGCGCGAGCTTTGCAGAACCATCGGGCTGAATCTGGGACATCTTCATTTTTCAAAAGGAATCAGACTGGGAGGCAGAGTGGAATGAATATTCGACAGGATTGGTTCTCACAATGGCGGACGCGGCGGGCATCTTCCAGACAGAGAAGAGGCTCAAGAACGAATCTTCCCGCGGCGAATGTATCTGCGTATCGCTTGAGATGGTTTAGTTCCGCAGCCGTAGTAGCCACGGTCATCGCGCTTGCTCTTTGCGCCTCTGCATTTGCCCAAACTTCGCAGGGCATCACCGGCCTTGTGACAGATGCGACCGGCGCTGTGATTCCCAATGCAAAGGTGACCGTTCACAACGAGTCAACCGGGCTCGACAGCACTGTGGTAACTACCGCGACCGGCAACTACTCGGTGCCATTTCTGCATCCAGGCGTCTACGACGTTCACGCTGCGGCAGCGAACTTCAAGCCGGTAGACAAGAGAGCCATCACACTGCAGACTGACCAGACAGTGAAGGTCGACTTTGCCCTGTCTCCGGGATCTGTGACACAGCAGGTCACCGTCGATGCATCTGCCGACGTGCTCGACTACTCAAAGCCCGATCGCGGTGACGTGGTGGAACTGACGCGCGTCGAGCAGCTGCCGATCCTGGCCGGCGATCCCTTCAACATCGCTGATCTGAGCGCGGGTGTCGTAAACAATCTCGCCGTTACCAACTACAACCCTTATAACCAGACTGCGCAGAGCCTCGGCATCCACGGCTCAGGTGTGGAGCTGAATATCGACGGCACCACAGACCTGAGCATGACCGGAGCGCAGAACTACGCGTACGATCCGCCGAATGATGCGGTACAGGAGTTCAAGATCACCACCAACGCATACGATGCGGCGGCCGGCCGCTCGCCGGGCGGAGCCATCGATCTTACGCTGAAGTCAGGCGGGCAGAAGTTGCATGGCGACGCATACGAGATCATGCGGCGCGGCTTTCTCGATGCCAACTCTTCCACGAACGATGCGCATCGTGTAATAAGCGGACACCTGCCGCAATACAATGTGCCGGCGCACACGCAGGATTATTACGGATTTGAATTGGATGGTCCCGTTATAGCTCCGCGCATCTGGGGCCGGAACAAAAAAACATTCTTCATGCTGGCCTATCAGGAGATCAAGAACCTGAGCGGTGGAGCTGCGAACGGATCGGTGCCAACGCAGGCCATGATAGGCAACGGCTCGCAATATCCCGGACTGGGCGACTTCAGCGCACTCCTGACAGCAAATGGCGCAACCTACAACCAGCCAATCTACGATCCGCTTTCTGAAGCCGCGTGCACGGCCAACAACACTGACAACGGTTCCTACTCAAGCAAGAATCCGCATGTGTGCCGCTATCAGTTCGGCTACGGGCCGGGCGCCGCACCGGGCCCGCAGGGCAACCCTGTGCAGATCGGGCCGGCAAACGTAATTCCTGCCAGTCGTATGAGTCCGACCGCAATGGCCATCCTCTCATGGTATGCATACCCGAACCAGGCCCCGAGCCCCACGACCGCTAACGACTTCAATAACAACTACGGCCAGAACAACCCGACCACTGCGCTTGAGCGGAATTATCTGCTGAAGCTGGACCAGAATATCGGCGACAACGATACGGTGAACCTGGCTGTGCGGCTGTGGACCGAGTTCGGCACGTCGATCAACGGTAGTCCGCGCAACAACGTAAACCCTGCGCATCCGGGAATCAACTGGGCCGGATACGGCGCCCACTACACCAGCCATTACAAAGATCCGAGTGTGGTGCTGGGGTGGACACACACCTTCAGTCCCCGCTTGATCAACTCAGTCAAGGCGTCGCTCCTGATTACCGACCAGACGGATAACACAGGCCCCGCATCGGGATTTAATCCAACCAACCTTGGCTTTTCGGCAAGCCTTGCACAGGCAAATTCTTCATACTTCAACCGCTTTCCCTCGGTGACGCCCGGCAACTACAACGTGCTCGGCTCCATTCCCGGACTGGAGCGTGGTGACAACGAACTTGCAGTTCTGGACGTGGTGAATTACACGCATGGCAATCACGTGATTCACTTCGGCGCCGATCTGCGGCCGGGGCAATATGCGCAGCGCATCAGCAATGCCTCGGGCAACGGCGTGAATCTTTCCGTAGGCAAAGGCTGGACGCAGCAGTGGGACACCGTTGTGACCGGTGGTGCAACGGGAATCTCGACGCCCGCGGGGTACAGCGGAAACTCCATTGCATCGATGCTGCTGGGCACATGGGACTCGGGCAACGCAACGACACAGCCTGAGAACTTTTACTCGTTCCACTACTTCGCAGGATTCTTCCAGGACGACTGGAAGGTACGTCCCAATCTCACGCTCAACCTGGGCGTGCGCTGGGAGACTATGGGCGGTTACACAGAGCGGCACAACCGGCAGGTATACAGCTTCGACGCGCACGATGTGAATCCGATCAACGGGCTCGTGAATACATCTGGCCTGCCCATCAATGGTTCGCTCCTCGGCGGCATCATCTTTGCGGGAGTCAATGGCAATCCACACTCGCCCTTCCGCTCTGTTTATTACGACTTCGGACCGCGCGCAGGATTCGCCTACACGCTGGACGCCAAGACAGTGCTGCGCGGCGGCATGGGACTCTATTTCAACGACGACGCCAATGGCGGCTCAGGCTCAGCTTTTACCCCTCCGCAGACCGGCTACTCGTCCACAACCACCTACACGGGGTCGACCGATGGCGGCCGGACACCTCTGCAGAATCTGTCAAATCCGTTCCCGGTTCTGCAGACACCTGCAGGCAACTGCGGCGGAAATCAGTTGCAGTGCCTGGAGACAAATGCGGGCCAGTCGCTCACATTTATCAACTCGAACTTCTACCCTGCACTGTATCTGCAATCTTCATTCGGCATCGAGCGGCAGTTCAGCGCGCAGGATACATTGGAGATCTCCTATACAGCTGCGCGCGGCTATGATACGCAGTACTCCGACGATCTGAACCACGTCAGCGCTGCAGCACAGGCTGCCTGCGATCCTGAGCGTGGCGGACCTGAGTCAAACTGCACCGGCGGAGCGAGTACGGGCACCGGAGGCTACATTGCCAATCCCTTCAAAGGGCTGGCGCCGTTTGCTGCGTCGGGCAACTACTACACGGCGTCAACCATCCAGCGCATCAACTTTACGCGGCCCTACCCAATCTTTACCTCCATCACAGAGAGCAACCTGAACGGAGGCAAGTATTGGTACAACGGCCTTGAGGTCACCTACGATCACCGCACGTCGTTTGGCCTTACGCTGCACGGCACCTACACCTACTCCAAGGCGATCTCTGCAACCGGCTATGCGGACACCGTCAACCGCGTGCGCTCGCGCGTGATTGCAGGAACCGACATTCCGCATCGCATGACCATCTCGGGTATCTACGAGTTGCCTGTTGCGCGCGGTCGCGGCTTCTTCCCGAATATGAATCGCGTTGTGGATGCTGTCGTGGGCGGGTGGCAAGTGGCATCCATCTTCACATATCAGTCGGGCTTCCCGTTCAACATCAGCGGCTATGAGCTCAATCGCTCGGCCAATGGCGGCTACATCCTGCCGCGAAAGCGGTTCTGGCCGGGACAGACGAATCCGTACTGGTCTGGAAAGTATGCATCAAGCAACTCGTATGTACAGGCATTCAAACCGTGCGTAGGCACACGCGACCCAAACTCAGGCACCGTCACCCTCGAAGCATATTCAGCAGCCGCCGGTTGCGGGCAGGCAAACTTCGTTCAACTGCTGAGCGGCTACAGCGTAACGCCAAACATCGTTTACAGCGGCATCCGTCTGCAGCGTATTGTGGACGACGACGCGAACGTCAGCAAGAACTTCAAGATCTTTGAGCGCATGTCGTTCCAGCTGCGTATGGATGCATTCAATGTGTTCAACCACGTGATCCAGAACTCATCCGGCTATGACACAACTGTCGGGGACCAGAACTTCGGTACCTACCAGATGGGCACGTCAGGCGGCGGCAACTACTTCAACCGCCAGATCCAGTTGAGCGGTCACCTTACCTGGTAAGACGCAAAAAATCGCAGCCAGTCCATGGATTTGCCTGCAAGTCCACGGGCTGGCTGTAATGTTTTAAAGCGGGTACTTTTCTGCTGGGAGAACACGCGGAAATGAAGATCTCACGAAGGGCACTGGCCAAGGGACTTGCTGCAACCGGCACGGCGGCGGGACTAGCCGGTATTTTACGTGCTGAAACACAGGCCGCAGCGACCGATAGCACGGCAGCGTGGAAGCGGGTGTATCCGGGAGTGTGGAAGGCCACAATCGGTACTCCGGAGAGGTTCACGCCGGTTTCGAGTCGGCTCGTTGCGCCGAACGAGGAAGCTTTTGGCCGGTTGCCGGTCATAGACACCGCTCCACTGCAGCCGGTAGAGGGCAAACGCATTGAGCGAGGGTGCCTGGTGCAACTGCCCCTGCGGTCCGGCGAGCAGGTCTATGGCATGGGGCTGCAGTTCCTGTCATTTGCGCAACGAGGCAAGAAAAAGGTAGCGCGCGTCAACGCTGACCCCAAATTTGACACAGGCGATTCTCATGCGCCTGTTCCCTTCTATGTCACCACTGAGGGCATTGGCATACTCATCGATACGGCGCGCTATGCGACGTTTTATTTCGGCGATGCGCGGCCCAAACCGACGCATGCCGTCACTTCGGTAAATGCAGCGAATCCTGATCCGAATTACACCCACAATATTCAGGACGGCGACGTCGGACAGATCACCGTAGAGGTGCCGCACGCAGAGGGCGTCGATATCTATCTTTTTGCCGGACCGCAGATGCTGGATGCGGTGAAGCGCTACAACATATTCTCCGGTGGCGGTCTCATTCCACCTGAATGGGGGCTGGGCTTCTGGTATCGGATGGATGCGCGTGCCACACATGAGAGTGCCCTGGCTCTGGCGCATGAGTTCCGTGACCGCAAGATTCCCTGCGATGTACTCGGGCTTGAGCCGGGCTGGCAGACACATGCTTACTCCTGCACCTTCGTATGGAATCCGGATCGATTCTCGGACCCTACAGGCTTTCTCCGTGCAACACGCGAACTCAACTACAACGTGAACCTATGGGAACACGCATATACACATCCGGCGTCGCCGCTTTTCAACGAGCTCGAGCCGCATTCCGGTAACTGCGGCGTGTGGGGAGGATTAACGCCCGACTTTGCCGGTGAACCTGCCCGCGAAGCCTTTGGCTCCTATCACGGCAAAGCATTTATAGATTCCGGCGTGAGCGGCTTCAAACTGGACGAGTGCGACAACTCCGACTACACCGGTGGATGGTCCTTCCCTGAGTGCAGTGCCTTTCCCTCCGGAGTGGACGGCGAACAGATGCACTCGATCTTCGGACTGCGCTACCAGATGGCGCTCTGGAACGAATTCCGCAAGCGCAACCGGTCGACGTATAACCTGGTCCGCTCCAGCGGCGCACTGGCAGCGCCCTATCCATTCGTTCTCTATAGCGATCTCTACGAGCACCGCGAGTTCATTCGTGCACTGGTCAACTCGGGGTTCAGCGGTTTGCTCTGGTGCCCCGAGGTGCGTGACGCGGTAAGTGAAGAAGACCTGATCCGTCGTCTGCAGAGCGTAGTCTTCTCTCCACTGGCCATGGTCAATGGCTGGTACATCAAAAACCCACCGTGGAAGCAGCTGAATCGCAAGCTGAATAACGCCGATCAGCTGCTCGACGGATGGGAGACACTCGAATCGCGTTGCCGCGAGATCATCGGCTGGAGGATGCAGCTTGGGCCGTATCTTGCAGCTTCCTTCCAGCGCTATGCGGAAGACGGTACGCCGCCGTTTCGTGCGCTGGTCATGGATGCACCCAAGGATACACGGCTGCATAACGTCGACGATCAATATATGATGGGCGACCGCATGATGGTGGCCCCGCTCTTCGCCGGGGAGGCCTCGCGCAAGGTTGTGCTGCCCGCCGGCGGCTGGCATGACTTCTGGACCGGAGAGGCGCTCCCTGGCGGCACAGAGATTCAACTGCCCGCTTCAACCGAGAAGATTCCGGTTTATGTGAAGAGCGGCAGCATTATGCCATGGGCCGATGTGGGGCTGTACGCCGGCGCAGTGGAAACATTACGGCTCACGGTGAAAGTCTATGGCGACGGCTCACTGCCCTTTACTTGGAAGAATGAAAAGGAAGAGATGCAGCTGACATGGAGCCATGGACAAGGGCATCAGGATGGCAAATCAAAGTATGATGTGTACGCATGGAAGCACGTGGGCTGAACTGGCGATGAATTCTTCGCGACCCAACGGATTGGGCACTCGAGAAACACTCCGCGAAAGACTCCGTTTCGCGATTGCGCTCGCAATTGCACTTCTTGCTTTGGGCGGGCCGGCAGCGGCAGCGGGCATCATCCGTCCCGGCGACCCGTGGGTCGACAATCGCGGGCAGCGCATCCAGGCGCATGGCGGCGGCGTCATCGTTTGGAAAGGCATTTACTACTGGTTCGGAGAAGACCGCTCGCGTGACAACGACCCGGACAAGCGCTACGTTGCGTGCTACTCTTCGCGCGATCTTGTCCACTGGACGTTTCGCAGCAAGGCGCTCGCGCTTGCCGATCCTGAACACCTCGGGCCCCACTGGGTTCTAGAGCGGCCAAAAGTCTATCCGGATCTGCACGGGCACAGGTTCGTAATGTATGCGCACCTGGACGACGCGCGCTACAAATTCGCCCGTGTGATGGTCGCAGTAAGCAAACACATTGACGGGCCATATACATTCGTCAGAAGCTTCCGTCCGCTGGATGAAGAAAGCCGCGACATTGGTCAGTTTATTGACGATGACGGCTCTGCCTATCTCATCTTTGAATCGCGCCCAACCAAAGGATTCTTCATAGCGCGGCTTATCGGCGATCTGCTCAACGTGGAGAAGACGTGTTTCATTCCTGCGCCGCTCGAGGGCGGTGCGCTGGTGCATATTGGCGGCCTCTACTATGTAGTTGGATCGCACATGACTGGCTGGCGTCCGAATCCCAATGTCTATGCCACAGCACCATCGCTCACTGGCCCCTGGACTGAATTTCAGAACCTCGCTCCTTCTGAAGCCAATAACTACGAATCGCAATCGACTATGCTCCTCAAGGTCACAGGCACAAGGACAACCACCGTCATCTTCATGGGCGATATCTGGAGGCCGCACGATCTCTGGGACTCGCGCTATCTCTGGATGCCTCTCGAGATCTCCAATGGGTCCATGCACCTGCCGCAGCCTGAACCCTGGACGCTGAATGTTAAGTCAGGAGAAGCGAGCATACAGGCGCCCGGCCACAAGTAAGCCTGCAAGCTCGGTTAGAGAGCGCAGAAAAACCGTCCGTCAGCCGAATGGCATTTTAGCGAAGGCCAGTGGTAATGCCCTTCCCCTCTGACACGGTATAGATGCGATCGACAGCATCGAGTTGCAGCTTCTCGACCTTTCCGCTCGGCCAGTGAATTTCTACATCATCAACCCTGGTCGAATCTCCAAGTCCGAAATGCACGCGCATATCGTTGGATGAGAGATAACTGCCGCCGCTGAGAACGTCACCGCGCTGGCGGATGCCGCCTGCTGTGAGGTAGACCGTCGCGCCAATGGCGTCCCGCGGACTCCCCGGTCCGCCAATCAGCCTGAGATCAACCCAATGATGTGTATCTGAATTGACATTGCGGAGCAAAGTAGGTGAACCGTCCAGGCTGTTGATCACCACATCGATCTTTCCGTCGTTGAACAGATCGCCGAAAGCAGCGCCGCGGGCCACTGTAACAACAGCCAGCCCACTGCCCTCCACGGCAGGCACCAGTTCGAACGTTCCGTTTCTGAGATTACGGAAAAGCAGCGGCCGCTGCGCGTAGCTCATGCCCCAGTCACGATGTTTGTCAACTCCTGGATAGACGTGGCCGTTCACAATGAGCAGATCCTTCCAGCCATCGTTATCGAAATCCAGAAAGCCGTCGCCGAAACCAACAAACGGAATCGTGTTTGCGCCTATGCCGGCTTTGTAACTGACGTCGGTAAAGTTACCTGTCCCGTCGTTGTTGAAGACAAGATCGTCGTCGTCAGAAAAATCAGTGCTGACTAGATCGAGATGACCGTTGTTTTCGTAATCCCCTGCAGCGAGCCCCATGTTCGCGACCTCGCGGCCATCCTGTGTGAGTGCGAGGCCGTTCTCAAAGCTGGCGTCCTCAAATGTTCCGTTGCCCCGATTGATATAGAGGTAATTCGGCGTGGAGTCATCCGCAACGATCAGATCGGGCTTGCCGTCTCCATTGACATCGGCAAACAGCGCGCCCAAGCCATAAAAACTCTGCGGATCACTGACACCGGCCTTTTGACTCACATCCGTGAATGTTCCGTCACCATTGTTGTGGAACAGATGGTCGCCAGCGCCCTTCAAGCCGCGAGGACCGCACATCACGTCAACACCGCGATACTGGCACACGGAACTGTGCACAGTCTCGCTCCCTGCAAGCGGAGGATGCTTGAAGTCATATTCGATGTAACCCGCAACAAATAAATCCAGCCTGCCGTCGCCATCGAAATCTCCGAATGTAGCTCCAGTATGATCGACGGCAATATCCGGCGAATCGCTGCGGAGCGTTACGCCTGCCTTAACAGCCGTATCGGTAAACGTTCCGTCGTGGTTGTTGTGGTAGAGGCGATTCTCACCTACGTTAGTTACGTAAAAATCCGGCCAGCCGTCATTGTCATAATCGCCCACAGCGCATCCGAGCCCCCAGCGATCATTTGCCACGCCTGCTTTAGCCGTCACATCTGTGAAAGTGCCATCGTGGTTGTTATGGAAGAGAGCAGCATGTGGCGAAGGCGCTTTACCTGCGCGTGCTTCAAAGGTTGAGCCGCTGACAAGGTAGATATCGAGCCAGCCGTCGTTGTCATAGTCGAGCAGACAGACGCCAGAGCCTTTGGCCTCAATAATGACTTTCTTCTCAGGAGAACCAGTGACATTACGCCAGTGCGTCAGGCCCGCCTTTTGCGACTCATCCAGAAAGACGACCGGGCCGGCTTTAACGAAACCTCCCGCGGTAATCGGGCGATGTTGACTATCGAACTGCGGCGATTGGACTCCCGTAGTGCCCATCGGCTGTGGAGCAGAATTAGGCATATCTGCAACTGAACCAACCTGTGCGTGGGCCTGGAGACATGCACAAATCAGAAGCAGACAGCCAAGAGCCCCGACCATGCAGTGCAGAAACCGAAACACTCTGGGCAAGACGCGCCGGCGGCGGTACAGGACGAAAAATGTTGAAGAGTCCGGTTTCAAGCAGGGTTCCTTGTGGCGCCAATATGCTGCTGATTGACTCGCACAGCGAGAATATTGCAACGAAAAATTATGCATCATCTTAATATTCGCAATTCACGGCTTTCAAGTTTATACGCGAGGTATGCACGGCGTCTTTGACCATCAGATTGCACATCGCTGCAACGCAGCGATGCACGCCAAATGCGCACTGGAAATGACTGCATGAGTCTGCAAGAATGTAAATGCGCGAAATAGTTCCGGAGCATGCATGGTACAGAAATTATTGTTGGCCGTCGGCATTTTCTGGTATATGTACGCCGGTCGTGCGCCACTATGCCTGGGCCAGGCGTCCGGAGCAATAAAAGCAGCCCCTGCGGCAGGATCTCCATACTCAACAGAAGAAACTCCAATGGCCGCCCCTGGATTGGCACAACAGGAGACCGATCTCCGCGCTGCGCTCGCAGCCCAGCCTGAATCTCCATCACTCTTGTACGCTCTGGCCCTGGTGGAGCGCCAAGAAAATAAGCCGACTGAGTCATTAAAGATCTATACACAAGCTGCAACATTCAGGAAGCCCACGCCGCAGGAACTCCGCTCCGTTGCCCTCGATTATGTGCTTTTGAACGACTATGACGACGCGATTCATTGGCTGGAGATCGCAGCCTCAATTGCACCCTCTGATGCCGACATCCTTTACGCCCTCGGACGCTGTTACTACTCGAAAAGCCGCTTTGCAGACGCTGAAAAGATGTATGAGCAGGTGCTTTCGCTACAGCCCAAGAATCTGAAGGCCAAAGAGAATCTCGGGCTGGTATACGATGCGACGAATCGCACACAGCTAGCGGAAATGGCGCTGCGCGAGGCAGCAAACTGGGCCGATCCGCACGGGAAAGACGAGTGGCCCTTTCTTGACCTGGGCGGCTTCCTGCTGGATCACGACCGCGCCAATGAGGCGCTCGAACCGCTGCGGATTGCCGCGAACATCCAGCCGGGCTCTGCCGCAGCTCATGAAAAGCTGGGCCGCGCACTGCTTGCCACGCAGGACAGCAAGGCCGGGATAAGCGAACTGCAGATTGCTGAGAAGATCGATCCACGCGAGCCCCGCATCCACTACGAGTTAGGCCGGGCACTGCGCCAAGCAGGCGATGCCGAACAGGCCAAAAAAGAATTTGCACTAAGCCAGCAACTCTATTCATCGCACAGCGAAGAGTAAAAAGAGCTTCAACAATTAATCACATCTGAATAAGACTGAGCGCCTGTTTGCTTTGATCGCTATCAGGATTTCGGTTTGTCAGCCTGTGCAACCGGGGTTGAGCCTTGCGTCTCCGCCGGCTCATCGATGTTCACCTGCCGATCCCCTTTCAGATTCTCGATGATCTGCTGGATGCCACTTGGCCAGCGAATCTCCACTCGCTCCACTGTCGAATCAGGCCCAAGCCCGAAATGAACGCGAGGATCGCTGGCCGACATATATCCGCTTGAAGTGGTCACCGTGGCCCATTGGCTGCCATGCGCAGTAACGACTTTGACCTGTGCTCCAATGCCGTCACGGTTGCTTTTGTGGCCGGTGAGACGCAAGGTAATCCAATGATTATCGGTTTTGGTCAGGTTCAGCAAAACGTGCGCAGCACCGCCGTTCGTAGAGACAACAGCATCGATCCGTCCGTCATTATTGATATCTCCAATCGCCATCCCACGGCCCACCCATGCATCGTGAAATATCTCTGACGAGATCGACGACACATCGATGAATTTCTTACCGGTATTTCGCAGCAGCATCATGGGCTCGCGATAGTGTAGCTGAGGAAAACTCTTCTCGATTGTGTCCAGATCGTGCCCCTGAGCAATGAACAGATCCTTCAAACCGTCATTGTCATAGTCCATGAAGCGCAGGCTCCAGCCCGAATGAAGCATGGTCGCACTGCCAACGCCGGAGGTATAGCTGGCATAGTCGAATGTGCCGTCGCCCAGATTGCGATAAAGCGCGTAGCGTTGATTAGCAAGATCGGTTACAACAATATCGGGCCATCCATCATTGTTGTAGTCGGCAAAGTCTACGCCCATGCCTGCGTATGTCTTCCCTTCTTCATTGACCGCGACTTCGCCTTCGAGGCCAACCTCCTCAAAGGTTCCATCAGGCTTCTGATGGAAGAGAAATTCGGGCATCGAGTCGTTGGCAACAAACAAGTCGATACGGCCATCCTGATCAAAGTCGGCAATCGCTATTCCCAGTGCCTTTGCCGGCACGTCCAGGCCAAGCTTGTGTGCGACTTCAGTAAAATGGCCGTTACCGTCATTGTGGTAGACGAGCATGGTAATGGGCTGAAAAACATCCGGATGGCAATATCCGCGATAGCCTTCGCGATGTTCGCCGCACCAGATATCGTTCCAGTCCCACTGCACATATCGGTCGACTACAAGATCCAGCAAGCCGTCGTTGTCCAAATCTACCCATGCAGCGGAACTGGACCAGCCCGCACCGCCAACGCCTGCCTGCTCTGTAACATCTTTGAATGTGCAATTGCCGCTGTTGTGATAGAGACGATTTCCTCCGTATCCGGTAACAAAGAGGTCTTCGTTGCCGTCGTTGTCATAGTCGGCGACAGCCACGCCCATGCTGTAACCAGTGCCCTGCAAACCGGCCTTCACCGTGATGTCCTCAAACGTGCCGTCCGGCTTTTGATGGTAGAGGCGATTCCAGTATTCGGGACCCGTTTTTTGAGGAATAAAGCCCTGCGGCGTGGGATCAGAGTAAGGCGCTCCATTAGCGAGAAAGATGTCGAGCCGTCCGTCGTTGTCGCAGTCAAACAGTCCCACGCCCGAGCCCATCGTCTCGATGAGATATTTGCGCGAAGTGTGCGGAGCCTGATGAAGAAAATGAACTCCAACCTTGTCGGTCACGTCGACAAAGCGCCCCGGAACGAGACTCGTCCCCCCTGCATCAGATTGGCTGGATCGCGGCAATTGTCGCTGCGCTGCCACATGCGTTACAAGCTCAGCAATCAGAAGCAGAAAGATTACCCTTGTCCAGCAGTCTGGGCGCCTCCAACTAAGCATCTTCAGATTGCTCCGTGCGGATGCGTTCATCCTCCGCAAAGGCCATTGTACTCAGGGCCAATCAGAATTCGCCGTCCCGTTCACATCCAATCGATTCAGTCCGATTATTTCCCCGCTTCATTGCCGCGCCCTGTCAAACTGCGAAATATCTCAACCTCCCGTTGGCGATAGGGCCTGCCATCCGCGTAGAAGATATCGTGGAACCACACAACCGGGCTTTCCAGAACGTAAGGCCGTTGCCAGGAGTCCCATGGCAAGTATGTCTGCGTCTTGCCCTGCACAAGTCCCCAGTTAATTGCAGCAACGTGGTACTTCTTAGCGAGAGGCAAGATCGTGTCGAAAGTGCTGCCCGCTCCGCGCGCCATATATTCGGTGCAAATCAGTGGACGATGAAATTGTTGCAATTCCCGAATGCGCTGCTCGAACACTTCTGGCCAGCCGTAGTTATGGAACGAAATGACATCGGACTCTTGAATCTGTAGCCGCGCCATTGGCGACATCGTGTTCAGTGAAGACCAGTCGCCTGCCCACACGCCGCTGGTCAACGGCTGTGTAGGATGAGCGGCGCGAGCCCAGGTGAAGACCTGCGGCAGCAGCGCCAGAACAAGTGCAGTCTTGTTTGCCGGTTCACGCTTACCATACGAAGATGCATTGCCATTATCCGGTTCGTTCCAAATATCCCATGCAAGGATACGCGTATCGTTTGCAAAGGCTCCAACAACACCCTGCACATACCCCCGAATGCGCTGATACTGATGTGGATCTTCGAGGATCGCTCGTCCCGGCGCCTGTACCCATCCGGAATTATGAACACCCGGAATGGGAGGACGCTGCGGACCGAGTTTCGGATCGGGGTCCCAACACGAGTCGAAAAGCACGAAGATCGGCCGGATGTGGTGCTTAGCCGCTATCGTCAGAAACTGATCGATGCGATGCCTGAATCCGTCAGGATCCTGCTCCCAGAGCAGATTATGCAGAAACACGCGCATCGTATTCATTCCGAGAGACTCGCCCCATGCAAGTTCGCGGTCGATCTCGGCTGCGTTGAAGGTATCTGCCTGCCACATTTCAAGCTCATTGATGGCATCGGCTGGGATGAAATTTGCTCCCACTATCCACGGCTGGCCGGCATACCACTGGTTGGCGCGGTCCTCGCTCCATCGTGTGTCCTGCCCGTGTGAACAGGCGCATGCGGCGAGCAACATCGCGCACAGGACAACATGAATTGCATTGCGACATCGATTCCATCGTGCAGTTTTCACTTCTGTTTCCTTTATTTGTGGCAAGTTGACTTGAACTCCTAACCGGTTTGTATGCTACCTGCGCTCCAGTGTGATGACCGTGACGCTTGAGCGAGGAAAGACATGCGCCCAGACGCCGGAAGAAATGTTCTCGACAGCAGTTTCATCGTGAATCCGCGCCGGATCAATCTCATCATTCGCATCAGCAATCGAATTCGATTGCACGGTGTGGATCTGCGCTGCCGCAGCCCCATCGAAATCGTGCAGGCGGATGTTGGCTGCAATGTCCGTAGTTACACTGCGATTGACGCAAAACAGCGTAAGTGACTTACCATTCTCACTGCGCGCACCAACCACGTCTAAGTAAGGAACATCGGCGATCTCCGGCAGCCGATTGACGCCACGCTCGACTGAGTACGATCCGGCGTTGGTTGTAACCGCAACGCGATTGGCGACATCTGCATTCGCATAAAGAGAAAACACATAATAAGCCGGCGTTGCGAAGACCTGGCTGTGCTTTTTCCAGATTCCGGCAAACTCCATGATGCCCGTCATGTCAGAAATGGGCACAATAGCCGAGTTTCGCATGAGCATGTTGAGGAAACTACCAGTAACTACCGCCCCGCCCATGTTTGTAAAATTTGGCGCCCCGTATCGATGACCAATAAACAGCCATTCAGTAAACGCGATATGCGCCTTGTCCTTATAACCCTGAGCCGCATCAATCTGATCCTGCGCCTTTTTCAATCGCCGCTCGAGTTCCTGAGGTAGCGCGAAGGCAGCCTCTGCAACAAATTCAGGCGTGGGGTTCTTCAACTCGATGTTATCAGTGCCCACAACAAAGTGAGTGGAGAGATCGTCAAAGGTGCCCGGAGGATTTGATAGCTGAATCGCGTTCCAGCTTTCGAATACCTCTGGATCTGCACCCGTGGCAATCAGACGCGCCGTGGGGTCGACAGAGCGCACGGCCTTGCTGAACTCCGCTGTTCGAGCGGCCAGTTGTGCGCGCGTGGGATATCCGAGATTCCAGTTTCCCCACAGCTCGTTACCCAGTTCCCACAAAAGACCAGAGTGCGTTGACCAGTGCTCGTCAATATAGCGCACCCACTCGGCCGCTTCTTCGGGCGTTCCGCTGCCCATATTCAGTGCGAACTGAGGCTGCGCGCCGATCTGCCGGCAGAACTCGAGAAACTCATCCGTACCAAATGTGTTGTACTCCGGAATTCCCCACGAGTTGTTCAGCATGCTGACACGCTTGTCCCGCGGACCAATGCCATCCTTCCAGTGATATGAGGAGGTGAAGTTGCCGCCGAAGCGCACCAGCGGCGTCTTCATCGCTTTTGCCATTGCGACCGCGTCCGGGTCGAGCCCGTCTTTGGCGTCAGCCGGCATCAATGAGAACTCATCCAGCTCAACGCGCTCGTCACCAGAAACTTCGACAACAAAATCGGCCGGATCGAGGCGGTGCAGCTTTCCCTCCTGAATGTTCAGCGAGAAGCTGTACTTCGTCCAATCGGGCTTATCTACAACCAGACGTTGCGACGCAAGCACCTCCGCCTGATTGCGGATGCGCAGCGAAACTGTAATCACCTTGTCGCCGCTGAGATGCCTTGCATAAAAGCTGCCAACATAATCGCGCGTGCGATGAACCGGCAGGTAGATCTTCTGCTTGATTCCGGTCGCCTGACCCGGCAAACCAAAGACGCGCAACGATTGCCATGTGTTGGCTGCGTCTCCGTAGTGAATCTCGTATCGGTTACCCTGTGATGCATCGAGCGGCTCCCATGGCAGCGGCAATGCCAATGTACTGGCAGTACCTAGCTCGGGTTCTTCTTTCAACATCTCGGCTTGTCTCTCTGGACTCCAAAGGCCTGATTCAAAGCTCGGATTCTGCAACAGCTCGGCCCACAACCCGTTATAAGTCGAGTTGCCGATGGGCTCGAGGAAAGTTCCGAAAATGGTGCGCGGGATTGGCTGGCTATCCGCCTGCGCAGCATTGACGTCAATCGTAGCCGTCTGCGGAATAGGCTGAACCACTGTAATCTGCGCATGAACACAGACGGCAAAGCCGAAACTCAATACACTGAAAAGCGCGCTTTTGGTCACCACTTCCCTCTCTCGTACTTTGAAACCATTCCACATCACCAACCAATCTTCCAGTCAGAGAGCAGGCCGGTTACTGCTTACTGGACAGTTGAGACATGAACGTAATCGAAACTTGCTGTATAGCCGGAGCGATTCCCGGCATAAAGACAAATTTTTGTCTGATCGCCCAACTGGTGGACCCATGTTCCGCTTTGTGTCCAGGTAGCTCCGTCGTTGCTGCTATAGGCTGTGTAATGCTCCTGCCCATTCACATTACGTTTCACAATGCGTAGCCAGACAGATACATCTGTACTAATGGCAACTGGGCCAACATTGGTGGCGCCCCACGTTGGATAACCGCTTTGCTCGGCCGTCTCGGCCTTGATGAACTCGATTTGCCGGGTGTCATTGTTGTTGTAAAGATCGATCCGCACAAAATTGTTGTCGTCTTTGTAAAGCAACAGTCCTGCCTGAGCATAGTCCTGGCCCACTCCGCTGATTGGCAGGTTGATGTCAACTTTTGTCTCGACCATGTAATCGCCCGAAGGCGCAGCCTCAGCTAGCATCGGCACATTGGGCATGCTGCCGAGTGGATCGTAGGCAACCGAGTTCACCTGATACGCTGCGCCTGTCAGTGTGAAGGATGGTGTCCCGTGCAGAAACGACCACTGCGAGCCCAACGCCGTTGAATTGAACTCATCAGAATAAGCCGAAAGCGGAGAACGAAGCTGGTCCGGAATCGCAGATTTGGTAACATAATTCCCCGCATCTCCAGGCTGTGCCGCAGGCGCTGGCTGCGGAGCGTCCTGATCGGAGGGACCGAAGCCTCCACGCGTCACAGGCCATCCGTTTACCCAATCAATGGCATCGACGAAGCCTGGGCGCGCTGTGTAGCCCACTGCTCCTGCATAGTAAGGACTGGCCGCTAGAATGCCGTGGTAAAGCATGTAATCCTGCCCCGCTTCATCAGTAAAGATCACGTTACCGCCCGGGCCTATCACGCTGTTCCCATTCATGTGCAGCACTTGTGTCCCGCCCGGATTCACAGCCGTCATCGCAAT
>DASZXD010000117.1:0-18736 GCA_035546015.1 Occallatibacter sp.
CAGAGCTTTGTACAGACGACGGTGCGCGAAGGGTTGCGCGGTTCGCTGCGAGAAGACCAGCTTGCCATTGCTAAAATGCACGCCAAGAGCGATCTCGAGAACAGCCGCTTTCTGAAGGTGGCGGGCGAAAATGCAGCGCTCAAGGCAGGCATTCAACTCTTGCGTGCAAACCCCCACAGCGTCGATGCGCGCAGCACCGTAGAAGATCAGCTTCGCGAACTCGGCGAGCACATGGGCTTCGACTTTATGTTGGTCACTGGCCCGAACGGATCGCCTCTTGCCGCAGTGATGCGTGAGAATACGCAGCAATCGGGCAAGGGCCAACTCATTCCCTTCGATACTTCGCGCCTGACTCAGAGCAGCAAGGGGCTGATTCAACTCGATGGCCGCATCTTCCAGGCTGCGTCGGTTCCCGTTGATGTGAACGATGAAAATCTTGCCGCGCTCTCGGTTGGTGAGTTTTTCAACCTCTCCGATTTCAACAATCCCGTGATTCTCATGCTCAACGGCAAGGTGATCGATTCCAATATCCCCTCGGCTACACTGCTGGATCTGGAGCGGAGCTTGCGCATCTGCAAAGGAAAGGGAGAGTGCGACCTCAAACTCAACGGAGCTAACTGGGTCTCCATCCCGATGCAGTCCTACGGCAATGGCTACGCTCTGCTCAGCCTCGAAAACGTCGATCAGGCCGCCGGGCCAATCGAGGCGAAACTGCACAGCCTCTTCCTGCAGCTTGCGTCTGTTTTTGTTCTTGTAGCGCTGCTCTGCAGCATCGTCTCCTCAAGCTCCATTGCAAAGCCCATCGCCGCCGTGGTCTCCCACCTGCGCAACGCCGTTCGCACCGGCAAACTTCACGAAATCGAAACCCACCCCTCGCCCATCACTGAAATTCAGGAACTCGCGCGCATTTACAACCAGGCCGCAATCTCCGTGCAGTCGGCAAACGATCACCTCGAATCAGCCTATCTTGAATTTGTCGGGTCGCTGGCCAGCGCCCTCGACGCACGCGACCAATACACTGCAGGCCACAGTCACCGTGTCAGTGAGCTGTCCTGCGCCGTTGCTTCTGCGTTGCAGATGGACACCAGTGACGTGGAACGGATCCGCATTGGCGCTTTACTGCACGATATCGGCAAGATCGGCATCGCCGACGCCGTCTTGCAAAAGCCAGGCCGCCTGACTGACGAAGAGTTCGCGCTCGTCAAGCTGCATCCGGTCATCGGCCGCCGAATCCTCGAAGGCGTACACGGATTCGCAGACTATCTGCCCGCCGTCGAGCTCCATCACGAAAATTGGGACGGCTCTGGCTATCCCAAAGGCCTGTCGGGAGAAGGGACTCCCATCGATGCGCGCATTATTCATGTCGCAGACGCATACGATGCAATGACAACGGATCGTTCCTATCGCCGTGGTATGACGCACGAAAGAGCGGTTTCCATACTCGTCGAAAACGCAGGTATTCAATTTGATGTGCGTGTAGTCGACGCCTTCATCAACCTGCCGCGCGAAGTCCTTTTCAGGGAAACCGGCCCCGCTTACAGCGCGAAAACGGAGGCGGCAACGCTGTTGGAGGCAGAGCTCGCATGAAAGCTGCCCGCTATCTCGCTGCAGTGTTTTGCCTGCTCTGTGTGCGCCTGGCAATGCCACAGGAAGCAGGCTCAGGCGTCGATCTGCGCGCCACAGTGACAGCGCAGGCCATCGGATCGAGCGAGCTTACTGAACCGCCGCGATCGGGCGCGCCTTTGGTTGCAGGTGCGCACTTGATCGTCTATCCGACCATCAAGTTCAGCGAGCACTGGTTCATGACCGGCGCTGTCCAACTCGTCACTCGCCCGTACTACTATACCGACCTTTCGGCAGCTGGTTATGGTGCGGAGGGAAGCCTTCTGCAGGCAACACTGAACTACTCCCGCGTCTCGCAAAAGGGTGCAATCCTTTTGCGCGCAGGCGAGATGTCCACTGCGTTCGGGTCGTTTGTTCTGCGCTACGACGACACAGACAATCCTCTCGTCGATGTTCCGAAGCAGTATGGCTACTACTCCCTGGTCTCCATCCTCGGCGTGGCCGGGGTGCAACTGGATGCAACGCGCGGCAAATTTGACGGCCGCATTCAGTTCGCGAACTCCTCACCGGCAAATCCGCGCAGCCTGTTCGTAGGCGATCAGTATGGCAACTGGGCTGGAGGTGCCGGCTACACCATCCGCCAAGGATTCCGCGTCGGCGTATCCGGCTACCGTGGGCCCTATCTCGACCGGTCATCCAAATTTTTCCGCCCCGGCGAAGTGAACCCCAGCAAGCTTCCTGCGCACGCATTGGGACTGGACGCCAACTGGGCTCACGGCCACACCACTGCATATGTTGAAGCGCAGAGATTTGTCATGCCCTATACCGTCGTGCCCACCTTTTACGAGTCTGCCGGCTACGCTGAGGTCAGGCAGGTTCTCAGTCCACGCTGGTTTATCGCGGGCCGCTATGGCTTGACGAGCAATCATCACGCAAAAAGAACGCAGTCGTTAGAGACAGCCGCTGGCTTCCGCCCCAACCGTTTTCAGTTGCTCAAGATCGGCTACGAATTCGATCACTATGCGTCGGGCTCCGCACAAGAGGACAACATCGTCGGCATTCAGTTCATCACCTCGCTCCACAAATCCGCAGCCTGGCAGTAGTGCCGCCCCGGCATGAAATCTTCGATCGGGTGATCAACAGCAAAAATCTGTCGCAAACGTGTTCAGCCGGGAACACTTTACCCATACCCCGGTGTCTAATTCCATAGAGCGTGCGAACAAAAAACGGCTTTCGCGGAAAGCACCCCTTTCGCACACTCTGTAAGGTATTGATTTCCCGGCAGTGTGTTGAATTAGTAGGGATTAACCGCGGCCGGCCCTTTGTATCGGTTTTGCCAACATGTTGGATGTGATGGCTGACACGTGCAAAAGGCAGGTGCGTTGCGATAAGGTGGGAGGACACTGACTTGCAGGCGGACCTCACCATGGGCAACCTAGCCAGCGCGCTGACGCTCCAGTCCGATGAAGCGGCTCTTCTCGAAGAGTTGCGGTCGGGCTCTGAGGAAGCGTTCGCGTGGTTGATTGCGCGCTACCATCAACCAATCTATTCGCTCCTTGCGCGCACTGTGCGCGACCGAGGGGATGCTGCCGATCTTACCCAGGAAGTCTTTGTCAAGGTCTTCCGAGGTCTCAGCAGCTTCCACGGCGAGTCTACGCTGCGCACCTGGATCTATCGGATTGCGCTGCGTGAGGCCTCTAATCAGCACCGCTGGTGGATGCGCCACAAGCAGCAGGAGATTCCCATCGAGCAGGAGATCACCGATTCTGAATCGGGAAATCCTGTGCTTCTGAAAGATATGCTGGTCGACCCTGCCGAGTCGCCCTACGAGGCGGCCGTGCACAAGGAGAACCGTGAGCGCGTGGAGAGGGCCCTGAGCCAGGTGCCTGAGCCATACCGCACTACGCTTATCCTGCGTGACATTGAAGGCTTCGTCTATGAAGAAGTGGCCGAGATGCAGGGCGTCAACCTGGGAACAGTCAAATCCCGCCTGGTGCGCGGAAGAGCGTGTTTGAAGACTCTGCTTGCCTCGCCAGACCGCAGCGCTCACCCCACCGCCGCGGCCGGGTATGGGCTGCATTTGGGAGAGGAGGCGCGATGAACGACTGCAGTGCTGTGCAGGCAGGTTTTACCGAATATCTTGACGGCCGGCTCAATGGCCACGAGATGCAGGAGATTGCCGCCCATCTCAGGGAGTGTGATATCTGTGCCCGGGAGTGGGAATCCGTCCGCAACACCCAATCTTCGCTTGCCTCGCTGGGTCCGGTGCCGGAGCCCAAAGATATGCTGCTGCGTATCCGTGTGGCTGTCAGCCAGGAGCGTGCGCGTATGGGACGCAGCCGTCTTGAGGCTGCTGGTTTGCTGTGGAAAAACACCGTCGGGCCGTTCGTGCTGCAAGCCTCGGCTGGCTTCGCCAGCGCTGTGCTGCTGCTGGGTTCAGTCATCCTTATGGTGAGCATGTTTGCCCAGCCTGAGAAGGTGCAGGCCAACGCCGACGAGCCGCTGGGTATGGCCACTGCGCCCCATCTTCTCTATCTTTCCAGCGGAGCCGATAGCGATGACATTGCCGCCGCCGCCGCCCCGGTGGTTGTGGAGGCTTACATCAACGACGAAGGCCAGGTCTACGACTACCGCATTGTCTCAGGGCCTACGGATGCAGCTACCCGCTCCCGTGTCGAGAACTTATTGCTATTCAGCGTCTTCGAGCCAGCCCGATTCTTCGGTCAGCCTGTCCGTGGTCTTGCAGTCCTCTCCTTCGCAGGTGTCTCCGTACGGGGATAAGACAGAAGCATCGGGACGTAGGAGCTGAAAACCGGGGTGCATCCACCCAATTTCTGTATACATTTCCCTGAGTACCTCTTGGCATTGGGGCGCTGGGTCAGCAGCGTTACTGGCTACCTATTCCCCGGCTCCCATTCCTGGTTCATCCCCTCACCCGTTTGACCCTGTTCCTGCGTCTAACTAGACTTGCAGACAGGACCTTTTCAATGATGTTGTTGCCAACTCGCTCGTCCACGCGCCTTGCCGTGGCAGTTGTGTGTGTGTGTGCCTCTATTTCGGCCTATGCCCAATCCTCCAGCAGCCAGCCCCATAATACGTCTAGCAGTTCCTCTTCGCCTGGTCAGCTTTACGCTCAGGAAAAGGCGCCGTCGCTGATTGACCCCGCCGGTCCCACCATCTCGCTTATCAGCTCCGAGCCGGTTTTCATCATGGCCACGGCGCTCAACGCCTGCGGTTACGACGAGGGGCTCGATCAGAGCGCGCCGGTGCGCAAGCGCGTGCGTGACGAGATCAATCAGGCGCTGGCTAAAAGCGAAGATGCTCGGACTAGGCGCGATGCGCTTTGCCTCTATATCGCCCAGCACCGTATGACCGGCACTGAAGCCGACATCTCTCAATACGTCTCGCTTTCGCTTTACCTCACCCCTCCACCGGATCTCGAAGTCACCGCTGATCTGACCGAGATGCCGCCCGACGCAACCCAGGTGGCCGAGATCGTGCCCGTCCTGAAGGCTTTTGCTGAAGCGGTTGACCTGCACGGTATATGGCTCACCGTGCACCGCACCTACGATGATGTCGCTGCCCAGGTCCACGACTCTCTCTCGGCGATGATCGTCGACACCAACCTTTATCTCAAGATGCCCGCCTCCACCTACGATGGCCGCCGCTTCATTGTGGTCATCGAGCCCATGCTTTCACCCAGTGTGGTAAACGCGCGCATCTACGGCACCGACTACATCGTGGTCGTCTCGCCCGTCGACGGCAAAATCCGCATGACTGACGTGCGCCATGCCTACCTCCACTACGTCATCGATCCGCTGCTGTTGGCCCGCGCCAACGCTGTCGACCGTACTCAGCCCATCCTCAAGGAAATCCGCGAGGCGCCCATTGCCTTCCGCTACCGGTCTGACACCGTGCCGCTTACCATCGAGTGCCTCATCAAGGCTATCGAAGCGCGCACCATGGATACCGGCGTTCCTATCTACAAGATCCCCACCAACATAGACCGCTCGGAACTGCCTCGCTACGAGCATCAGCGCCAGGTAACGCTCGAAAAAGCTGAGGCCGTGCGCGTTGCCACCGTTCAGCACGATATGTCCCAGGGCTTCGTGCTTACCCAGTACTTTTACGAGCAGATGCTCCAGTTCGAGAAAGACCCCGCCAGCCTCAAGGACACCATCGGCGAGATGGTCTACAGCATGGACGTTGACCAGCAGGTGCACCGCGCACGCCAGACCGTCTTTGACAAAGAAGCCGACGAGGACGTGCTGCAGCGCAGCCAGCCACACAAACTCAGCGGTCTCGACCTGGCCGAGGCCAAGCTCTCCACCGGAGACGCCGTAGCTGCACGCGAGATTGCGGACAAGGTGCTGGCCGACAAGACCGATTCCGTTCAGTCGGTGGCTGACAGCGCGCGCGCGCACTTTATCCTGGCCCGCGTCGATTTGCTGACTCAGCAGCCGGACCAGGCTGTTGACGAGTTCCAGAAGACGCTGGCCACCAGCAAACAGCAACGCCTGCTCGCCTGGTCGCACATATATCTGGGCCGCATGCTCGATCTACAATGCAACCGCGACGCTGCTTTAGCCGAGTACAAGGAGGCGCTGGTCGTGCGCGACGGCGAGCAGGATACCCGCATTGCAGCCGAGCGTGGCATTAAGGCCCCGTATACCGTCAAGGGGCAGGCCTGTGATGATGACGACTCCGGTGACGACAAGTCGCCAGCCCCAACCGGCGGGCAGGCCAAGGCCGGCCCCGGAACGAACCAGAACTCGCAATGAACTGCTATATGCGAACTCATGAAGCGGCAAAGAACCGCGCAAACGGAATGAACGAGCTTGAGGATGCAGGTCTTTCCTCTATCTGCCTTGAAGCCTCTCCTGTGCGAGGCGCATGTGGAAGCAACGTTATCTGAACTCGAAGCCGCGTTGGGGCACACATTCCGCAGTCCTGATCTGCTGGTGCATGCTCTTACGCACCGTTCGCTGGCCAACGAACTCGCCCACAAGGGAAGGGAAGAAACCGTCGACGCCGGTGACAACGAGCGTCTGGAATTTCTCGGCGACGCCGTCCTCAATCTTGTGGTTGCTGAAGCCCTGTTCGCCGCGCACCCGGAGTGGCAGGAGGGCGAGCTTACACGTGTTCGCGCACAACTGGTCAGCCGCAATCACATGGCCAACATTGCCTCGTCAATTGATCTTGGCCGTTATCTGCGTCTGAGCCGCGGCGAAGATCGCAGCGGCCTGCGGAACAAGAGCACCGTGCTCTCGAATACCATGGAAGCAGTGATGGGCGCATTGTTTCTCGATGCCGGCCTCGATCCCGTGCGTGCATTTGTGCGTAGCCGCGTGATGGGTGAGGCTGCCGAGCACCTCGCTGAAGAGTTGCGTTCGGGAGCGGCGCTTGGCAACTACAAATCTGCGCTTCAGGAGCGCCTGCAGGCCGCCCGCGCCGGTACGCCCGTCTATCAGGTCAAGAGCGAGAGCGGCCCTGACCACCGCAAGCGCTTCCTCGTAGAAGTACGCCTCAAGACCGATCCCGGCGAGCCCGGAAAGCCGCTCGCACGTGGCCTTGGCAGCACCAAAAAGCACGCCGAGCAGGATGCCGCCCGCCGCGCGCTCGATCGTCTCGCTGCTGAATCCACCTCGGCTGCATCCGACGAGCCTATAGCCGAAGACCAGGAGCAGGCCGCGCAATGAGCACTCCTGCCATACTTCCTGTGCAGCACCCGCGTGGCTTTTCCGGCCTCCATCTGCATCTGCCTACGCTGCCTGAGGCGTTAGCATCGTTGCTGCGCACCATAGTCGTTGCGCTCTTTGTTATCACCTTCGTGCTGCAGCCATTTCTTATCCCTTCCGAAAGCATGGAGCGCACGTTGCTCGTCGGCGATTTTCTGCTCTTCAACAAGCAGGTCTATGCTCCCGCTGGGATCCTCGGCAAGCGGCTTCTGCCATACCGTGCCATCGAGCGCGGCGATATCGTAGTCTTCCACCATCCGAATCCATCGTTGCTGGTAAAGCGCGTGATCGGTCTTCCCGGTGACCGCATCCGTATTAAGGATGGCAAGGTTTTCGTCAACGGCGCGCCTCTTGATGAGACTTATGCCGCGTTTGAGCCCGCCCCACCCAATGACTTCCGCGATAACTTCCCGGCCCGCACCTATTCTGACCCGCAGATTGACCCGGAGTGGTGGCGTCAGATGCAGAGCCTCACGCATAACGGTGAACTGCTGGTGCCCGATGGCAAATACTTTGTACTCGGAGACAATCGCAATCACAGCAACGACTCGCGCTATTGGGGCTTCGTGTCGCGTCAGTCCATCGTTGCCCGCCCTCTGGTCATCTACTTCTCGCTGCGCCGTCCCTCCACTACGGATGTACAGCAGGCCGCACAGCAAGCTTCAGATGATAGACTCGGACACGGTAGAGATCTCACGATGAGGATCACGAACTTTGCGCGCTGGAAGCGCATTTTTCACGTAGTCCACTGAGCCGGATCCGATAGGAACAGAGCAGAATCAACCTTAGCTTCTAAGAACGTAGAATAGGCATAGGAAAGACACTGCCCGAATGAGCGACAGCATGCCCAGGAAAAAATCGCTGGCCGTCCAGGAACCGCCGGAGGCTCAGCCCGAGCCGGTTCCGGCTGAAGAAAGAGTGGAAGAAACCCCCTTTGAAGCGGTAGCCAGTATCTGCGGAGTGCTCGTAGTCGGCCTCTTCATCCTTACGTTTCTGGCGCAGAACTTCGTCATTCCTTCGGGCTCGATGGAAAATACGTTGCTCGTCGGCGATCACCTTGTCGTAGACCGCGTCACGCTGGCCCCGCCCAGCAGGTGGATGCCGCTTGTCCACTACCGCGAGCCCCAGCGCGGCGATGTCGTCGTCTTTATCAAGCCTTCGCCTGAGCCCGAGCCTGACGCAGATGGCAAACCGCAGTATCTCTTCCTGGTCAAGCGGCTCATCGGCGTACCCGGAGACCACATCCACCTCCGCGACGGCATCGTCATCATCAATGGAGTGGCGCAGTCGCAGCCCCACGCGCAGCCCACCACGCCGGAGAATCACGCAGACTTCCTCGACGAATTTCCCTCGATTCCACCGTGGCCGCAGCCCGGCGGCGCTACCGAAAGCTGGGCCGTCGATTTTCCCAACCATGTCGTCAATGGCGACCTCGTCGTGCCTCCTGGAATGTACTTCATGATGGGCGACAATCGCCATGACAGTCTTGACTCGCGCTACTGGGGCTTTGTGCCCAGGGCGAATATTGTTGGCCGTCCGCTTCTCAACTACTGGTCGTTCAAGACTCCGGAGTCGGAGTATGAGCAGACCGGCATCGCCAACAAGGTGGCTTGGATGGCACATGTGGCCCTGCATTTCTTTTCGGAGACACGCTGGAGCCGCACCTTCCATCTGATACGGTAGGCTGCATGGTGGACGATGCTCAAGGCCGGCAGTCTGCTGTGCCCGCTCCCGCTGTAGCTGCTGGCCACAGGCGGATTCTCATCGCTCTGGCTGCGGCTGTGCTGGTTATTCTGGCCTCTCTTTTTGTTCCTCCGATGTTCAGCATCGGCAAATACAAGGCCCGGATCACGCAGCTCATCTCTACTTCGTTGGGCCGCCCGGTCCGCTTATCCTCGGTTGAATTGCGCCTGCTGCCGCGCCCGGGCTTCGTCATCACCGACCTCAGCGTGGCAGAAGACCCGGCTTATGGCGCAGAGCCGGTCCTGCACGCCAACACGGTTACGGCCTCCATCCGTCTGTTTTCACTCTTGAGTGGCCGACTGGCAATCGATACGATCAGTGTCGACGAAGCCAGCCTCAATATTGTGCATGCCGGGCCCGGTCGGTGGAATCTTGATCCACTCTTTCGTACGGCTGCGGTTAAAGCCGGTTCCGTAGGCAGCGGCCAGCCCGACCGCGGCGCTGTGCGGCTGCCTTATCTGGAGGCAACTAACTCGCGCGTCAATATCAAGAACGGTGCTGAGAAGCTGCCGTTCTCGCTGGTCAACACCGACTTCGAGCTCTGGCAGACCGATCCTGGTGAATGGCGTATCCGTTTGCGTGGCCAGCCTGCACGCACTGATTTAAGTCTTTCCTTTGAAGACACTGGCGAAGTGCGGCTCGAGGCCAGCGTCCACCGCGCTCCCGAGCTGCGCGAAATGCCCGTCCATATCGATCTCGACTGGGAACAGGCACAGCTTGGACAGCTCTCGCGCCTTCTGATTGGTTCCGATCCTGGCTGGCGTGGCGACCTCACCGGCAACCTTCACCTTGACGGCACCGCAGATGCCGCACACATCACCACGCAACTACGTGCTTCCGGCGTTCATCGCGCCGAATTTGCACCGGCTGAGCCGCTCGACTTCGACGCCAACTGTGCCTTCGTTTACCATTATTCGCTGCGTTCAGTTGAAAGCATCAATTGCAACTCGCCGCTGGGCGACGGCCGCATCCAACTCACTGGTGACCTGAACCCCGGCTCAACAACAGCTGCAAAGCCCTCTTACCTCACGCTGGCGCTTGACCGTATCTCGGTGGGCGCTGGCCTCGATCTGCTGCGCACCATCCGTAGCGGCGTGTTGCCTGATCTCGAAGCCAGTGGAGCAGTGAGCGGAAAGCTGGTCTACTCCGCCGCGCTGCCCGTCTCTGCCTCGCATAAAAAGAGCGCCGCGCCATCTCGGCGAAACCACATCCAGCCTCCGCAATCGCCGCCCGGCCCACTTGTGGGATCACTCACGGTGGACGGTTTCGAACTCAGCGGCGCAGGTCTCAGTCAGCCTATCCGCGCTTCCAAAGTTGTTCTTGAGCCAGCCGGCGGCCCCGGTCTTGAATCAATCGCTGGTTCAATGTCCATTCCCGCGGGTGGAGACTCGTCGCTCTCTGTAGGCATCCGCCTGGCCGCCTCGGGCTACCAGGTGGACCTGCGAGGCCCCGTGAGTCTTGCGCGAGCTCGCGAACTGGCTCACGCCGCCGGTTTTTCTGGCGCCGCCGGCTTCGACGGCTTTGCAGGCGATCCAGTTGCGCTTGATCTCAGCGCTGCGGGACCCTGGCTTGTCTCTGGCGAATTACAGGCCGCAGCCGCCAGCCAGAGTTCCGACAATCTCACCGGTTCCCTGACCCTCCACAATGTCAACTGGCACGCTGATTTTCTTGCCAGCCACCTGGAGATTGCGCAGGCGACCCTCCATATCGGCAACGGAGAGCTGCGCTGGGACCCCGTCGTCTTCTCCTACGGCTCAGTGAAGGGAAGCGGCACTCTCGATCTGCCGCTCGACTGTCCCGGCCCCGAACCCTGCACGCCGCTGTTCCAGCTTGACTTCGGAGCGCTGGACGCCGCCCATCTCCAGACTGCAATCCTTGGGGTTCGCGAGCAGGGCTCAGGACAGGGCTCGCTGCTTTCCAGCCTGATCGACCGCCTGCACCCATCCTCGGCGCCACCCTGGCCGCGGCTTCGGGGCACTGTGAAAGCCGACTCGCTCGTGCTTGGCCCCCTCACTCTCCGCCAGCCTGCGGCAATGGTGCGTATCGACCCTGACGGCGCAGAGATCTCCAGCTTGGACGCAGGCCTGCTGGGTGGCCGGGTCCAACTCTCCGTGTCGATCCAGAAGCCCTCAACCGATCAGGACAAGCCCTCCTACGAACTCGATGGCAGCTTCCAGAACCTCAACTCAGTGGCGCTCGGCCAGCTCATCGGTCTCCGCTGGTCTGGTAGCCCGATAGGCGGCTCCGGCAAAGTCGAGTTTTCCGGTTACACCGCTGCTGATATTGCAAGCTCTGCCAAAGGCTCACTTCACTTCGACTGCAAGGGTGGCGCTATCGGCGCACCGCCTGCTGCCCGTACCTCGTTCCCACCTGAGCTGGGGCGCTTTGACCGCTGGACTGCCGACGCTGCAATCGCCAACGGCGCCCTCACTTTGGGCCAAAATCAGGTCCATCAGGCTGGCCGCAACCACACTGTTCGGGCCTCCCTCACCTTCGCTGACCCGCCCAAAATTGCCTTCGGTAGTCCAAACGAGACACAGGTATCTGAATCCAAAGCAGAAAAGCGCTGATCGAACGAACTCGCACAAAGCCGCCAGTTACAATAAGGCCATGGCCTCACCCGTCGCCTCTTCCCCTGTGCTGATCCGCTGCAAGGGCATTCTCTTCGACATGGACGGCATACTCATTTCTTCGCTGGGTTCAGTCGAGCGTAGTTGGACCAAATGGGCCCGGATGCGGGGCATTGATCCCGCTTACGCCATCAGCATCGCCCATGGCCGCCGCGCAATTGAAACCGTAGCGCATCTGCGGCCCGATCTCGATAGTGAAGCCGAGCTTAAGATCATTGAAGATCTTGAGGTTGAAGATAACGAAGATCTCACCGTCCTTCCTGGCGTTCTCGATCTGCTCTCCTCTCTGCCTCAAGGTTCGTGGACGGTGGTTACCAGTGCTACCGAACGTCTGGCCCGCGTACGTCTGGCTGCCGGTGGCATTCCAGTCCCTGAAAGGCTGGTAACCGCCAACCAGGTCACGTCCGGCAAGCCTCACCCCGAGCCTTTCCTTGCTGGCGCAGCGCTTCTTGGCATTTCGCCAGAACAGTGCGTTGTCTTTGAAGATTCATCTTCCGGCGCCAAGGCAGGCCGTGCTGCCGGCTGCACCGTAATTGCTACGACCTTCTCGCACTCGGTCGAGTCCCTCGAAGCTGCTCATTATCTGGTTTCAGATTTGAGAAATGTACACGTAGAGCAGCACAGCCACGGCTTGGCAATTCACCTCACGCCGCTTACCGCTGCGCACTGACAACCGTCTTACTCGTTCGCCTCGATCCGTCGTCCATGCAGGTCCTGGAAGGGGCGTGTATTCATTCGGTAGAGGTTGGCGAAGGTGCGAAGCTGTTCGCGGCTGATGCTCACCACATCCTCGAAGACGAACCACTGCACGCCCTCCGTGCACGGCGGGGTCAGTTCCGAGCCGGTATAGGTCCAGTAGCCGCGGTCGGCCGGTAGCAGGCCCCCGGGATTCACCATCTGCAAGATCTTCTCGCTCGCCCCGGCTTTCGTCGGCAGATGTTCCCAAAGCGTAGCCAGCGTAGCGTTCGGATCGCCACGCTCCTCGCTCATCCGCACCGCAAGAATCGCCATCTTGCCGTCGGCGCTCTTGTGGATCAGGTCGACCTCCATATCGGTTAGCTTGCCTTTAAAGGCGTGCTCACTGGGGTGGTGAAACTCGAGCCCCACCAACTCATACTTCACGCCTTTGGCCACAATTGTGCTGCCGGGATTCACCCGCATCACTACACCACGCCCCGTGTTTTCCAGTGTTATGGGCCCAGCGACGTAGTGGAACTCGATTGGCGGGAGCGTGGTGTCTAAATGCGCGCCGCGAATATCCAGCGGAGATTGCTCGCGCCCCTTTGAGCAGGCTTCATAAGCAGGGTCGAGCTTGCCCCAGACCAGAGGTCCCGTATGTCCCTCATAGTTCCAGTAGGCGTTTTTCTGTGCTGAACAGGCGGCTGAAAGACCAAGCAGAAGAACAGTAGTTGCGAAGAGACGCATCCTTGACACCATTTTCGACCCCATCTTCGAATGTTCGGGAAGATTTTACAGCCTTTCAGGAAGCAGCGTCTTGCAGATGCTGCTCTGGCACGCAGACCAGCGCAACGCAGTTGCAGATGCATACCTTCGAAGCCACGTCATGCATTGACGCACGAAGACGAAAAAGGGAATTGGAAAATAGGATTTGTTGTCAGAAAAGCCGGCCTCAGCGGCGCAATACTGCGCACGCTTTTTCGAATTTTGTCTGCAGCAGGCTCACCGGGCGTTTCAGGCCGTCTTTCTATAGGTGTGGGGCTCATGCACAATCGAAAAACCTGATCGTACGCGCAGGTCCTCGATCAGTTGTTTCTGCATTCGTAACACGCAATCCTGTGCGTCGACCACTCTGGTGCGAAGGCTTGCAGTATCTTCAATTCCAAGAGCCCGTTCTATATCTAGAAGCTTTCCAATTAATACGCCAGTATCCATAGGCCCAGACCTCACTGTTCTGAGTGTCTTTTACTGACAGGCATTTGGATGTGATGAAAGTCACAGCAATTACTGGATGTGGGTACCTGCGTAACAAAAACCAAAAGCCGCCGCTACCGGCTTCATGATCGAAGCCCATAACGGCGGCCTTGGTAGGAAAAAATGCCTACTTGGTTGCCACGGCTACGCCTGCCTGTTCGGCCAGCTTGGCAGCCTTGTCGGTTGCCTCCCAGCTGAACTCGGCTTCGGTGCGGCCAAAGTGCCCATATGCAGCCGTCTTCTGGTAGATTGGCCGGCGAAGGTTCAGGCTCTCGATGATTCCCTTCGGCGTGAGCGAGAAGTTCTTGCGCACTAGTTCGGTCAGCTGGTTTGAGCTCAGCTTGCTTGTTCCGAACGTATCCACCAGTACTGAGACTGGCTCAGCTACGCCAATGGCATAAGCGAGCTGTACCTCTGCCTTCTCCGCCAGTCCCGCCGCCACAATGTTCTTGGCGATATAGCGGGCAACGTATGCCGCGGACCGGTCCACCTTTGTCGGGTCCTTGCCGCTGAAGGCGCCGCCGCCGTGACGGCCCATGCCGCCATAGGTGTCCACAATGATCTTGCGGCCGGTCAGTCCCGTGTCGCCCATCGGTCCGCCAATCACAAACCGGCCTGTGGGATTGATGTGGTACTTGGTGTGCTCGTCCAGCCATGCAGCCGGAAGCACCGCCTGAATCACGTGCTTGAGAATATCCGCGTGCAGCTCCTCATTGGTGACGCTCTCCGAGTGCTGGCTTGAGATCACCACCGCATCAATGCGCGCGGGCTTTCCGTTCTCGTCGTACTCCACGGTTACCTGGCTCTTGCCGTCGGGGCGAAGATAGGGCAGCTTGCCATTCTTACGCACCTCGGTCAGTCGCCGGGTGAGCTTGTGCGCCAGTGAGATCGGTGCGGGCATCAACTCCGGAGTCTCGTTGGTGGCGTAACCGAACATCATGCCCTGGTCACCGGCTCCGCCCGTGTCCACGCCCTGTGCAATGTCGCCCGACTGCTTGTTGATGGTCGAGATCACCGCGCAGGTGTTCGCGTCGAAGCCATACAGTGCGTTGTCGTAGCCGATGGAAGCTACCACGCCGCGCACCAGGCTCTGGAAGTCCACATAGGCCTTGGTTGTGATCTCGCCGGCAATCACGACCAGCCCGGTGGCTGTTAGCGTCTCTGCGGCTACACGGCTATATGGGTCCTGCTCCAGGCAGGCATCCAGAATTGCGTCCGACACCTGGTCGGCAATCTTGTCCGGATGGCCTTCCGTCACGGACTCGGAGGTAAATAAGAAACGGTCGCTCAAATCAATACTCCTGCCCACTGAAGGGATTTGCATGACTCCCGCGCACACGCGGGCTCAGGCTTCATAGTTTTACTTGTCTATGGTAACTGGGGTAGCCGGATGGGAGCAAAGAATGGCAGCGAACAGCATGGATTCGGGGTCCAAGCGCACTCTGAGGCATTGAGCAGATTAGGTTGCAAGAGCTTGCAATGTAGAGTCAGTTGCGGGCCCAGGTCCTTGAGAGGAAGCTTCGGACTGGTTCAATCGCCGCGGTGAGCATATGCTGTGGCAGCAGCGTGGACCACCATCCTGAGCGCACGCCGTAATAGCGCACGGCAAAGAACCCGGCCACGGCAACCAACAGCAAAAGGAGTCCTGCGCCGAGCCACCGTAAGCGCAGTTCCACGGCTTCGTGATGCTGGATTCGCGCCCTGCCTACATTAGTGGCAAATGTGGTCCAGCCCTGCTCGTCGTCCAGAGTTTGTCCAGATGCGGAGTATGCCTTCAAAAAGCGGTCGGTCCAGTCACGCTCGTCCAGACCGAGTGCGCTTGCATAGCCGCGCACGATGCCTTTGTTCAGAATGCCGCCTGGAAGTTGGCGAAAACTCTCCTGCTCCAGCGCAACCAGGTGCCGCTGGCTGATCTTGGTAACGGCCGTTATGTCTTCCAGCGCCACTCCGCGGGAGATCCGCTCCATGCGCAGGTCTTCACCAAAACTACCCATAGCCGACCAAATCGGGTATAAGACCATTCAGGAAGATACTGTTGATTGCTGCCGCCTGTTGCAAGTCGGCCCACCGGCAGAAAACCGGAAGAACCCGCTATTTTTCCTGAAACGGTCCGAAACCCGGAAAGATTTCCACAACCACAATAAACCCGAGCCCGCCCCGCGTCAAAACCATTCATCGGTAGAACCTTTATTATCATGAGTCTGGACAGTAATGTGCCTGAACAGCACCTACCCGCGTCTCCCGCCCGTCTGGCCATCTAAGCGCTGCCGCCCCTCCCGATTCAGATCATGCCTTTCCTGGTCACCTCATCGCTTTCCGCCCTGTTAACCTTGGAGGGGAGAGAGTTTTCGCGAGTCGCCCGAGTGCGCGAGCCATACCAGGCATGAACAAACTGATATTTGCCAATCTGCTTCACCGTCCGCTACGTTCGCTAATCAGCATTTCGGCTGTTGCGATCGAAGTCATCATGATTTTGTCCATAGTGGGCATCTTCATGGGCATGCTTAATGACCAGAAGGCGCGCACCAACGGCATCGGAGCCGACCTCATGATGCTGCCCTCCAATGCCAGCTACTTTAACGGTGTAAGCGGCGCCGCTATGCCAATCGTCGATCAGCAGGCGCTTATCAGGCTTCCGCATGTGAAGGTCGTCTCGGCTGCGATTCAGAAGATCTCCACCTCGCCCAGCGTCGAGATTCTCTACGGCATTGACTATGAGACTTTCGATGCTCTTAAGCCCTTCGTCTTTCTCTCTGGCGGAAAATTCACCGGGCCTGATGATGCCATCATCGACGATGTGCTGGCGAACTCCGGCAAAGGCTATCGCGTTGGTGATCCGATTACGATTCTTGACCACACCTTTCGTGTCTCCGGCATCGTGGAAGCAGGCAAAGGCGGCCGCAAGCTCATTCCGCTCGCCACCATGCAGCAGCTCATCGGCGCCCCGAGCAAGGCGTCGCTCTTTTACATCAAGTGTGACAATCCAGCCAATGCAGATACTGTCATGCAGGAAATTCGCACGACGCATGGGTTTGAGCAGAACACAGTCATGACCATCGACGGTTGGCTCGGTCAGATGACGCCCAGCAAGATACCCGGTTTCAACCTCGCGCTTAACGTCATCACAGGCGTTGCCGTCGTTGTCGGCTTCCTCGTCATCTTTCAGACCATGTACACGGCGGTTCTCGAACGGACGCGGGAGATCGGTATTCTCAAGTCCATGGGCGCATCCAAACTCACCATCGTCGGCGTAGTGCTGCGCGAGTGCGCGGTGCTGGCTGTTGCCGGCGTTATCGTGGGGATTGCGGGGACCTACGGCGTACGCGATGTGCTGCTGCATTTCTTCCCGACACAGCACTTCGAGATTACCGGCGGCTGGCTTGCGCAGGCAGGCGTCATCGCTTTTGTAGGTTCGTTGTTCGGTTCGCTCTACCCCGCTTGGATGGCTGCGCGCAAAGACCCCATTGAAGCGCTGGCCTACGAATAAGAGGGCCTTTCTTTATACGGTTTTCACGACTTTCTGCGGTTTTCGTGTGCTACCATGAAAAGACTGGTAAGCGCGATTCCGCAGATTTTTAAACAGCTTTCGTGCGTGTGCGGGCCACACTCGCCCTTCGCCTGCGTCGATCTACCACCGCGGCGTGCCTTTTTCGGGCAGGTTGGATTATTTGAACCGCAGAGCTTCATCGCCGTATCTATCTGGCAGTCGACCATTGATCCGTTTCAATCTGTACTAAGGAGAGCCATGACTATGGAAAGGAATGTGTGCATTCAGCGGAGATTCGCCCTGTTCGCGTTTGTGGCGTTATTCTTCGCGGCATTTGCCGGCGTATTCGCAACAGCGCAAACGTCAGGCGCGGGAACCATTACAGGAGCCGTTACCGATGCAAATCAGGCCGTGATTCCAGGTGCGCAAGTCACTGTAACGAACGCGGACACCGGCGTGGTGCACCAGTTCACCTCGAACGAAGCAGGTATCTACACCGCTCCATTCCTTCTTCCCGGCCATTACACAATCAGCGCCACTGCTCCCAACTTCAACAAGGCGGAGACCACCGGCGTAACTCTGCTTGTGGGGCAGATACTCACCGTCAATATCTCTCTCAAGGTAAATGCTGCCAATACGACAGTCGAAGTCTCTGCCACAAACCTGATCCTCGATACGGAAAAGACCGAGGTATCGCAGGTGGTCGACTCGCAGATCGTGGCTAACATGCCGGTGAACACGCGTAACTGGAGCAGCTTTGCGTTGCTGACGCCGAATGTAACTCAGGACGGCGGCACTGGCCTGATCAGCTTCCACGGCATCAGCGGCCTCTACAACCAGAACTACGTAGACGGCGCCAACAACAATCAGATTCTGTTCAGCGAGGCGCGCGGACGCTCCAACGGTATGCCGTATGCGTACTCAGTCGATTCGATCAAAGAGTTCCAGACCGAAACATCGAACTACTCGGCGGAGTTCGGTCAGGCTGCTGGCGGCCAGGTAAACGCCATTACCAAGTCGGGTACAAATGCGCTTCACGGCGACCTGTTCTACTATCTGCGCTATCCCGATTTGAACGCTCTGGATCCGTTGACCAAGTACACAGCTCTCCATGGCGGTCTGTCACCGTCTGTTTCGTCGTTTCTGCTGACCCAGCCGACGCACCAGCAGAATCAGTTCGGCGGTTCGGTCGGCGGGCCCATCATGAGGGACAGGCTGTTCTACTTCTTCACTTATGATGGCTTCCGCAAGGTCGGCAAGGCCCTGTACTCGGACACGAACTATATTTCAACAGATGCGGCACTGCCTTCAGGCGTGGGTGCGGCTAACGCTGTATATCCGGGCAACTGCCCAAGCACGATCACCTCTACGCAGTGCCTGGCGGGTATCAATTTCCTTATTAACCAAACCGTTGCGGCGCCATCGCGCTTTGCCAAAGAGGATTTGTTCTTCCCGCGCATCGACTATCACATCAACAGCAAGAACGATGCATTTATCGATTACAACTTCGCCAACTTTCAATCGACCTACGGCTACAGTGCGCTCGCGACCTTTAACAACGCTTCGCCATCGTCCAATGGCCCCACCTACTATCACGAACGGTTCCTGGTCGGCGGATGGACCAGCCAGATCGGCAACGCCAG
>DASZXD010000118.1:0-23292 GCA_035546015.1 Occallatibacter sp.
CGGCGCGTAGCCCTGGGTAATGTTCTGCGCAGGATTCAGGATCGCCTGGCGCAGATAGGCATCATCTACGGTCACGGTCTGCCCGGTGCTCAGCGTCAGCTTCGATCCATAGACGCCCACGAGGTTCGGACCGCGTGCATCCGGCTTCGAATTGTGGCAGGCATTGCAGCTCAGGCTGGCAAAGAGCCGTTCGCCATTCTGCGCCAGCGAGTTGCCGCTGGTGGAGCCGGCCAGCCACTGCTTGAAGTCCTCCGGCGACATCACCACCACTTCACCGATCATCTGCGAGTGGTTGGTGCCGCAGTACTGCGTGCAGAACAGATGATAGGTACCGGTCTGGGTGGCCTCAAACCACACCGTGGTATAGCGGCCCGGGATGGCCTCGCGCTTCACGCGGAAGGCCGGAATGGAGAAGCTGTGAAACACGTCCTGGGAGACGAGCGTAAGCTGCACCGGCTCGTTGACCGGGATGTGCAGCGAGTTGATCTCGTGCTGTCCGCCCGGATGCTCGGCCTTCCACATCCACTGCTTGCCCACCACGTAGATATTCATGGCGTTGGCAGGCGGCGTGTACACGCGGAAGTAGATCAGCGCGCCCCACACGAACATCACCAGGAACAGTCCCAGCGGAATGATGGTCCAGGTGGCTTCAAGCAGCGTCGAGCCTTCGATCTGAGTGGCGACCGGATGCCGCTTCTTGCTGTAGAGCAGCGAAAAGCTCAAGATCAGCAGGATGACAAGCGTCAGGCCCACGAGGCTGACCAGAACCATGAAGAAATACAGCGCGTCCATCTGCGGCGCAATCTTCGACGCCTCGGGCGGAAAGAGCGAGAAGTTCGTCAACCACTTGACGAGAAACTGCCAGAGTACTGGGCTGATGTGGTCCATTCCGTTATCCGTTCACCTTTTTCCCTGTCCCGTTATCTTTTCCGGTATGGCTGTCGTGCTGGAAGTCCTTGCGCAGCATGACGGTCATGAATCCACCCAGCAGCACCACGGTCAGAAACCCTCCCAGCTGCACCACGCGGGAAACAATCAGTGAGTGCGTATTGGTTTGAGGATCGTAGTGATAGCAGTAGGTGAGAATGTTGTCGACCGGCGAGCCGATGCGGTTAGACGATGCCTCGTCCAGCCCGAGCAGCAGATCCTTGGGAGAATATTCGACGCCCATGTAGTACTGGGCCAGCTTGCCCTCCGGCGTCACAATCTGAATTGCGCTTGCATGCGCAAACTGGGTCAGCTTGCCGTCGGGGCCGGGAATCTTGACATACCGGAAGCCCACGGCCTGCGTCAGCGCGTCAATGTTGGGCTTTGTGCCGGTCATGAAGTGCCAGCCGCCGGCCGTTTCAGGATGCCCATAGCGCTTGAGATATGTGCGCTTCTTGGCAGCGGCCAGATCTGTGCCTTCGGTGGGGTCAATGCTCACGACGATGATGTCGAAGTCCTTGCCGGGAACATATCGCACCATCTGCAGCGCGCTGGTGAGCCCGTTCAGCTCTTCTGAGCAGAGCATCGGGCACTGGTAATACACAAGCGCCAGGATGGCCGGCCGTTTGCCGAAGTATGTGCTCAGCGGAACCGTCTTGCCCGTGTCGTCGGTGAAGGTGAGGTTCAGCGGCAGCTGCGTGTTCAGGTGCTGGTCAATGCCTACACCGCCCAGCACGCCCGGCTGGGTGTTCGCCGGACCAGCCGACTTATCGCCGTAGCTTGAAACCTGTGCACATGCCAAAGGAGCTGCAAGAGCCAGACATAGTCCAATCATTGCCGCCCGGTTCCGGATTGTTTCTGCGCTGCGCATCTTTCTGCTCCTTTCCGCGCTGCGGCTTTATGCCGCGCGCTGCCTTTCACTGCGCAAGTTCCGTATTACTTGGCTGCAGCCTCACTGTTGCGCTGCAGATGCGCTGCCGCCTCATCCTGCTCATAGGTGGTGCGCGCAAAACCGTTGGTCAGAGGCATAGTGACCGTGGGCCGGCTGTCACCGGCCATCAGCGGCTGCGTCTGCGCGGCCGGCGCAACAGGCAGTCCATGCTGAGCGATGATCTCCATTGCCCGCTCGATCGGAATTCTTACCTTGCCCTTCGACTGGTCTACCCACGTGTAGTTGTTCAGCAGAATGTCTTCGCGGGCGTGCAGAACAGCCACATCCTGGTTGCCGTCATCCAGCTGCACCCGCGGCATGGGAAACGTCTGCGTAATTTCTGCGATCTTGTTCTGCAGCTCAGGGCTCGATGGCATATTGCCCAGTTGCCGCACGTCTACGGTCTTGGTCCACTTATTGTTCGGACCGTCTTCCTTGTTCAGGTGGGCATTCAGCATCTTGCCGATGCCCCAGCAGGTAGCCCCCGTGACCGCCACAAAGATGAGCATGGCCACCAGGAACACCAGAATGCCGGTGATCCTGACGTCAGTCTGCTCAAAACCCAGCGACGCGTCGATTTCCTCGTTCTTGTGCCCTTCCGGCAAATGTTCGTTATGCGTGGGCATGTTCGGGCTCCAGAATCTCCGCCGTGTGCGGATCGTTGACTTGAACAAGCGGACGGCGCCGCAACTGAATGCAGAAATACGCGATCCAGAAGGCTGACATGGCTACCGGCAGCGTGACATACTCCAGGATTCCCCAGGTAAAGTGCAGATTGCGCGCGGCGTCCTTGAAGTTCGGCTCGATCAGCCAGAAAAGGTCGAAGGCCTTGGCAAAGATCATCCACTGGCACACGCGCGTCAGCCGCTTCTTGTTGCGCTTGATGTCGCGCGAGAGCAACAGCGAGAACGGAATCAGCCAGTGGAAGATGAAGTCCAGCGTGATGATGATGCCCCAGTGGCCGCGGATGCGGTCCAGATACCAGGGAATCTCCTCAGGCAGGTTGCCCGACCAGATGATCAGGAACTGTCCGAAGGCCAGATAGATATTGAGCATGACGAAGGCAAAGGTCAGCTTGCCCAGGTCGTGCTGCTCTGTCTGACGCAGGATCGTCTTGAATGGCTCAGCTTTGGAGAGGGCGATGGCAACGATGATGCCGAGCGCCAGCACCGAGTAGCCCTGTCCGACCAGGAACAGCAAGCCATAGACCGACGAGAACCAGGTTACGTCCATCGACATGACCCAGTAGATGACTGCCGCGGTCATGGTGAGCGCATACACCACGATGCCCGGTCCGGAGAGATTCTCTAACTTCTTGATCCAGTACGGTGTCGTCTCAGGCCCCTGGCTGTCGCGCAGCAGCGACATCTGGTTGAGGCGCCGCTCATAGAAGAACCAGATCGCGAAGCACATCACCGAGACGATAATGAACATGTTGGGATTCAGCATGCCGCGCTTGAAGTCGAGGCAGTGCGCCTGCAGCTCGCTGATGAGGCCTGCCTTGAGCGCCTGCGCCGTGGCGGCCTCAGTCGGGTACTGCGCCCACGGGTAGAGCTTGCTGCCAATGCCGCCGATATAGATTGAAACAGCCGGCACGGCCCAGTACATGGCTACCACAGGCAGCGAACGGCTCATGGCCTCGAGAGGCCGGCGCAGCAGCAGGCCCCATTTGCCGCCCGAGCAGTACTGCACCATGAGCAGGGCCAGTCCGCCTACCGTCCAGCCGAATGTCAGCATGAGCCCGAGCACCCAGGCGCGCATGAAGTGCTCCCATCCCAGCCCGTCCTGCGACTGGCCCAGGAAGGCCAGGATCACGGTCAGCACCAGGAAGATCCCTGCGACAATGACAGCGCGGCTCTTCCAGCCATCCACAAAGGCCGGCGCGCTCAAATCGGCGGGGAGCGTCTTGGCGTGCGTTATAGCGTGCGAATCGTGAGCCATTCCGTAAGTCCTTAATGGGCGGCCGTCGCGGCCGGTTTGCTTGCAGGAATCTTGATTGCCGGGTCAGCCGGGTTGGCCGGAGCCATGGCCGGCGTTCCTTCGCTGGCCACCGGCGGATACGCCTGTATCGCCGTTGCAGGCAGCGCCCAGGGCTGCGCATACTCCGGATGCCCCTCTTCTTCGGCCACGCTCTTCAGGCTCCGCACCTGAATCCCGGCCGGAACATCCTGCAACGCGGCCGCCTGGCTAAGCTGCAGCGCACGAATGTACGCCGCCACCGCCCAGCGGTCGGCGGGCGTAAGCTGCGCCGAGTAGTCGGGCATTGCGCCATAGCCGTGGGTCATCACATAGAAGTAGTGCGACAGCGGCTGCGAGGTCCGCACCATGTCGTGCAGATTGGCCGCCGGCTTGTAGCCGCGCTCGACAATCTCGCCCAGCCCATTGCCCACCCGCGAGTGGCACGGCGTGCAGTAGACGTTGAACCGCTCCTGGCCGCGCTCAAGCACGGTCATTGTCACGGGGAAGGGCATCATGTCGCGCTCTTCGCGGTAGCCATTCGCGCCTTCCACCACGCCGGTGTAGAAGTAGCTGTCTTCATGCAGCTGGCCGCGGGCCACGGTGTTGAGCACCTGCGGACGCGCACCACGGTGATCGGCGAAGAAGTCGCTGCCGCGCTGCGGAATCATCTTGGGCTGGTTGTGCATATCCTGGCGGCAGCCAGCCATCAGCAGCAGTGTTCCGACGCCAGCGATTGCGCAGATTCGGCCCAGCTTGTTGGGTGTCAGTTTGAGGCGGTTGGCCTGCATCAGTACTCCACCTCCACCACGGATACAGGCTTGAAGCCTTCAAGGTAGGCCTTTGTCTCCGTCAGATCGAACTTCGGGTCCAGAGCCTCAAGGCACAGGAAAAACTTGTCAGTCGTCGCGCCGTCACGGAAGTTGGGCGCGTTGAAGAGCGGATGATAGAGCGACGGCAGCCCATTGAGAGCGAGCATGCCGAACGCCGCCGAAAGACCGGCCCAGAGAATGGTCCACTCGTAGGCAGGCACAACAAAGGCCGGCCAGGAGTATGTGGGACGTCCGCCGATATTGAGCGGATATGCAAGCGTCGAGATCCAGGTCTCCATCGAGAACATGGCCGCGCAACCCATCAGGCCGCCGATCAGAGTGATCAAGGGCACCTTGTTGCGGTGAAAGCCGATCGCCTCGGCCGCTTCCTCCACCGGATAGGGCGTATAGCAGTCCAGCCGCCGCCAGCCATCCTGGCGAGCCTGCCGCGCCGCGCGAACCAGATCACCCGGCGTATCGAATTCGGCCAGAAGGCCGTAAGTTCCTTCGCGTGGTGGCATACTTAATCACCAGCCTCCACTGCCGCCTTGGGCTTGATCTTGGCCTGCGGCAGGATCATGCGGATTTCGTTCATGGGAATCATGGGCAGCAAACGCACAAACAGCAGGAACAGGAACGTGAACAGTCCCAGCGTGCCCACAAAGGTCATGTAATCCCACTTGGTCGCGCGGTACGTGCCCCACGACGAGGGCAGGAAGTCGCGGTAGAGGCTCGTGACTACGATGACGAACCGCTCAAACCACATGCCCGTGTTGACCACAATGGAGATGAAGAACATGAACGCGATGTTGGTGCGCAGCTTGCGGCTCCACAGCGTGGTCAGCGGAATGGCCAGGTTGCAAGTGATCAGCACCCAGTAAGACCAGCCCATCGGCCCGAAGGCGCGATTCCAGAACATGAACGCTTCCCAGTGCGAGGCCGAGTACCAGGCCATGAAGGCTTCCATGCCGTAGCCGTAAGCCACAATGAAGCCGGTCGCGAGCATGACCTTGCCCATGTTGTCGATGTGCCGCTCGGTCACCAGTTGCTCAAGGCCATAGAACTTGCGCAGCGGAATGGCCAGCGTGAGCACCATGGCGAAGCCGGAGTAGATGGCGCCCGCCACGAAGTAGGGCGGGAAGATCGTCGTGTGCCAGCCCGGCAGCACAGCCACCGCGAAGTCGAAGCTGATGACCGTGTGCACCGAAAGCACCAGCGGCGTGGCCAGACCGGCCAGCAGCAGCGAGGCGGTCTCATACCGCATCCAGTGCCGCACCGAACCGCGCCATCCCAGCGAAACCATGCCGTAGAAGTACTGCGCAACCTTCGATTGTGCCCGGTCGCGGAAGGTGGCCAGGTCGGGAACCATGCCGATGTACCAGAAGACCACCGAGATCGTCGCGTAGGTCGAGACCGCGAAGACGTCCCACAGGAGCGGGGAGCGGAACTGCGGCCATACTGTCATGGTGAAGGGCAACGGGAAAAGCCAGTACCCCAGCCACGGACGGCCCACGTGAATCAGCGGGAACATGCCGGCGCAGATGACGGCGAAGATAGTCATAGCCTCGGCAAAGCGGCTGATCGAGTTGCGCCACTGCTGCTTGAAGAGCAGCAGAATTGCCGAGATCAGCGTGCCTGCGTGGCCGATGCCGATCCACCAGACAAAGTTGATGATGGCAAAGCCCCAGGCCACCGGCTGGGTGATTGCCCAGATGCCGACGCCCTTGAGGAACAGCCAGGCCACGGCCACCAGCAGCATGGTTGCGCCGCCACCGGCCAGAGTAAAGAGCGCAAACCACCCCAGCGGCGTGTGCGGCGTGAGCACAATGCGCGAGATCTTCTCCGTGACCGACTTGAAGGTCTCCGCCCGTCCGACGACGAGGAACTCTCCGGTCGCTGGATCGACGCCTGGGTCTTTCGTTCTCAAATCGCTGGTTGCCATCGTTGAATCAACCCTTCGCCGGCGCATGTTCCACCGGCGCTTCTTCGAGTTCCTGGTTCAGGTTGAGCACCTCGGCCAGATACGTGGTCCGGGGGCGGGTATTCTGGTCCGCAATCACCTGGTAGTTGCGCTGGTTGGCGCGCAGCTTGCTCACCCGGCTATTGGGATCGTTCTTGTTGCCGAAGACAATCGCCTCGGCCGGGCAGGCCTGCTGGCAGGCGGTGACGATCTCGCCATCGCGCACCAGGCGGTTTTCCTTGTCGGCCGTGATCTTGGCCTCTTCAATGCGCTGCACGCAGTAGCTGCACTTCTCCATCACGCCGCGCGAACGCACCGACACATCGGGGTTGCGCCCCAACGCTCTGACCGGGTCATCCCATCCCGACTCATCGCCGGAATAAAGCAGGAAGTTGAACCGGCGCACCTTGTACGGGCAATTGTTCGAGCAGTATCGAGTGCCTACGCAACGGTTGTAGACCATCATGTTGAGGCCCTCGGGCGTGTGCACCGTGGCGCCCACCGGGCAGACCTGCTCGCAGGGCGCGTTCTCGCACTGCTGGCAGTTCATGGGCTGGAAGTGCGCGCGCGGCGCGGCCAGATCGCCTTCGAAGTAGGTATCGATGCGAATCCACTGCATGTCGCGGCCGATGCGCACCTGCTGCTTGCCCACCACCGGAATGTTGTTCTCCGCATAACAGCTCACGATGCACGCATTGCATCCCGTGCAGCTGTTCATATCGATCGCCATCGCCCACGCGTAGGACTCGTTGTAAGTCCAGTTGGGGAACAGCGACGTGCCGGAATCGGGCGTGTCACGCCCTTCGCCCTCGTGCGCAAAGTTTGGATTTGCCTTGAACTCGTCGAGCGTCGCGTAGCGGATAATGCCGCGCGGACCCAGCGCCTCAACCGCTTCGAGCGACCAGTTCTGATTGCCGTGCTCGGTCAGGTTGCTGCCGCGATGATCCTGGTAGTGGCTCTTGGTAATCGCCACTCCCCACTTGCCATCCATCTGCTTGATTGCGCCTGTCGCGTAGAACGGAGCCCAGGAGTTGCGAATGAGATAAGCGTTGAAGCCCTGACCGGAACCCACACGGCCTGCAAACTCGCGCCCGTAACCCAGATATACCGTCACCGAGTTATCAGGATGTCCGGGAGCCACAACCACCGGAGCCTTCACACGCCCGCCACCCACGCTGATCTCGACGATGTCATCCTCTTCGAGGCCCAGCTTTTCGAGCGTGTAGCCGGAGACAATAGCCGCGTTATCCCAGCTCAGGTTGGTCACCGGCTTAGGCAGCTCCTGCAGCCAGCCGACATTCGACCAGCGGCCATCGTAGATATTCGGATCGGGCCGGAAGATGACTTCGATGGAGTCCTTCGGCGACGGCGCGGGGACTTCGCCAACCTTCAACGCCGGAGCATTCTTAGCTGACTTGTCGAAGGCCGTATCGGCGATCCATCCGTCATGCAGCACCTTGCGCCAGCCGGTCTCGAAGTCGCCCTTAATGGAGGACTTCCAGGTTTCGCGCACAGCCGCATACGAACTAAGCATCGGATCGTCAAGCAGAGACTGCAGAACCTCGTGCGCCGAGTGGCCGCCGAAGAGCGGATCGATGAGCGGCTGAACGATGGAGACCGTGCCGTCATAGGCACGCGCATCCGACCAGTACTCGAGATAGTGCGCCGCGGGAACATGCCAGTGCGAGATCTGCCCGGTCTCGTCCACATGCGAGCCAAGATGCGCGACGATGTTCGCCTTGTTGAAGGCATCGGCAAAGTTGAGATCGGCCGGCGCGTCATAGATTGGATTGGCATTCAGAATCACCAGCCAGTCCACCTTGCCCGCATTCAGGTCAGCTACGAGCGCCTTGAAGTCACCCAGCTGATCGGATGGCAGCGGGTTGAGCGGCGCAGACGCCACAGAAACCGTCTTGCCGACATTGCCCAGCGCGTTGTTGATGGCCAGAGCCAGCGCCGCCACCGAGGGATCCTGATAGAGGCCCGGAATTACAGCACTCTTGCCCGCACTGGCCTTCAGTTCCTTCACGAGCGAGGCAAGGAACTTCTGCTGATCTGCGGTCCATGCATAATTCGGAGCGCTCACTCCAGACGCGCCAACTGCCGCAGCCAGCGCCGCAGCAAATGCCGGAATCTCGCTCGCACGCAGACCAAGCCGATGCTCGGCCTTCATGCCCGTTGTGGTTGTCGAGCTTTCTACCGCATACAGCCGGTTCATGCCATTTTCCGGCTGCTTGCGCCGGCTGGCATAGTCGCGCACCAGGCGATGGAATCCGGGATAACCCGCGCTTGAAAGGAAATCCGCGTCGAGCGAAACGATCACGTCTGCTGCGGTCAGATCGTATTGCACAGCCGGAAGGCTGCCGGTCAGAAATGTTCCAGCCAGCGCCGGGTCATACTGCACCAGCTTCGCCTTCGGATACGCCTTCTGCACGGCCTGCCACTGACGGGCCAGCGTCGGAGAGGTGATGGTTGCGCTCAGGAAGTAAATGCCCGAGCCATCCCTGGTCGACGCAACCTTATTACGGAGAGCTTCGGCAAATTCCCGCCATTCGCGGTTCTCGCCGCGATAGGTCGCATGCTGCGACCGGTCAGGATCATAGAGAGCCAGCAGCGTGCCCTGCGAATAAGGATCGGAACCACCGCTGTTATAGGCGTGCTCGGGGTTGCCATCCACCTTGATCGGACGGAACTCACTCGACTTCACCAGCAACGGCACCGCGCCGGTGGTAAACGGATGCGCCGTAGCAAAGTACATTGGCTTGCCGAGAACCAGATCCTCGGGCGCCTTGACATACGGATAGATCGGCTCGTCGGGCTGCTTGGTGCAACCGGCCATTCCGGCCAGAGCCATCGACGCGCCCATCAGCTTCAGAAATCCGCGGCGCGAGACCGGATCGACCCACTCCTGCGCGGAGTTGGGAAACTCCCGCTCCACTGCGGCCTGAAACTCGGGCGTCTCCGCCAGTTCGTCGAGCGAACGCCAGAATTTCTTACCCTTCGCGCCCTTCAGTTCCTGCCGCACCGCGTCCAAGGTCATCGGCTGCGGAGTCATCGGCGCGCCATTCCCCGCCTTCTCATCCACGGCATTTCCCATCTTGTTCTCCGCCGCCATGGCGGTCCCGTTCTTCTGGATTCCGCTCATCGGTGGCACACCTCGCAGCTCATCAGGTCCTTCGGGGTGCGAATCTTGTAGTGGACCACCAGGAACTTGCCCATATCCTCCTGGCTGGTGAACTTGGTATAAACAGGCGCCGCAGCAGGCAGCGATGCACCCGCCACATCGCCGGCCAGTCCGGTTGCCGCGTGCACCGGCATCTGCAGCGAGGCCAGCTCAGGACCGGCGTTGGCCGGATCCTTCGTGGTGCAGCTCACGCTCTGCGCCGTCGGCACACCATCCTTCTCGTCCGCAGCCGTACACCATACCGGATGATCGATGGCCGGCTTCTCCCAGTCCATGTTGTAAATCTGACTGGTCGGCCGCAGGTTCTTGGCAGGGTTGCGATGGCAGTCGAGGCACCACTCCATCTGCAGCGTGTTCTGCGCATACATCAGCGGCATCTGGTCGACCTTGCCGTGGCAGGTGGCGCAGCCGATGCCCTTGTTCACATGAATTTCGTGGCTGAAGAAGACAAAGTCGGGCAGGTCATGCACCTTGATCCACGGGATCGACTGGCCCGTATACCAACTGTCGCGCACAGGCTGCAGCAGTTGCGCATTCGTCCAGATCTGCGCGTGACAGTTCATGCAGGTGCGGGTAGGAGGAATGCCTGCGTAGCTCGACTTCTCAACCGTGGTGTGGCAGTACTGGCACTGCAGCCCAAGCCCCTGCACGTGATGCTTGTGACTGAAAGGAACCGGCTGGTCAGGACGCTGCCCCTGCCGTGTCACCCAGGGCGAACGTTGCAGTTGATCGAGCGTAACTCCCAGGGCGATCACGATCAGCCCCGTCAACACAAGGCTCATGCGGGCCAGTGCATTGGAGCTGCGGTCAAAAATTTGCGGCATGAATTGTACCCTGCTTGATTTTGCGTGTCTTTATGCGGCCGCAGTGCGCCGGCAACCGCACAGGTTATCTACAAAAATCTCGTGAACAAACTCGAGCGGAGAAGGCAGAATAGCCCGAAGAATCAATATAACAGCACGGGTTGCCTGTGCAAGTGCCGCCATCACGAAAAACTTTAAGAACCTGGTGTACAATCCGCGCCGCATTTTGCGTGAAAACATGCATGGTTGCGAGGCTTTCCGCGCATCGCATCGCTCCAGCCCGGTGCGCTTCTGTACCAGAAATTGGGATTGCTTCCGGTCATAGCAAAGCGAGAACTTTTACGCTCTCATAAAAATCACGCAAGTGCGATTCGATGCCCGCGACCGGCCTCTGCGCACCGGCTCAGAACTGCTCCTCTGCGCCCGTCTCTCCACTGGTCTCAGCGAACGAGCTGTCTGCGGCAGCGGGAGGCCAGCCCACGATGACCAGAAACACGTCCAGGACAAAGAGTCCGATTGCAATATCGTTGAAGAGCGTCGCCTGCGGAAGACCGGGCCAGAGTTGATTTGCCGCCCAGAACAGAAAGGCAATGGCCAGCAGGACCGCCTTTACAAACTCCAGAATTGCGGGCCGGTGGGCCGCCTGATAGACGAGATAGGCAACGGCAATCATGGTCAGCGAGAATGCAGCCAGAAAATCGTGGCTTCTGGGCGGAAACAACCCCGGAGCCATATCCCAGACAAACAACACGGCCACATCGAGCAGGGTCACCACGCCAAGAAACACGGGGAAAAATCGATGGGCGCGGTTGAGTCGGAAGTACATACTGCCATTATGTCTTGCCGGGCGCAAGGAAACTGTAAAGGGATCCAGCCCGTCTTAGATGGCGCGCCTGCAGAGATATCGATATACGCCACGCATGAGTCTGCCGATTGAATGCTTTAGAATTCATGCAGGTTTTTGCGGTCGGCAGCCCGCATCGTCAACACATCACAACATCTCGCATTGCGAACTTGTGTGACTCGGGTATGAGTCTCGGTAGGGGTCTTCTATCGCCAATGCGGTCCGAAGGGACAAGGCTATGAAATACGCTGGACTGCTGGTCATGCCAGCCGGATTCTTTCTCATCATTGCTGCTCTCATTTTGTTCCCCGATCTCACGCGCCGCGCTGTCTTTGTGATCTGCGGGCTGGCAGTTGAAGCGCTCGGCCTTGGCGTAGCTGTACGCGGCCACATTCTGCCGCGCGGAGAGAGCCAGCCATGAATTCAGCTCTTCCCGCTGCCGCTCCGGCCATGAGCGAAGCCGTCTTTGCCTTCACGCTGGTTCTTCTGCTCATGTCGCCGCTGGCCATCGCCGGCGTTGCGCTTACCAACACCGGCCTCGGCCGCTCGCGCTCTGCCGCGCAGGCGATGCTGGGCAATCTGGCCATCATTGCCGTGGCTGCGATCGTCTTTGCGTTTCTCGGCTCCGCCATTGCCGGGCAGCCTTCCGCTCCCGGCCACGCATTTCATCTTGCCGGCGTCACATGGAACTGGACCGGCGCAGGCCCGCTGCTTCTCGGCTCCTTGTCATCCTCGAGCACGAGCTTCAACATTTCGCAGCTTGGCCTGCTCTTTGAATTTCTTGCTGTCACGCTGGCCGCGCTCATTCCGTGGGGAACCGGCGCGGATCGGTTTCGGCTTGCCGCCGGATGCGCTTCTGCCGCCATTCTTGCGGGCATCGTCTTTCCGCTTGTTGCACACTGGACATGGTGCGGCGGATGGCTGGCGCAGCTCGGCACAAATTTCGGCCTCGGCGCGGGCTTTCTCGATTTCGGCGGAGGGGCATGTGTTCACGCCGTCGGCGGGCTCAGTGCGCTGACCGTTGTCTGGATCGCAGGGCCGCGCAAAGGCAAGTTCCCCAAAGAAGGCTTCTCGATGGCCATGCCCGGCCATAACGCCGTCTATGTCCTCTTCGGCTGCCTTCTGAGCCTGGTCGGATGGCTGGCCTGGAACGCCGCGGGCGCAATCCTGTGGTTCCATGCGTCACTCACCGCGCTGCCTGAAATCGCGGTTAACACCGTGCTCAGCGCCGCCATTGCGCTTGTAGCCACGTGTGCTGTGACCCGCTACCGCTTTGGCAAGCCCGACGCCAGCATGTGCGCCAACGGCTGGCTCGCAGGCCTGGTGGCATCGAGCGCCTGCGCAGCCATCGTCACTCCTACTGAAGCGCTGTTTGTAGGTCTCGTTGCCGGCATCGCCACACCGCTGCTCGTGGAAGTATTTGAGCTCGCGCTTTCTATCGACGACCCATCTGGCGCCATCACCGTCCACGCCATTGCCGCACTGTGGGGACTGCTCGCCGCGGGCCTCTTCGCTCCGCAGCCGGGCCAGTTACTTGCGCAGCTTGTGGGCATTGGAACTTTGCTCGGCCTTGTGCTCCCGGTTGTTTATCTGCTCTTCTTCGTCCTCAACCGCGTGGTGCCATTCAGGGTTGACCCCGACGGCGAGCGTATCGGCATGGATCTGCACGAACTGGGCGGCGGAGCCTATCCCGAGTTCGTCATTCATCGCGACGATTCGTATCGCTGAGCTGCAGAGCTTGTAATCAGGGCTTCTTCGGCTGCCCATGCGGTGCGGGCTGGTTCGGATAGGCCTTATCGACCGCCTCTTTGAACTGCTGGAACAGCAGCACACGCGGCGCGTTCAACCCGTCTGGCATGGTGCGCTCCCACAACGGGCCGCTTTTTTTGCCGTCTGTGTTCACCATGCATACCTCGAAGAAATCGTCCGCCGGCCCCGCTTCTCCGCCAACCTGTATGGCGGGCCCCCCGATCGAGCCACCGATCGGCCCGCCTGCTGGCTGTCCTGTGCCGATCTGGCCGCGGCCTGAGTTCGGCGGTCTCAATCCCACGTCCGCGCTAGCAGCGCGCCCCTTGCGCACCACGATCACCAGATCCGCCTGGCTCCGCTCAAACGTGAGCGTATAGCGTTTCCATTTCTGCAGCGCATCCTGCACATCGGCAATCGCGATGCGGTCCTCTGGATAGAGATTCGGATCGAACTGCTGCCCGTCTATCGCTTCCACATATACATATTGCGCCTGACCAAAGACAGCCGGCACGGCAGGCTTCTTGTCCTTTGCCTGTAGAGGGAGCGTTGCAGAAAACGCCAGAAGAAAGGCAAATGCCCGATGAGGCTTCATGCGGCACCTCGCAAGTCGACGCTCGAAAATCTGCGCTCGAAGACGGCTGCCGTTCCGCCGCCGCTGATAAGACTACGCCTTCAGCGGACTGTGAGCCGCAGTTTTGAAGAAGTTTCTTTCCAGCATGTAACGTGCGCACCGATTAAGGCCAAAACCGTATCATGATCTTCCCGGCCCAAGCGCCGCTCCCATCGAGGTGTCTCATTCGCCGCTCTCTGCTCTCGCTGCTGATCCTGCTCGTTGCGCAATTCGCTGCTTTCGGTCAATCTGCCACAGCCAACCCTGCCACGACGGCCACCGTACTTATTTCTCTCGCCTCGCCACTTGACTATCAGGTCTTTCAGCGCAGCACGCGGCTCAAAGGCTCGGTTGAGGTTCGCGGCAAGGCTGACGTCGCTGCCGACTCCGCTCAGGCCCGGCTTACCGGAACATCGCTCGCCGGCCCGCTTACCGGCGGCTGGGTGCGACTGCACTTCAGCAAAGCCACTGGTGAATTCCGTGGCTCACTTGCCACTATTCCCGGAGGCTTTTACGAACTCGACGTACGGCTGCTGCGCGCGCATGCGCAAGTTGCGGCAACGAACGTAGCCCATGTGGGTGTCGGCGAGGTCTTCGTCATCGCTGGCCAGTCCAACTCTACGAACTATGGCGAAGTGCGCCAGACGACGCAGACCGGCATGGTGGCGGCCTTCAGCGGAAACGCGTGGCAGATAGCCGACGACCCGCAGCCCGGCGTGCAGGATAACAGCAGCAAGGGCAGCTTCATCCCCGCCTTTGGCGATGCGCTCTACCGCGAGTACCACGTGCCTATCGGCATCGCCGCCGTTGGCCACGGATCGACCAGCGTGCGCCAGTGGCTACCAGCCGGCACGCCTATTGCCGTCATGCCAACGATGACCAAATTCATCATGCGGAACGAAGACGGCAAGCTTACCTGCGACGGCACGCTCTTCAACGGCATGATGCAGCGGATTCACCGGCTCGGCAGACACGGCTTCCGCGCGCTTCTCTGGCATCAGGGCGAATCCGACGCACATCAGAAGCCCGGCCACCAGATCGATGGCGCCACATACCGCCAGATGATGATCAAGCTGATTCGAGACTCGCGCAGGCAGGCCGGATGGAACTTTCCGTGGATCGTTGCCGAAGCCACCTATCACTCACCGGCCGATGCTTCCGATCCCGATATCGAACAGGCGCAGCAAAGCCTGTGGCGGAGCGGCATTGCGCTCGAAGGCCCGAACACCGACGCACTCGGCAGCGAATATCGGCAGAATCATGGCACGGGCGTTCACTTCAGCGGCGCAGGGCTCAAGGCACACGGCGAGCTGTGGGCACAGGCCGTTGAGCATTATTTGGATACCGTGCTTCGATGAGAAAAGTGCAAGCGCTGGCTGATAGAACTACTTTCTGGCCAGCAGCAGCATGACCACAAACAACAGCAGCGGCGCCAGCGCAAGCCCGGCATAGAGCAGCATCTTTCTGCCGCCCAGGCGGTGGTGCAGCGCGGGACGCCGCGCACCCTCGTCGACGCCCACCTGCTCCTGGTGCTCCAGTTCCCAGGCCATCTCCGCAGCCGTCGCATAGCGGTGGCGCGGGTCCTTCTCGAGGGCGCGAAACAGGATCTCCTCGAGCTGTGGGGAAATCTCCGGGTTCAGACTCCGCACAGGCTTGGGATCGACGAGCAGACGCTCATTCATCACCGCCAGCGGATTGGGCCCGGTAAACGGCGTTGCGCCGGTAAGCATCTCGTAGAGCATAATGCCCAGCGCATAAATGTCGCTGCGCTGGTCACCGCGCTGGCCCTTCACCTGCTCAGGAGAGATGTAGTCCGGCGTGCCCAGCATGGGCGACGACCCTGCGTAGGTGAGCCGGCGCGCGTCTTCCTTCATGGCGATGCCGAAGTCGATCAGCTTGATGCTGTCAGCTTCACTCACCATGATGTTCTCGGGCTTCAGGTCGCGGTGTACCACGCCGTGCTTGTGCATATAGTCCAGCGCATCGCAGATCTTCACAGTGAGCGCCACCGCCCGCTCGATCGGGAGCTTGCGCTCCTCGTTCAGAATGGTCCGCAGCAGGCTGCCGTCGACCCACTCGATAACCATGTAAAGCCGGCTGCGCTCTTCGCCATCGAATGTCTTTACGATGCCGGGGTGGTCCAGTTCCTGCCCGATCTGCTGCTCGCGCTCAAAGCGCTCCAGCAGCACCGGGTCGGCTTCCATCTCGGCGTGCGGAACCTTGAGCGCCACCTGCCGGCCGGACTTCAGGTCCGTAGCACGGTAAAGCGTGGACATGCCGCTATGCGCGACAACCGCATCCACGCGATAGTGATCCAGTATGTCTCCGGCCTCGAACACTGTAATGGTTATACATTGCATGGCAACTCTGAGTCTTCCACGGCATTCGTAAGCAAAGCGCAAAGAATTTGCATGGAAATCGATAGTGCCCGCGAGGGCGCCATTGCAAGCGAGGGTAAAAGGAAACAGGTTTGCGAGGCCGTATCCCGTTTCTTCGCGTAAACGATTCTCGATGAGCGCCTCGGGCTGAATGCGCCAAACAAAAATCATTGACAATTTTACTTAGATGTCTATATAAAGACATCTAAGTATGGCCAAGACCGACGCTCTGCAGGGTTCACTCGATTTGCTCGTGCTCAAAATATTGTCGCGGCGCCCGCGGCTTCACGGATACGCCATCATGGCCGCCATCTCAAGTACGTCCGGGGAAGTGCTGCGCGCAGAGGAGGGCTCGCTCTACCCGGCGCTGTATCGGATGGAGGAAGCGGGCTGGATTCGTGCCGAGTGGATCAAGAAGGACACCGGCCGGCGGGCCCGCGTCTACGAACTAACCGCCGCGGGGAAGAAGCAACTGGGCGCGGAAGAGTCACGCTGGCTGTCCGTCAGCCTGGCAATCAACAGGGTCCTCCGGGAGGCATGACATGTCTTTGTGGTCGCGTATCTCGAATGCCGTACGCGGCGAGCGTCTGAATCGCGAGATTGACGAAGAGTTCGAATCGCATATTGAAGAGGCGATCGCCTCAGGGCGAGACCCGGACGACGTGCGTAGCAACTTCGGTTCTGTACTGCGCCAGCGAGAAGCGAGCCACGGCATTCGTGCTGCAGGATGGCTTGAGTCGATTCTCTCCGACGTAAGATTCGGCTGGCGGCAGCTCCGTCGCAACAAAGTCGCATCCATTGCCGCAGTGCTCTCGCTCGCGTTGGGGATGGGCTCCTGTGTAGCGGCATTTCGGCTCATCGACGCTCTCCTCTGGCGTCCGCTTCCGATAGCACATGCAGATCGCCTGTTCGCCCTTAGCCGGCAATTCATTGGCCTTGATGGCAAACCCGTAGAGTATGATTCCTGGCCTACCCGCGATTTCAACCTGATGCGCGATGCAGTCAAAGATCAGGCCGATCTGATTGCCGTCTCCTACGCCAGCCGAACCGACATCACCTATGCGTCCGACAGCGAGATGGAGAAGGGCTACGTGCAATACGTTTCAGGCACCATGTTCTCACTCTTCGGCTTGCAACCCACAATTGGCCGACTGCTGACGGCCGAGGACGATCGGGCGCCAGGCGCCGGGCCCTACGCGGTTCTGTCATGGGACTATTGGAACCATCGCTTCGGCGGCGATACGCATATCGTGGGTCGGATTCTCCACATCGGCGACCAGACCTACGAAATCGTCGGCGTCGGTCCGCGCTCGTTCACCGGGACCGAACCAGGAACGATTACCGACATCTTTCTTCCCACGACGATGAGCAGAAACGCCACGCAGCAGAACGTTACGTGGCAACGGACACTGGTCCTGGTCAACACCGGCATCGCTCTCGAACCCCTTCGCCAGAAGCTCGCTGCAGTCAGCTATGCGTTCGAACTTGAGCGGAGCAAAGGTTTGCACGGCATGACGCGACAGTTGATCGATCGCATGCTCAGCCAGCAAGTCATCATGACACCCGCCGCGGCCGGCGTCTCTAATCTTCAGCAGGATTATCGCCGTGCACTCGGAATCCTCGGCGTCCTTGTTGCTCTCGTACTTCTGATCGCCTGTGTAAATGTCGCGAGTATGATGACGGCGCAGGCCACCGCACGCTCTCATGAGATGGCTCTTCGAGTCTCGATTGGCGCTGGCCGAAACCGGCTCATCCAGCTCATTCTTGTGCATAGCGCACTTCTCGCATTCTTTGCGTCCGTCCTCGGAGCAGTTTTTGCCGCATGGTCCGCGCCTTTTGTCCTCCACCTCATTAATCCGCCCGATAATCCCGCTCGCCTCTCGCTCTCGACAGACTGGCGCGTCCTGCTGTTTGCTTTGGGGCTCATTGCAGTTGTCGTACTTCTGCTTGGGCTTCTGCCCGCGCTTCGAGCGTCCCGCGTTCAACCTGTCAGCGCCTTGAAAGGCGGTGAAAATCCGCAGGCCCCCCGTCGTCTCTTGAGCGGTGCGATCGCTCTGCAGGCCGCCTTCTGCGTTCTCGTGCTTTTTCTCTCATCGCTCTTCGTTGCTACGTTCGAGCGCCTCTCTCGTCGGCCTCTTGGCTTCGCCACAGATCGCCTGTTGCTTCTCGACACAGTGACGCAGAAAGGCCAGCCACCGGCCGTATGGAATCAGACGGCGGAGGCGATTCGCAACGTACCCGGAGTCAGTTCGGTGGCTATTTCCATCTGGCCGCTTCTTCAAGGCATTGCTACCAACGGTTTCATTTCGGTCGACAATGCGCCGCCTCGGCAAACTCTCGCCTTCTTCCTGAACATCACTCCCGGCTGGCTGGGAATAATGCAAATTCCGATTCTACGGGGTAGAGACTTCCGCCCTGAGGACACCGCACCCGGGGAGGCCATCGTCAATGAGACTTTTGCCCGCACCTTCTTTCCGGGGCAAGATCCCATCGGCAAGACCTTCAAGCGATCCATCGAAGACCGCTCTGCTTGCCACATTGTCGCCATCGTGCCCGACACTCCTTATCGCAGCCTGCGTGAACCAATGCTGCCTGTCGCTTACGTGCCCTTCCAGCAGGTTGACGAAAAGGACAACCAGCGTCCCATCTCCTATGGCACATTCATTGTTCAGCCAGCGGCTGCCAACCCGCTTGCTATGGCTGACACGCTCCGCAAGACGATTGCTCAACGCCGTGACGGCCTCCGCGTCACAAACATCCATACTCAAGCCGAACTGGTCCGCGACCAGACCATTCGCGAGCGCCTGATCGCCATGCTCGCCACCTTCTTTGCCGCGGTGGCGCTTCTGCTGGCCGGCATTGGACTCTACGCTGTGCTCAACTACTCCGTCCTCCAGCGCCGCCGCGAGATCGGTATCCGCATGGCGATTGGCTCGACTCGTGCCGGCATCGTGCGCCTTGTGACTCTCGATGTGTTCCTGATGATCGCGCTCGGAGGCTGCGCGGGCGTCGTACTCGGGTTCGGCGCGGCGCGTTCTGTTGAGTCGCTTTTCTACCGGGTCAAAGCGACCGACGCGGATATGATCGCTTTGCCGGCCTGCGCCATTCTGATCACCGCGTTCGTTGCCACACTTCCTGCCGTGCTTCGCGCGCTGCGCACCGACCCCAGCGAGATCCTGCGCACGGAGTGAGGAACGAGTCCTTTTTGACCACGAATTTGCGCGCAGTGATCGATTTTTTGTGGGTTCGCATGACGCCAAATCGCCAAGCCGCGTTTCCAGCCGCGGCAGCTCTGGAAACGTGATTTGGCCTGTTGGCGCCAACTGATGCTTCGGGTGATGCGGCAGTATCTGGGGGCGACTATAGTTCCCTATACGAGGACCGGGCCATGAAGGAACAGACACGCAATCACGTCAACCTAAAGCCAAGTGAGTCCGACGAAGGGCCCGCGATGCCCAGCAGAGCAGTCTCGGGCGAGTTTGTCACCGAGACATTCAAGTTTGACGGTGAGCGGCAAGTCACGGTGTATGTTCCGCCGGAGACGCCCGAAGCAATCGTTTTCGCCGGTGACGGTCAGGGAATCTCGAAGTGGGGCCGGTTGCTGGAAGATGCCGACGTACCGTCCACAATGATCGTCGGTGTACATCGGCTGAGGGACGAGATGCAGAGGATCCATGAGTACTCGCCGAGCTTTGAGCCGGAGCGGTTCACGGCACACGAGCAATTTTTGGTGGAGGACGTTCGTCGATGGACAGAGTCGCGGTTTGGCGTGGCATTGCCCAAGGAACGTACCGCAGTGTTCGGCGTCTCGGCGGGTGGAGAGCTGGCCCTGGCGCTGGGGCTTCGCCATCCAGATGTCTACGGTGCGATCCTCTGCGCCTCGCCTGGCGGCGGTTACAAGCCGCCTGGCGTTATGCCGAGCCCACTTCCGCGCACATACCTCGTCGCCGGCACTCAGGAGCCGTTCTTTCTTGAGAACGCAAAGCGGTGGGCAGACGCGCTGCGCGATGCTGGGGCCGATGTCGTCATACATCAGCGAGCCGGGTCGCACGGTGGCGCATTCTGGCGAGAAGAGTTCCCGCAGATGGTGCGGTGGGCATTCGGGCAATAAGCTCTCGGAAAAACAAGAGCATCCCTGCCGAGCGCATTCTCGCCACTCATTGGAAAGTTATCAACAGACTGCAACGGTGCTCCCATCCGTTGCCGACTGCCACCGCAGAGCATGACCCGCTCAGTCGTTCAACGGTTGTTCTCGGGGGGATGAGACTATTGGTGACGACTGGGGAACTCACGCTAGAATGACGTACCGCGTATTGGATATTTTTCCGTACTCCGGAAATCGCAGCCATACGTGTAGGGGAATTGCACAGCCATGAAATCACCAATGAAAGCCTCCACGTCCCGCCGTGAATTCATTAAAAGCACGGGCAAATTAGCCGCGGCTTCGGCTTTGGCCAACGTGGCCATTCCCGCCGTCCATGCTGCCGGCAGCGACCTTATCCAGGTCGCCCTGATCGGTTGCGGTGGGCGTGGCGGCGGTGCAGCAGCTAACGCACTTTCCGTCAAGCGCGGCCCCGTCAAGCTGGTGGCCATGGCCGACATCTTCCCGGATCGCCTGCAGAAGGACCTGACCAAGTTGCAGGTGCAGTTTGCCAGCCAGATGGATGTACCGCCGGAACGCCAGTTCATCGGCTTCGACGCTTTTCAGAAAGCGATGGATTGTTTGAAACCGGGCGACATCGCTATTTTCGCTACGCCGCCGGCGTTTCGCTGGGTGCATTTCGATTACGCGATTCAGAAGGGTCTGAATGTTTTCATGGAGAAGCCGCTTACAGTTGACGGGCCTACCAGCAAACGCATGTTCAGTTTGGCGCGCGAGGCCCAGGCCAAGAACCTGAAGGTAGGTGTGGGGTTGATGTCGCGACACAACCGGGCGATGGAAGAACTGGCCAAGCGCGTACACGATGGCGAGATTGGCGAAATCATTTTGCAACGGGGTTACCGGATGCATGGACCGGCCGGATACTTCAGCTCTCTTCCGAAACCGGCCGGTATCACCGATCTCCTTTACCAGGTGCAGCGCTTCCACAGTTTCATCTGGGCCAGCGGCGGCTGCTTCAACGACTTCTATATCCACTTGATCGATCAGTTGGGGTGGATGAAGAACGAGTGGCCTGTAAAGGCGCAGGCGCTGGGCGGCCGACATTACCGCCTCAGTCCTGAAGGAATCATGTATGTGGATCAGAATTTCGACACATATTCAGTGGAATACACCTATTCCGACGGCAGCAAGTTCTTTTTCGACGGACGCACTATCCCCGGATGCGAGCAAATCTATTCCAGCTACTTGCAAGGAACCAAAGGGTCGGGAATCGCCTCGAAGGCAGGCGATTGCGGGCAGCCGTCAAGCCTGTATGCGAGCCAGGACCTGACGTCCAAGATGCTTTGGGAATCCACGGTCGAGCCGGATGAGCAGGACCCGTATCAGAACGAATGGAATGATTTGGTGGATGCCATCCGAGACGATAAGCCCTACAACGAGGTACAGCGTGGGGTGGAAGCCAGCCTGGTTTCAAGCATGGGCCGTATGGCCGCCCACACGGGACGCGAAGTGACATATGACCAGATGCTGAACTGCGACTTCGAAATGTCGCCGAACACAGACAAGTTCACCATGGATTCCCAAGCGCCACTGATTGCTGACGCCGAAGGCCGGTATCCTGTGCCGGAACCAGGGATCGTGACCTCACGCGAATATCGAGCATAGACTTGGGTGGTATTGCTACCGGCAGCGGCTCTGGGAAATCCGGATGATGATTCCGAGTTTTCGGCCTGACACGCCGCACCGATTCGCCTGAGGGTTTCCATTGGCCGAAATAGCGAGACGAGCTTGCCGGCAATTTGTCTTCAGAGCCCGTCAGTGAGTGCCTCGGCCTGATATCGCCAATTGAGGGGTCGGCACTTGTACGAGATGCCCGTTTTACGTCAACTTGCCCGTTCAGGAGCCAAGGGGTCCTGCCTCATGCCGCCCACTCATCGCGATAATAATGCCGCGATGAGTGGGCACAGATTCTCCTGGCTCAGCACACCATTTGCGGCTCTTGATCGGGCCACCTGCTCGGAGGTCTAAAGATTTCGAGACCAAATGCACACACGACCAGAGTGCCGCTCATCAGAAAAACGGTTCGCGAGGTGGCAACTTCCCGCAGGCTAGCGCGTACCGGATGACGTCGCCTGGAAGGCCGGTGAGCGGTTTTAGCTCGTCGAGGTAGCGTTCCTGCACGGGGTCTTCGTTCGAGTCCAAAACCCACGAACGTGAGGCACCCTTGAACGTTACCTTATAGTGGCTTCCCTCCGGCTTTTTGGCGACATCCCCTCCAATCACGTGAAGATTTCTCTTGGCTGCGTCGTAGCTTACGGACTGATTAGATAAACCATCGGGAATGACCCACCGCTCGAAATCCCCGAGAGCGGGTAGGTCGTCGGGGCCGACCAGTTGAAAACGCGAATCTGGCGCATCGGGCGCGTAGGCCCCCAAGGAGCCGCCTGCAAAGGCCGAGTCGCATGCTAATGCGACTGATCTGGACCCCTCGCACTTCGATCGGTAAAGGCAGTAGATCTTTCCCGTCTCGTCCCTCCACATTTCGACGAGCAGACCCTGATCGCAGCCAAGAGGGACCGGGTGCGGCGCGAATGCGTCAGCGGGCCCTGTCATAACCGACCTAACATAATAGGTGGGCTGAAGAAGCCATTGAGTAATAAGCCGGTAGATATCGTTTAGAAGCACGTGAGAAGCTGAGGTCTGCCATTCAAACAGCTCGTGGAATTCGCCTAGTGTTGCTGTCAAAAGTATGAAGACCCGCCTGCTCTGTGAGAGTCTCTGGAGAACACCCAGAGATTCGGCTACGCGATCTAGCTCACCCAATGTGCGGGGAAAACTCTGGTCGAGCATCGTCGGTGAAAGGCATAGGGCCGGCGGCATCTACTTTCTCCGCTGCTTTTTTGCTCGCATTATTCGTCCGAGAATCTGCGCAGATTCACCGAAGAATTCCTGTGGCCACTCTGGAAGCGTCCCGTCAGGCAGCATGTCGAGCCGATGCAGCTTGGGCCTCCCGCCATGCGAATCCAAGTAGAAGAT
>DASZXD010000119.1:0-5877 GCA_035546015.1 Occallatibacter sp.
TATGGTCGACTCTGCCACTGATGGATCACAAGGCGTTCATGGATGTATTCGGCGTTGTCTTCGGGCTTGGGTTTGTTCTCAGCTTCGGTTACTGGTGTACGGATTTCGTGCTTATCCAGCGTGCGCTGACAGCGAAGAGTGTTGAAGGCGCGGTGAAGACTCCGCTGATTGCCGCCGTCTTCAAGCTTGTATTTCCCTGGCTGGTGATCTTTCCCGGCATGTCGGCTGCAGCATATCTCAAGCCTGGCAGGCTGCCGCAGTTCGATCAGGCGCTGCCGCTGCTGATCAGCCGCTACTATGGCTATGCGCTGATGGGGCTAGGAATCTCCGCTATTCTTGCCAGCCTTATGTCCGGCCTGGCAGGCAACATCACCGCATTTTCTACACTGTGTACCCACGATCTTTACCAGTCGCATCTGAGGTCGGATAAGACAGATGCGCACTACCTGCGCGTGGGACGCATATTTACCGCGCTTGCCGCCTGCCTGAGCGTGGCTACGGCATATATCGTGCTTTTCTATAACAACCTGATGGATTATCTGCAGCTTGTCTTTTCTACATTGAACGCGCCGATCTTTGCCGTGTTTCTGCTGGGGATGTTCACCACCTGGGCGACGCCGACGGCAAGCTTTTATGGGCTGCTCTTTGGAGTGGCTATGGGAGTTGCGCACAATGTAGCGATTCGTTGCGGCGCTATTCAATACGGCAGCCAGATGGTCGGCAATTTTTACGGCGCGGTGTTTGCATGGGCCGTTTCGACAGGGGTAACAGCGATCGTGAGCAGTTTTACCACCCCAAAACCGCGAGAAGATCTCGAAGGGGTTACTTACTTTACGCAGACAGGAGCAAAGCAGCACATCTCGCGCTGGGACTGGATGCTTGCATTGGCGGTGATGGTGGCTTGCGTGGTGCTTAACATCATTTTCCGTTAGTGCGTGAAGTGCGGTGCGCCGTTGGAGGTGTTGATGCGGACTTCTTTGCCAGGCCGGTCGAACTGCGAATGACAAGCGATGTTTCGACTTTATATTGGCGTCCGGAGCCGTGAGGATCCTGCGCCAAGGCAGCGAGCGCGCCAACGAACCTCTTTGCCATCTCATGCCGCGGCAGTCGGATGGTCGTGAGCGGCGGATAAACAATGTCGCTGAGTTCAATGTCGTCGAAGCCAATGATCGAAAAGTCGCCCGGAACGGTAAGGCCGCAGCGGTGAATAACGCGCAGAGCGCCAATGGCAGTGAGATCGTTGGCAGTCAGGATGGCCGTTGGGCGCTTTTTGAGCTGGAGCAATTCGGTCATGGCAGCTTCGCCACCAGTGATACGGAAATCGCCAATGCGCAGAAACTGCGTTTCTATCTGCAGTCCATGGCCCTGCATTGCATCGATGAAAGAAGTGAGCCGGTGATCGGAGATGGTAGGTCCAGCGATGCCGCCAATATAGCCGATCTTGCGGTGGCGCAGGCGCACCAGGTGGTCGATGGCTTCTTTCATCCCGGTGTCGTTATCAACGGCAATATCGCTCAGGCCTTTGCCCACAACACGGCGGTCCATGGTAACCAAAGGAACGCGATTCTTTATCATCGCCTCAATCGGCTCCGTCTCAATCTCCGAGGCCAGAAGGGCAATGCCATCCACCTGGCTCACCAGCATGCGATGAATCGTCTTTTGCACGCGCGGTGGATGCGAGGCCGTAGTGGCCATCAGCATGTTGCGGTCGATATCGGCCAGCAGCCCCTCAAAGGCATGGATGAACTCAGGAAAGAACGGATTGGTGATGTCAGGAATGATAAGGCCGTAAGTGCTGCTGCGGCCATATTTGAGTGTGGTGGCGCTGCCGTTGGGAATGAATTTGTGTTCTTCGATCACGCGGCGCACACGCTCGGCCGTTGCCGGCCTTACTGTGTTCAGGCCGTTGATCACGCGAGATACGGTAGCGCTCGAGACGCCCGCTATCTTCGCGATATCACGCATGTCCATGGTTTACAGTCCGTTGCTGCCCGGCATTTGCAAGGTGCAGCAAATTTGCATTTGACACTATTGCAATACGTATACCACAAGAGCAGATATACGAGTTGCTGCTGAGGGGCTGTCTGGATGGACGGCGGAAACCGCATGTTGTCGGTATGAGGATGTGAAAATGTATACGAAAACAAAATTATGGCTCAGTCGACTCAATCTGCTTTGCCGCTGTGTTACGATCCTGCGCATGCGCATTGCAGCTATTCTTGCCCTTCTATCTATTGCAGCTTTTGCACAAAGCCCAACAGCAGCGCATCCCACAGCGAGCGCAGGCTTTGCACAACACCCATATATGGGCTGGAGCAGCTGGTCGTTTATCCGCGGCAAGCCTACTGAAGAAAAGATTAAGGCGCAGGCCGAAGCCATGATAGCCAACAAGCTGCCAGAGCTTGGTTATCGTTACATCAACATCGACTCAGGATGGGCAGACGGCTACGACGAGCATGGAATACCTAAGCCGAATCTGGCAACCTTCCCTGATGGTATGGACGGGATGGCGACATACCTCCACAACCGCGGTCTGCATTTTGGTTTGTATCTTGGTCCCGGCATCCAGCCAAAGCTCTATGACGCGAACCCAATTATCGCGGGCACAAACGTACATATCCAGGATGTCACCGACAAGTCGCTGCCCGGTTCAACGCTGAAGGGTACATATAAGCTCGATCTCAGCAAACCGGCGGCGCGGGCTTATATCAACTCCATCGTGCAGCAGTTCGCGCGCTGGAAGGTGGACTTCGTCAAGCTCGATTTTGTCGGGCCGGGCGGTGGCAATCTTCCCGCAGACAATCGTGAGGAGGTGCGTGCATGGCACGATGCCATTCAACGCTCGGGCCGGCACATCTGGCTCGAGCTGTCGAACTATCTTTCCATCGATCAAGCCAATCTGTGGCGGGCAAATGCGAATGGCTGGCGCATCGAGAATGATGTCGAGTGCTATGCTTGCGGCCGTAGCACCGATCCTGCCATCAAGGGCAATCTCACGGAGTGGTCGCGCGTGGCAACTCGCTTTGACGACGTACGCGAGTGGTATCCCTACGCGAAGCCCGGCGGCTGGAACGATCTGGATTCGCTTGAGCTGGGGAACGGCGACAAGGACGGTATTACACCTGCCGAGCGGCAATCGATGTTCATTTTCTGGTCCATCTCCTGTGCGCCATTGTTTCTGGGCACAGACCTCACGCATATGGACCCGGATGATCTGAAGCTGATAACCAATCGCTCGATCATTGCAATCGATCAGCGCGGCATTCCGGCTGCGCCTGTCGATATCCAGAGCCTGCGCAAACGCGTGCGGCAGGCGTGGATGACTCTTTATCCCGACGGTTCAGCGGTGCTGGCGCTCTTCAACCTTGGGACAGAACCGGGCAGAATCCAATTTGACTGGCGGGAGGTAGATGCGCTGCGGAATACGCACTTCGCAGCCCATCCTCCCAAGCTTACTGACCTCATCAGCAACGAGGAGATCGCGCCATCCGGGCAGGGAATCGACATCACGCTCGACTCGCACGGCTCGCGGATCTTCAGGATCACGCCGTCACGGTAACGGCATGCAAAAAATATCGGGAGCTCACCTATGAAGAAAATGACACGCCGTGAAGCATTGGCGGCATTGCCTGCCTTCGCATTATTAAATGCATCCAGACGCTCTGCGATGGCGCAGCTGATCACCGGATTGAGCCATGTGCAACCGGGTGCAGCGCGGATCGAGACCAAGCTCGAACTTGCCTCATCGAGCACAAAGCTTGTAGATGTATTTGACTGGGCGCGCAGCCAGGCCATGGCTTTTGTCTTCGACGAGGGCGATCCGGTTGGACCATGGTATGAAGCTGTCGAGCCGGGGAGAGAGGGATTCTGCATCCGCGATACCTGCCATCAGGCGCTGGGTGCGCATGCGCTGGGACTGGCGCGCTTTAACCTGAATATGCTCCGCAAGTTTGCCGAGAATGTTTCTGACTCGAAAGACTGGTGTAGCTACTGGGAGATCAACCGCTACAATCAGCCGGCGCCTGTGGACTACGAGAACGATGCCGCCTTCTGGTACAACCTTCCATCGAACTTCGACCTCGTGGACTGCTGTTTCAGGATGTACGTTTGGACCGGCGATCTGACATACATCAACGATCCGGTTTTTCTGCATCTCTACGACCGCTCTGTAAACGACTACGTGGAGCGCTGGGGCCTCGACATCGACCACATCATGTCGCGCCCTCGCCTGCTCAACGTGCGCGGCATTCTCGATCCTAAGGCGAAGTTTCCGCCAGCTCGCGGCATTCCAGGTTACAACGAGGGGGATCATACTTATGTGATCGGCTTCGATGTACTGGCGACGCAGCATGCGGCTTATCTGGCGTATGCACATATCCAGCAGGCCCGTCGTAACGCTGCCGCGTCTGAGGAGTTCCTGAAGAAGGCTGCGGCTGTTGAGAAGCTGATTCGCGACACGTGGTGGAATAGCGCGGGGCAGTGTTTCTATCAGCGGGAAGAGGCCGATCACCACATGGAAGGCTGCGGCGGTCGAAGGGCTGACAATGCCCTCTCTGCAGATTGGCGCGCGGATGTTTCAGCGAACGCCGGAGGAGCTGCAGGAGCCGCAGACCACGATGCCGAAGTTGTGCGACTGCTCGACCTGAGCCATGCGCGGCTTGAGTATCCCGAAGTTTCGTTTTCGCGGGTAGGTGACATCGTAACCCAGATCATGGGTGTCAACCTCGAGTACAGCTCGCCGCTGCTTTCATCGGTAGACGGCGGTTGGGTCGAGATGACGGTCAGGACATTACCGGGACTGGGCTCAACAATCGACTGGGCTGAGGTGCGCAATCTGCCAATTCGCGCCTGTACGGTGACTGTGCGCCATGACGGTACGAGCAAGACCACGCTGACGAATCAGCACGGGCCTGCGCTCATCTGGAGGCCGGGTTTTGAGGGCAAGCACGGCTCGTTGCTGGTGAATGGCAAGAGCGTGGAAGCAACCTCTGAAACCGACGAGCACGGGCGCGCGATCTCATCAGTGCGCGTAGCCGTTGGCGGAGGCGGCGCAGTGACCGTGAGCCTTCCTGCATAGCTTCAACAAAATATTCTGAACAGTTTGGCGCAAGGCGGGCCATGGCGCCGGTGAACGGCTTTCCGCTTCAAAGCCACATGATCTTGTCGACGGAGTGAATACGCAGGAACTGAAGGGCTCTCCACGCGGAAGGACCCAGGCGAAGCTGAAGTCGCACTCAGGGTATACTCGATCAGCAGCGGAATCTGTTTCCATTCGGGTATTCGCGAGAGGCAGTCAGCCAAAATTGGCGAAACCGCAGGGAGGGCGCAGATGCGGAGATGCGTTTTGTGTCTCGTCTTCGGGTTGGCATCTCTGGTCATTGGATGCGGCTCGGGCGCGATGCTCAAGACCAGTCCAACCGCGCCCAGCCAACTCGTGATCACCACGACGGCTCTTCCCGGAGCCACAATTGGCATGGCCTACAGTGCAAGCATCACCGCGAGCGGCGGTACACCGCCTTATAAGTACAGCGCAACCGGCCTCCCCACCGGCCTCGTCATCAGCAGTTCATCGGGCGCCATTACAGGCACGCCGGCGCAGAACTCCGTTGGTACATCGTCGGTGAAGGTTACAGTTACTGACTCCGGCAAGCCCACTCCGCAATCCGCTACTGCCAGCCTCAGCCTCATCGTGAGTCCTGCGCAGACTGCATCGCTGTGCAGTGCCATGAGCACAGGAGATAGCGCCAGTCTCAACGGCTTTGTTCCATTTCCATCAGACGTTGCGTGGAATACCGATATCTCATCGGCTCCGCTCGATCCCAACAACAACGCCATTACTTCGGCAGCAGGATTCGCAGGCCTGCATCTGCATCACGA
>DASZXD010000120.1:0-16462 GCA_035546015.1 Occallatibacter sp.
AGGCCCTTGATAAATCGAGCCACCGCTCCGGGTGCTGCTTCCGGTCCATTCTCCCGGGTTGCCCGTTCGATCAGCTCGACAATTGCGCTGCCGACAACCGCGGCATCCGCGAACTCCGCCACTTGCGCGACGTGATCCGCATTCGAGATGCCGAACCCCACGGCCACCGGCAGCGTGGTCCATCGCCGGATGCGCGCAACCAGCGCCTCCGCATCGGAGGTCAGGCTCTGCTGCTTTCCCGTAATGCCGGTGCGTGAGATCGCGTACACAAAACCCTTCGAGTGCGAGGCAATCGCCTCAAGCCGCTCGTCAGGACTGGTCGGCGCTGCCAGGAAGATCGGCGCCAGATTCACCCGTGCAAGCTCAGACAGATAATCGCCGGCCTCTTCCACAATCATGTCTGTGGCCAGCACGCCATCCACGCCCGCTGCCGCTGCGTCATCCGCAAACCGGCTCAGCCCATAACGCAAAATCGGATTCAGATAACTGAAGATAACCAGGCCCGGCTCAGGCCGCGCTGCGCGAATCTCGCGTGCAAGTCCCAGAACATCTTTCAGGCTCACGCCGTGCTGCAGCGCCCGCTCGCTCGCCCGCTGAATAATCGGCCCATCCGCCAGCGGATCGCTGAATGGCACGCCCAGCTCGATCACATCCGCGCCCGCATCGACGGCCTCAAGCACAATCTCGCGCGTCACTTCGAGCGAAGGATCGCCTGCCGTGACGTAAACCACGAGTCCCGGCTTGTGCTGGAAACGGATCGGCATGAAAGTCGCGTCAGATCCCCTTCAGATTCAATTCGCGAGCCAGGATACCCATATCCTTGTCCCCGCGTCCTGAAAGGTTCACAACCAGTATGTCACGCGCCGGCAGCGTGGGAGCAATGCGGATAGCCTCGGCCACGGCGTGCGCGCTTTCAAGCGCCGGCAAAATCCCCTCGGTCCGCGCCAGCTTCACCACCGCATCGAGCGCCGCCGCGTCATCTTGCGAAACATATTCAGCACGCCCCGAGTCATGCAGCGCCGCATGTTCCGGTCCTATCGATGCATAATCCAGCCCCGCCGAAACTGAGTGCGTGCTGGCAATCTGCCCGTTCTCATCCTGCAGCACATAAGAGAACGTCCCCTGCAACACGCCCGGCACGCCGCCCCTGAACCGCGCCGCATGCTGCCCAAGTTCTGTCCCGTTGCCGCCGGCCTCTACGCCGATCAGCCTTACCTGACGGTCCTGAATAAATTCGTAAAACGCGCCAATCGCATTCGAGCCGCCGCCCACGCACGCAATCACCACGTTCGGCAGTCGCCCCTCTTTTTCGAGAATCTGCTCCTTCATCTCCCGGCTGATGCACCGATGAAAATCCCGCACCATCGTCGGATACGGATGTGCCCCCAGCGCGCTGCCCAGCAGATAGTAGGTCGTGCGTACATTCGTCACCCAGTCGCGCATCGCTTCGCTGATGGCATCCTTCAGCGTCCGCGAGCCGCACGTGACCCCGCGCACTTCGGCGCCCAGCAGCCGCATGCGCATCACATTCAGTTCCTGCCGCGCCATGTCCACTTCGCCCATGTACACAACGCACTCGAGCCCCAGCAGTGCGCACACCGTCGCCGTCGCCACTCCATGCTGCCCTGCGCCGGTCTCGGCGATAATGCGCTTCTTGCCCATGCGCTTGGCCAGCAGTCCCTGGCCCAGCGCGTTGTTGATCTTGTGCGCTCCGGTATGCAGCAGATCTTCGCGCTTGAGATAGATCTTCGCTCCGCCCAGTTGCTCCGTAAGCCTCTTCGCGAAGTAGAGCGGCGTCGGCCTGCCTGCGTAGTCGGTCAGCAGCGAGTTAAGTTCCGCCTGAAATGCCGCATCGGCCTTTGCAACCTCATACTCGTGCTCCAGTTCCACGAGCGCCGCCATCAGCGTCTCCGGCACATACCGCCCGCCATAGATGCCAAACCGCCCCGGCCGCGACTCCGAAGGAACTGCCGGAAGAATCACCGATGCCATTGTGGATCTCCTGCTCCCGTACCCGCAAAGGGGGAACCTTTCAGTGTACAAGAGCAGCAACGCGGAGCTAGAACACTACTCGGTACAGGCTCTCGGCAGGGAATGACCCGTTCCCAGGCCGTCACCTTCGCACGTGACGTGGAAACTTGCTCAACCCGTGTGCGTACGAATCTAGTAGCAGTATTCAGAGTGAGGCGGTCGCATGAAAGCAATTGTGTATCGCAAAAATGGCCCACCAGATGTCCTGACCTGCGAAGAAATCGAGAAACCCGCTCCCGGTGATCATGAAGTTCTCATCAAAGTGTGCGCCGCAGCCGTCAACCCGCTGGACTGCCACATGTTGAAGGGTGGGCCCGCCCTTATGCGTCTGCTGTTTGGTCCGCGCCGTCCCAAATGTCCTGGCGTCGATGTCGCCGGAATCGTTGAAGCTGTAGGACCGGGCGTAACGCAATTCCGGGCCGGCGATTCAGTCTTTGGAACTTGCCGTGGCGCATTTGCGGAATACGCAATTGCGCCGGAGTCTTCCCTGGCTGCGAAACCGGAAGGCGTCCCGTTCGAGGATGCTGCTGCCGCCCCCGTTGCCGCGCTCACCGCCCTGCAGGGACTGCGCAATCACGGCAGGATCCTGACTGGGCAGAGCGTTCTTGTCAACGGCGCGTCAGGGGGCGTCGGCACATTCGCACTTCAGTTCGCCAAAATCTCTGGTGCGCACGTCGCCGCCGTATGCAGCGCCCGAAACGCAGACCTGGTTCGATCGCTGGGAGCCGATTTCGTAATCGACTACACGCAGGAAGACTTTGCTAAAGGCAGGGCGCGTTACGATCTCATATTCGATCTCGCGGGAAATCATTCCTTCTCAGCCTGCAGGCGCGTCTTGAGCCCGCATGGCATCTTTGTCGGCGCGGGAGTGCTCGATGCACCAAAGTCGTTGGTCCTTATGCTTTTGGGCCTGATTGTGGCCTTCGTTCGTTCCTGGTTCTCAAGCCGGAAATTCACCACGTTCGTAGCCAAAGCCAACCACGAGGACCTCTCGTTCATTGGCAGATTGCTTGCCGGCGGCCAGCTGAAATCCGTAATCGACAAAAGATACACGCTCAGCGAAGTCCCCGATGCCATGCGCTATCAGGGAACATGGCGCGTTCGTGGAAAGCTCGTGATCAAAGTCTGCGCATCATGAAGATTTATTGTTTCTTCCGGCTGATGTCGCACAGCATGTCGGAGTGGATATTCAGCCCGATGTTCGTCACGTTGTAAAAGTGTTCGCTGGCAACCAGCCACACAATCTCGCAGATCGCCCGCTCGGAATAATGCTCGGCAAGCCGAGCAAACGTGTCAGGCTTCACATTCCGGTCTCGCGTCAGCTCGGTTACATAATCCAGTGCCGCTCGCTCCGCATCGTTGAAAAGCGGGCTGGTCGCGTATTCGTCCAGCGCTTCGAACTTCTTTTCATTCAGCCTGGCTTTGATCGCAAACCACCGCCCGATGTCGATGCAGAACTTGCACACATTGATCTGCGCCGTCCGCTCACGCACGAGCATCTGCGTCTCTACCGGCAATTCCAGCTTCTTGTCCAGCTTGGCGATCTTCGAAACGAATAGACCGAACGCCGTAGGCATCCGCGAATACACCACTTTGACCGGAGTCAGCACCTTGCCAAACTGCCTCCGCGTGCCAGCGTAAGCAAGTTTTTTAAGCAGTCCCTGTGGCTTTTCAATCGGAGCAAGAAAGGTATCCATCAACCCACCTCCCGGCTTTGGAGTTGGATGCGCTCGCCAAGACCCCGCCAAGAACCGTCAGAGCCGAATCCCGCACATCCAAATCGATGACGAATCTGCGGCATGCAATGTGACACAGGGGTGAGCCAGAGCTTGCATCGCGCGCGGCAGCAAAAGACCCTCACGTCCTGCAGCTACCCGCGCGTAGCCGTCCGCGCATTCGCCACAAAGGCACGCACCTTTGCCGCATCCTTGCGCCCCGGCGCAGCCTCAACGCCGCTCACCACATCCACACCCCATGGGCGCAGCGTCGCAATCGCCTCTGCAACGTTTTCAGGTGTCAGCCCGCCCGCGGCGATGAGCCGGAGCCCGCGCGCATCTTCGTTGCTGAAGAGGGTCTTGCTCGCGGCAGCCCAGTCAAAAGCCTTCCCCGTTCCGCCCACGGCCGTAGCCGTCCGCGAATCCACCAGAACGCCATCAACACTCGGATCGACAGACAGCGTGGAAGCCGCCGCATCGAAGTGCACCACGCTTAAAATCCTGAGCTTTGCTCCATACCGCTCGCGCAGCCGCGCAGCCAGCTCCGGCGCTGCATTAAAGTGAAGCTGCACGCCCGTCAGCCCCGCAGCCTCCACCGTCGCCGCAATCTCCTCGAAAGACGCATCGACGAACACCCCAATCTTTTCGATCTCGTTTGGCAGATGCGGCACAATCGCTGCCGCCTGCTCCGCCGTCACCCGTCGCGGGCTCGGCGCAAACACAAAGCCCAATGCGTCGGCGCCGGCATCGGCCGCAAGCTGCGCATCTTCCAGAGAAGTGTTCGCGCAGATTTTCACCCACAGGCTCATGATGCAACCGCTGCCTGCGACAACAGCGCCTCCAGCGCCGTCCCAGGGTCAGGCTGCCGCATCAGGCTCTCACCAATCAGAAACGCATCGAATCCCGCCTGCCGCAGCCGCGTCATATCCTGCGCCGTAAAGATGCCGCTCTCCGTCACCCGCACCACGCTCGCCGGAATCTGATCGATCAGCGCAAGCGACGTATCCAGCGACACCTCAAACGACTTCAGATCGCGATTGTTAACCCCGATCGCCTGCGCGCCGCTCTCGCCCAGCGTGTCCAGCACGCGTTTCAGCTCGTCTGCGGTATGCACCTCCACCAGCACGTCAAGCGAAAACCCGCCCGCCACCTCGGCCAGGTGCCGCATCTCGTCGTTCCCCAGCGCCGCCGCAATCAGCAGAATCGCGTCTGCCCGATGCGCCCGCGCCTCGACAATCTGGTACTCGTCGATTATGAAGTCCTTGCGCAGACAGGGCAGCGGAACCGCCGCCGAAGCCAGCTCCAGGTTGCGCAGGCTCCCCTGAAAATACGGCTCATCGGTAAGCACAGACAGCGCAGCAGCCCCGCCGGCGCGATAGCGCCTCGCCAGCCACGCCGGATCGAAGTCCGCACGAATCAGCCCCTTGGACGGCGAAGCCTTCTTGATCTCCGCAATCACCGCTGGCCCTGCCGCTGCCTGCTTGCGCAGCGCCGCTGCCCACCCGCGCGGATGATTCTCCAGACACCGACGCTCCAGCTCAGCCAGAGGCACGCGCGTCTTCGCGGCGGCCACCGTCGCCCGCGTCGAGGTCAGAATCGTCGCCAGAAATGTATTCGGCCAGGTCGTCATTCCCTAAGCCGAGTATACGGGTATTCGGGTCACTTAGCGCGTTGAAACCGGGGCCTTTGCCTCCAGGCCCGCCAGTTCCCGCGCCGCCTGCCGTCCCAGCCGGATGCAGTCCGGAATCCCAATCCCGTCATACGCATTGCCCGCCAGCCGCAGTCCCTGCAGCGCTGCCACGCGCGCCGTAATCCGCGCAATCCTCTCCTTGTGCCCCACCGAGTACTGCGCCATCGCCCGCCGCCATCGCGTCACCTGCGTGTGTTCCGGCTCAACGCTCTCCGGCAAAACCTTCGCTCCCAGAATTGCGCTCAGTTCCCGCCGCACAATCGCCACCAGCGCATCGTCCGGCTCGGCCAGCAGCGACTCATTGCGCATCCCGCCCAGAAACGCCCGCAGCACCGCTTTTCCAGGTGGCGTTCGCCCCAGAAACTTGCGATGTACAAACGTGCACGCCAGCATCGTGCGCCCCTCGCTCACCGGCACAAGAAAACCAAACCCATCAGGAAGCTTCCCGATGCGCGCCTCGTCATACACCAGGTTTACCGTGATTGAAGAAGAGTAAGGAATCGCCGCCAGGTCAGCCGCCAGCTCTGCATCCACTTCGCCCAGCATCGCACCTGCCGCCCATGCCTGTACGGCAACAATCATCCCGTCAAAGACATGCGCCCCGCTGCCCGTTTCCACCACCCAGCGCGTGCCTTCTTTACGCACCGCATTCACCGGCGTGCCGGTTAAAATGCGCTCACCATCCAGCCGCGCCGCAATCGCATCCACCATCTGCTGCATCCCGCCGCGCAGCGAAGTAAAAATAGTTCCCGCCCCATTCTTCGTTGCCTGGTTGGCGGTCTTGGCTCGCGCGCGCATCTGTTTGTGCGCGGCCAGCATGCCGCGCGTCAGCGACCCGTACTTGCGCTCCATCTCCACAAGCCGCGGCAGCACCGTCTGCGCGCTCAATTCGCTCGCATCGCCGCCATAGATACCGCTCAGCAGCGGATCGGCGAGCCGGTCCACGGCCTCCGCGCCATAATGCCGTTCCACCAGTGCCGCAACCGACTCATCTCCCTGCGCCGGCCTCGGCGGATGCAGCAGTTCCAGTCCCATACGGATCTTCGTCCCCAGGCTGAACAACCGCGTCATTGCCGTCGGAACCAGCTTGGTCGGCACCAGAAACATCAGCCCATCCGGAAGCTCCACCAGCCGGTTGCGCACCACGATGCATGTTTTCCGGTTGGCATCGTTTGAAGGAACCAGCTCGCCGCCCAGACCCAGTTCGCGGCAAAGCTCCGCGGCAGCCGGCTTTTCGGTGATAAACGAATCCGGTCCGCGCTCCAGTACTGCCCCGTTCACGATCTCCGATGCAATTGACCCGCCCAGTTGTTGACCCGCTTCAAACAGCGTGTACTCCACCGCTTCGCCGGCAGCGCGAGCCTTCTCCAGCTCATAGGCTGCTGCCAGCCCTGCGATCCCTCCGCCGATGATTCCGATGCGCATCGCTGTTGTCATCTCTTTTCTTGTAATCCAGCCCCGATGCAGCTCCCAAAAAGGAAACCTAAATCCTCGCGTGCAAACTGTGTCCCGCAAGGTAAGAATTGCGTCAACCGGCACGCGTGCATGTGATTCCTGTCACACCTCAGGACTGCCATCACCCGTTAGATTCAAGAGCAGTCACAACTTTGCCCGCGCAGGGTGCCTGCATATCTCGCACAGTCTCCTTGCTCGATTGTAGAAGCGGCTTGCGCTCCTTTCGCGGGAAAAGCCTGTCCCAGGAGGCACTGCATGAGCGCCGAGTTGATCCACCGGCTGCACTTCGCATTCACCGTCACCTTTCATTATCTGTTCCCGCAGCTCACCATGGGCCTCGGACTGCTCATCGTTGCGCTCAAAACCGTGGCGCTCAACAGCGGCGACGAGCACTGGGACCGCGCTTCCCGCTTCTGGGGCAAAATCTTCGCCATCAACTTCGTCTTCGGCGTCGTTACCGGCATTCCCATGGAGTTTGAGTTCGGCACCAACTGGGCCCGTTTCTCCCAGCTTTCCGGCGGCGTCATCGGCCAGCCCCTGGCCATGGAAGGCGTCTTCAGCTTCTTCCTCGAGTCTGCCTTCCTTGGCCTCTTTCTCTACGGTGAAAAACGCCTCTCCCGCCGCATGCACTGGTTCTCCGCAGTCATGGTCTGGCTCGGCTCATGGATCTCCGGCTTCTTCATCATCGTCACCGACGCATGGATGCAGCACCCCGTCGCCTTTGACCGTCTGCCCAACGGTCAGTTCCAGGTGCTCAGCTTCTGGCAGCTCCTGCTCAACCCCTGGGGACTGCTCCAGTACATGCACAACATGACCGGAGCCGTCGTCACCGGCTCTTTTGTCATGGCTGCCGTCGGCGCGTTCTATCTTCTCGAAGGCCGCTCCAAGGACTACGGCCGCATCTTCCTCAAAGTCGGCGTGATCGCCGGTGTCATCGCCTCCATCGCCATCATCTTTCCCACCGGCGACCTGCACGGCAAATACGTTGCTCGCAATCAGCCCGCCGCCATTGCGGCAATGGAAGGCCTCTTCAAGTCTGAAGCCGGCGCGGGCATCGTGCTCGTCGGCCAGCCCAATGAAGAAACCGGCCAGATCGACAACCCCATCGTCGTCAACAACGTGCTGAGCTTCCTCATCTACGGCACCACTAAAGCTGAAGTGAAGGGTCTCGACCAGTTCCCGCGCGACCAGTGGCCCACCGCGCTGCCGCTTCTCTACTACGCCTACCACATCATGGCCGGCCTCGGAACCTGGTTCGTCCTACTCATGCTCGTCTCGGCCTTTCTGCTCTGGCGCGGCAAGCTCTACTCCACTTCCTGGGCACTCTGGGCGCTGCTGCTGAGCTTCCCGCTGCCATACATCGCCAACACCGCCGGCTGGATGACTGCCGAGCTGGGCCGCCAGCCCTGGCTCATCTACGGGCTCATGCGCACCAGCGAGGGCTACTCGAACACCGTCTCGGCCGGCAACGGTCTCTTTACGTTGCTCGGCTTCATGGGGCTTTACACGCTCCTCGGCCTGTTGTTCACCGTCCTCGTTTATCGCGAAATCAGCATTGGCCCTGAGCCTAAACCTGGCCCCGTCGCCGTGAATGCAGACTGACGCACACACGCCTGCAAAGGAGTTGAAGAAATGGGATTTATCTGGTTCTGGCTGGTTGCTGTCATGATCGTCGGCTACGTCGTGCTCGACGGCTTCGACCTCGGCGTCGGCGTTCTGCATCTGTTTCTCGCCCGCACTGAAGAAGAGCGCCGCACCACCCTCGCCAGCATCGGCCCTGTATGGGACGGCAATGAGGTCTGGCTCCTTGCCGGCGGCGGCACACTCTACTTCGCCTTCCCGCTGCTCTACGCTTCAGCCTTCAGCGGCTTTTATCTGCCGCTCATGATCGTCCTCTGGCTGCTGGTGCTGCGCGGCGTCAGCCTCGAGCTGCGCAACCACATCGATATGGGAGTCTGGCAAACCCTCCTCGACGGTGTCTTCGGCCTGGCCAGCGCACTGCTCGCCATCTTTTACGGTGCCGCCCTCGCCAACGTTCTCCGCGGCGTTCCGCTCAACCCTGACGGCTACTTCTTTCTTCCTCTCTGGACCAACTGGAAGCCCGGCCCCACTCCCGGCATCCTCGACTGGTACACCGTCATCGGAGGCCTGGTCGCACTCGTCGCTCTCACCCTCCATGGAGCGCTCTGGCTGTGCCTCAAAACCGAAGGAAAGCTTGAGCAGCGTGCTCGCACCATAGTCACGCCTTTGTGGCTTGCCCTGCTCACCCTCACCGCCGCCAGTCTCATCGCCACCATCGCCGTCCGACCGGCCAGCCTCGACAACTACTTCCACTACCCGGTCACATTCGTTGTGCCCGTGGGCGTAGTCGCATCGCTCGCCGCCATCTGGATCTGGAACCGTAACGCACAGCCGCTCAAAGCCTTCCTTGCCTCCTGCGTTTATCTGTTCTTCATGCTCGCCGGGGCCTGCTGGGGCGTATACCCCGTCCTGCTGCCGGCTACCACCGGCGCCGATCGCGACATCACACTGACCCGCGCACTCTCCGGCCCGCACACTCTGGCCGTGGGCCTTGCCTGGTGGCTCTTCGGCATGGCGCTCGCGGCAAGCTATGTGATCTTCGTCTACAGCCGCTTCAAAGGCAAAGTCGATCTGCACACAACCGGCCACTAGGATTCAGGAAGCGGCAACAACGTGCCTTCGATTGACTGGACAAAAAACCGGAATCGGAACACAATGAGGCACTCGGGAACGGCTTGGCATGTTCCCTTCACTTGGTCTGTGTAAACGCGCCGTGAAAGAACTGGCGCGCAGAAAACATTCACACGGCTGCAGCGTCTCTTCATCGTAGTGCAGCCGTTCGCGTGTGACCGCCTTGCACTCATTTTTCCCCGGGGGTTTGCTCCAGGCTGAATCCGTGTGACGCACGTCACTACTGCGCGTGCACCCAGTCACAGCGTGTCTTTATTGAATTTTGCGACAGTATGAACGCACCTCAAGGAGGTTCCCCATGGCCGCCACACTCAAGCCGGGCTGGAGCAAACCCTCCACCATTCTCTTTGCCACCGAGATCCCGTCCAACGAAAAAGCCTTCGCCTTCGCGCTCGCCCAGGCCAAGGAGTTCGGCGCCGACCTGATCCTCTTCCATGCGTATGACACGCTGGTCGTCACATCGTCTGACACCTCTGGCATCCGCTACTACGACTACGCCGCCGCCGCGCGTGCCGAAAAGCATCAGCTTGAGCCGCTCGCTGAGCGTGCCCACGCCGACGGCATCCGATGCGAGATCATTGTGCGCCCCGGGCTGCCGGCCGATCAGATACTCCACTTCTCGCGCGAACGCGAGATCGATCGCATTGTCATGGGTACCCATTCCCCTGGCCCCATCGGCAAGCTGCTTGTGGGCTCCGTGGCTGAAGCCGTGCTGCGCAATGCAATTGTCCCGGTGTTCATCGTCGGTCCCGAGGTCGTGGAAGGCAACTACCGCAACTTCGCAACCCGCACCATCCTCTGCGCCGTCAGTCTCCACGAGACAAGCACCGTCGTTGCAGACTTCGGCGCCGAACTCGCCGCGCAGCATCACGCGCGCCTGATCCTGCAGCACATCATTCGCCCGCAGGACCGCGCCGAGTTCCTCGCTGGCCGCTCTCTCGACGACGTTGAAGCACAGATGCTCTCGCTTGTCCCAGAGAAACTCGAGGGCAAGATCTCCGTCCAGACCGTTGTGGTACCCGGCGATCCGACAGAGGAGTTGCTCTACCAGGCCCGTGCGCAGGAAGCCGATCTCATCGTTCTCGGCGCACAGGGTGCATCGGCATTCGCAGCCGTCACGCGTCACGGCGTGGTTTACAAAGTGCTGGCGCACTCCATCTGCCCGGTTATCACCCTATCGCCTGTTGTACTGGCCGAGGCGGGCCTCAAGACCGATAAGGCGCATCACGCTGAAGCTTATATCGCCGGCGCATTTTAAGCGCATCGTAAGGCGCTAAACCGCCGCTTCCGCTTGTACGGAAGCGGCGGTTTTTTTGTTGCGCGCAGAAATGCAATCGCACAGCGCAACTCTCATTGTGCCGCGATCGGTCCCACACCGATGCAATAGAAATCACGCGGGTTGCACGCATATTTCTTTTGCGCTCCGTGCTCTGCGCTGACAACCCGCGCTCCTACGCTGGCGTCCAAGCAGTCTGTTGCGCAAGCGAAGCCGGAAAGTGAGGTCAAGATGCTTTGGACAATCTTCGTCATCCTGCTGGTCTTGTGGTTGCTGGGTGTCGTCAGCGCCTACACACTGGGTGGATTCATTCACATTTTGCTCGTGATCGCTCTTGTGGTTTTGCTGATTCAGCTCATCAGCGGCCGCCGGCCAGTGGTCTAGCTGCGCGGAGAGTGCGTCTTCGTTCCCGATATCGATATTCGAGAACGCAACACAAACTGAAAATAAAGCCATGGCTGTTATTTCCAGAAATGTCGCATTAGAAATGAGCGCGATCATCGGCCAGCGGTAGCATGCAGCCGCACCAAATACAGCAACCATGGCTTTTGTCGTAACCCAATCCACGGAGGTGGAACCGATATGGATAAGGACCAGGTAAAAGGTGCAATCAACGATGCTGCAGGTCGCGCAAAACGCCAGGTTGGCGAGTGGACCGGTGACACAGATGCGCAGCTGGAGGGTGCCGCGCAGCAGATCAAGGGCAAAGCGCAAAAAGCGTGGGGTGATGTGAAAGAGGCTGCGCGCGACGCGCAAAATGAAATGGACCGCCGGCGTGCGGAGGAGCGTGAGCGCGAGATCGAGCATGAACGCGAAGTTTCACATTCTCACACTGGCGGCCACAGCTAACTTTGCTCAACCTTGAGGGCTGTCCGCCTCAATAAACCGCCGGCGCGTAGCCCGCGCCGGCATCTCCGCAATCAGCGGTACACACCAGCAAGAGGAACGAATCATGAAACTTGCCGGAATTGTCTTAATGCTTGCCGGCCTGGCCGCCCTCATCTACGGCGGCATCACCTTCACAACACACAAGAAAGAGATCGACATGGGCCCGCTCCAGGTCAGCCGCGCGCATCATCATCACGTGCCGCTCCCGCCCATCCTCGGCATCGCTTTCATCCTCGGCGGCGGATTCCTTGCGTTCTCCGGCTCTAAGAGCGGCCGCTGATCTATCCCCATAGGAATCCTCGCAGTCAGCCCCTGCCTTATCCCTCTCCTGGCTGCTCTCGTTCGGATTGCGCTATACTTGCCGCACAGGGCAGCGAATCCCCGGCAGCCCCGAATCGAGGTGCGTCTTCCGCCTGGAAGCTCGTCCACTGACGTTCGACCTTCCGCCATCGCAAACCACGCGCTGGCGCGCTGTGGTTCGCGTGCTCCGAAGTCCCGTGGACGCACTTGGTTGCGCCCTTCTTCCCGCCTCCTGTTCCCTCTGCGGCTCCCACTTGCCGCGGCTCTCCTCCGTGCCAGTTTGCGATCTCTGCTGGGCTGAAATTCAGGTCCTCGCCGGTCCTGCATGCTCTCTTTGCGGTGACGCGCTCGACTCCGCACACGACGGCGGTCTCTGCCGCACCTGCCGTCTTGTTCCTCCGCCGTTCGTCCGCGCTGTCGCTTATGGCCTCTACAGCGGCCGCATGAAAGACGCAATTCATGCGCTCAAATACAACCGCCTTCATCCGGCCGCGCGCATCCTCGGACGCATGCTCGCCATCGCCATCGCACAGTTCGCAGCCGACGCGCCTGACGGTTTGCTCGTCATTCCCATTCCACTGCACCGTTCGCGCTATGTGCAGCGCGGATTCAACCAGGCCCGCGCACTTGCCCGCGCTGCACTGGATTCCCTCGTCCGGACCCATCCCTCATGGCGTCTCACTCTTGCGCCAGGCACGCTGATGCGCCATCGCGCCACAGAAAGCCAGTCCGGGCTCACACCGCGCCAGCGCCGCATCAATCTGCGTGGCGCATTCACCGTCACTGATCCTGCTGCCGTCGCCGGCAAGAACATACTGCTCGTCGACGACATTCTCACTACAGGTGCAACCGCCCGCTCCGCCGCAAATGCGCTCAAAAAAGCCGGCGCTAACGCAGTCTATGTCGCAACACTTGCGCGTGCGCGCCACGAAGGCTTTTTCCGTCTTCATTCCGCACGCGATACATACCAGCCTCACTCCATGGCCGGCGAAGACTCAGAATCGCCCGCCGCCAACATCAACCCGCAGGTCTTCGCGTCTTCATCCGAGCAGCAAGGGTCTTTCTTACATCGATCGTCATGACGAGGGGAAAAGAGAATGTCGCTGGGAAAAGCAATGATCCACGCACGCAAGCAGAAAGCGATCACTAAAGCCGCCGCGCTCGCAGCCGGCCACTCCACCGGCATGCACAGCCTGCAGTCTGACCACATTCTGCAGATGCCCGTGCTGGTGCTCAATGCATCGTACGAGCCCATCAACATCTGTGGCGCGCGCCGCGCACTCGTGCTTGTCCTCAAAGGCATTGCGCGCACTGAGGAGGAGCACGGTCTTACCCTCCACGCACAGCGCAGCCGCATCGCCATGCCCTCGGTCATCCGCCTGCTCGAGTACCGCCGCATCCCCCACCAGACCCGCGCGCTCTCCCGCAAGAACATCCTGCTGCGCGACCGCAATACCTGCCAGTACTGCGGCCAGTCTCTGCCGCCCAGTGAACTCACCCTCGACCACGTCATTCCGCGTTCCCGCGGTGGCAACTCCACGTGGGAAAACCTCGTCGCCTGCTGCCACTCCTGCAACCGCCGCAAAGGCAACCGCCTGCTCCACGAGATCGACGACATGGTGCTGCTCCGCGAGCCGCGCCCCTTCTCGCTCCACACCAGCCGCCAGATCATGCGCATGCTCGGCCGCAGCGACGACCGCTGGAGAAAGTACCTGTTTTATTAAGCGGCAGATATAGCACAGCATCGACTAAACTCGATGGCGAAGCACAGGGAGGGCTGTGCCTTGGGCCAAATATCGAGTCGAGTCTCGCTCACAGCGTTCCTCCTGGCTTGTTCAATCGCCATTACCATCCCCTCTCTCTCCATTGCCCAGTCGCCGGCTGCGCCCATCGACGCTGCCGGTGAGCAGTCCGATTCAGATAACGCACAGCCGGTCGCTATTCCCGACGGCCTCATACACATCGATGTCGTTGTCACAAATCCATCCGGCCGTCCTGTGCTGGGTCTCACGGCCAAAGACTTCATCCTTCTCGACAACGGCAAGCCCAGCCCGATCGTTTCCTTCGCCGCCTTTCAGGGTGCCCTCAGGCCTGATCCGCCGGTAAGCGTGGTACTGGTTCTCGATGCTCTCCGCGCCTCGGGCAGCTCCCCTGATCTGAAGCAGATCGAATATCAGCAGGCTGAAAAGTTCCTCCGGCAGAACGACGGCTACCTGGCTCAGCCCACCACCATTCTCGAACTGACAGACCACGGTCTCTGGCAGGTCGGCGAATCGTCCATGAACGGCATTGCGCTCGCCGACTCCATCGCGCAGCATTATCTCTCCGAGCAGATTCAAGCGCCTGAGCTGCCCAGATTATTAAACTCCCAATCACCGCCCGCTGCATTCGAGCCTCACATGGCTGCTAACTCGCCCACTGTTGCGGCTCTCAAGGCGCTCGGAATCATTGCAGCCATCGAACGCCAGAGGCCCGGCAGAAAGCTGATCTTCTGGATAGGCCCCGGGTGGGGTCTCGCAAGCGGACAGAACGTTAATACAGACCTTTTGGACAACAGGAACCGGCAGGCCTTTTTTGATATGACCGTCTGGTTCTCAACTCTGCTGCGCCTCGCCCGAGTCAGCCTCTACAGCTTCTCGCTTGCAGAAAACACACAGCCCGCCTCCGATGCTCCGCCTGAGCTGACCGCGGCACTCAGCTCTCCACACGGGCCGGCATCGCCGCAGGACGTAACGCTCTTCGATCTCAACCGCAAAATGCTTGCCCTTGCGAGCGGAGGACGCGTGATTCCTCCTTCCGCTGACATCGTGGCCGAGATCAACAATTGCCTGCGCGACCGCAACTCTTTCTATGCGCTGTCCTTCAATTCAGACCCCGCCGCGCACGTCGACGAATATCGCGATCTCAGGATCGTGATCCGCGATACAAAGCTCATCGCGCACACCGTTTCCGGATTCTACGACGAGCCCTATTTCTCTGATCTTCCTGATCCCGCTCTCCGCAGCGTGACCGTTGCCGAGCTTGAACAATTGCTCCAGGGCGCACACGATAACTCTGACGGTGATCTCGCCCGGCTCCTGAATGGCCTGCGGCTCACCGAACGGCTCAGCCCCGAAAACCAGGCAGCGTGGTCAGCGCAATTGCACGGGAAAAAGTCGCGTGAGGCACTCGAGGCTCTGGCTGGCCGTTCGGCTTTCCTCGATCCTCCGCCGGCAGAGATCGTCTCCAATGCTCCGCCCGATGCGCCGGCCCAACAGCGTATTCTCGCTGCGGCAAGCGGTTACCTGAATCACGCCATCCCCAGGCTTCCTGACTTTTTCGCCACGCGCACCTCGGTCGACTTCATAGAAACCCCTGTCTTCAAACCGTCAGACCGCTCGCTCACCTTCGAGCCGCTCCGCGAGACCCGGCGCACGCATGCCACCGTGCTCTATCGCAATGGCCAGGAGGTTGTGAATGCGAAGTCAGAGCTCCAGGATCCCTACTCCCTTTCCACCTTCGGAGTCTTCGGTCCCATATTGAACGTGGTGAAGGCGGCGCTGTCTGCGCCGGGCAGTCTGTCCTGGCTTCGCTGGGAAAAAAACGCAGCCGGACCAGTCGCTGTCTTTCGATACTTCGTCCCGCGGGCGCAATCGCTTTATCGCACAGTCGGCTGTTGCCTCACCGGGGGCGATGGCACGTCAACCTACTCCATCGTGCCCGCATACCACGGCATAATTGCCGTCGATCCTGACAGCGGAGCCATCATGCGTTTTGTACTGCAGGCCGACCTCGACAAAATCGTTCCTGTCGCCATCTCCGCCGTCTCCGTTACCTACGGGCCGGTAGAGATCGGCGGACATGCTTACGTTCTGCCATTACAGAGCATGAGTCTCCTGCGGCGGAGATCTGTCCAGACTTTCACCGAGTGGGATGAAAGCTTCAATGACTGGGGCCCTTACGTAAGCACGCTCAACGCCTTCGAGTTCAGCAACTACCACAACTTCCACACCGAAATGCGCATCCTCAACGGCTTCACGCCTGCACCTGAAGACAATGCGCCAGCCAATCCGGCTCCACCGCCACACTAGAACTCACGTCACTTCACGGAATCAGATTCGATCCGTGTGAAGCCGCCCTCAGCCCTCGGCTCCATGGCACTTCTTGTACTTCTTGCCCGACCCGCATGGACAGGGATCGTTGCGTCCCACCTTCTCGCCTGTTCGCCGCTGCGATGCCTGTGCCGGCTCACCGCCGCCCTGGCGGCTCGCCGCAGCCAGCTCGCGCTGCTTCTTGCGGTGGAACTCCTTCTCGAGTTCGTCGATCGTCGTCGAAGGCTGACGAGTCGGAATCGCAATCTCGCGCGGCGCCGATGCAATCTGAGATTCCTCGGCGCTGGCCACCGGCGGGGCCTTC
>DASZXD010000121.1:0-25236 GCA_035546015.1 Occallatibacter sp.
TCATCAAGGATGGAGATTGCGGCGCGCAGGTAAACAGCATCTGGCTGGATTATCCGGCGGGAACCAAGGGCAAGGCGGGACCGGCGGCGGTGCTGCAGCTTGCGCCCGCACACAATTTCGCAGGCAAATATGCGGCTCCCACTCGCGCCGATGTAACGCTCCAAAAAGACAAAGACTTCAAGCAGTTCGATGGATGGCTTGCGCAGCAGCACAGTCCGTCGGCGGGCATCTGTCTTGGATGCGGCCGCTACGAAGTGACGGCGACGTTTGTGGGCAGGCTGGATGGCGTGGCCGATACGTCGCTGAAACACGACTCCAATGGCAAGCTGATCGGATTGGGCGGATTTGGGAATATGAACGCGTATCCGGCACGGCTGTTGCTGCAGTCAGTGTCGGGGCCCGCGAAGAAGGAAGTAGATTATTCGGACTCGGATAAAGTGACGCAAAGCGCGCAGGCAGAGCAGTTGGCAAGCGACGGCGGTGGACACGATCCGATTGCGGCCGTGCAGAAGGCGACGGCGGGCGGAGGAGATGACCCGGGATCGGCGGCGGCGCGAAAAGATGCCGCAGCCTACGGTAAGCCCGGCGAGCAGAATGGCGTGGAAGTCGGATTTGGAGCGGCTGACGAAGCACCATCAGAGGCTGTGGGAACCCAGGACTCGCCGGACGGAGTCTTGTATAACTGCACCTTCAACATGGACCGGCTGAAGGGAAATGCTTTGACGGTGGCGCTAGTTCACATGGGCCAGCACATTACCGATCTGCGGAACATGGTGTCAGATGAATATGCACCGGCTTATGGGCTCGAATACAACGCATGGGTGGTGACCGTTTCCACGGCGGTGAATGTGGGCTACCGCTACGTTACGCTGCCCGGAGGAGAGGTTTTCTTTGCCATCAACTGGCCCGCGGCAGACCGCACCAGCAAGATGGACGGCGCGCTTACGAGCTTTCTGTCGAAAGAAGCGCTCATGACGAAATAAGCTGCAATCAGCGGCTCATGAAGATACCACCCCAAGTGGTGCGAGTATCCTGTTAGAGGAGAGCTCTGGGATGCGCATGCGCTGTGCAAGCGCGTTGCTCTGCGGTAGCGAATGCTGAACAGAACTGCTCCAGAACCGCTTTGGTTGGACTAAGACTCATTCAGGACGAGGAAAAGAATGGCTGAGATAGCCGTTGAAGCCAGTGAAGTGCCGGCACAGTTGCCGGGCGTGCGCGTTGCCGTGCTTGGCGCGGGCAAAATGGGCGGCATTCTGTTGCAGGCGTTTTTGAAACAGAACCTGTTTGCCGCAGACCAGATTCACGCAACTGTGGCACACGAAGAGCGCGCGCTGGCGCTGAGCGCGCAATGGGGCGTGGACGTAAGCACGAGCAATCTTGAAGCGGCCAAGCAGGCTGACCTGATTCTGGTGGGCGTGAAGCCTTTCCAGGTGCCGGAGCTGATCAAGGAGATTGCGCCCGCGCTGACGCCGGAGAAGACGATTGTGTCGTTTGCAGCATCAGTAAAGACACGCGCAATCGAAGAGGCCGCGGGACTCGACATTGCGGTGATTCGCGCGATGCCCAATACGCCGTCGAAACTGGGCGCGGGCATTGCCGCGCTGTGCAGGGGACGGTTCGTCAGCGAGAAGCGGATGGAACTGGCGCAGCGGATGTTTGAGACGGTTGGCCGCACTGTGATTGTGGACGAGAAGCACATGGACGCTGTGACCGGACTTTCGGGCTCGGGACCAGCGTATATCTACATCATTGTGGAGGCGCTGGCCGAGGCTGGCGTGAAGGTTGGGCTGCCGCGCGATGTGGCTACGCAGCTTGCCGCGCAGACGGCCTTCGGCGCGTCGAAGATGGTGCTCGATACCGGATATCATCCGGCGCTGCTGAAGGATGAAGTAACGACTCCGGCGGGATGTACGATTGACGGCATTCTCGAGCTGGAAGAAGGCGGGCTGCGCGTGACGCTGATCAAGGCAGTGATGCGGGCTACAGAGCGGGCACGGCAGCTGGCGGCAGGATAAAGAACAGAGTCATTCTCAGGCCATGTGGAGAAAAGCCAATCTGCGGCGATGGATCAGGACGCTTCGACGATATCCACAGATGGGGTTGGCTGGCTTCATTATTGGCTTGCTTTATGGTTCGTTGACGAACTATTTCGATCAACTGAATGATCAGCACGCGGACACAGCGCGAGGAATTCTTACATTGCTGCATGCAAGCCCGCTCATCGCGGCTGTGCTTGGCATTACGATCTTCATCTGGCTGTCAGGCACCTTGCGGCTTCCGCAGAAACGCAGCGCAGTATTTATGATCTGCATCTTTCCGGGAACCCTGGTGGGATTGTTATTGAGCGCCATTATCGGCACAATCACCAGGACGATTGCCTGATCGTGCCCATTCTGCGACCAAACTGGCTGCCGTCTTACATCCCTGAGCTGGATGGGCTGCGCGGGATTGCGGTGCTGGCAGTGGTGATCTATCACTGCCATCCGCGGCTGGCGGGCACCTGGCTTTATGGCGCGTCGCTGTGGGGATGGGCGGGAGTCAATCTCTTCTTTGTGCTCTCGGGATTTCTGATCACATCGATCCTGCTGCAGTCATGCGAAAAGCCGCACTATTTTCGCAATTTTTATGGGCGACGAGTGCTGCGCATCTGGCCGGTCTATTTGCTGGTGCTGGTGGTCGTGTATCTCGAAGCGCCTTGGTTCATTGGGCTTCCAATTCTGGAGGCAGTAAAAACAGCGCCTTGGCTGGCTTTTCTGCTCTTTGTCCAGAACCTGTTTCACCTGTCGATGCCGCCTGCATTAGGACAGACGTGGTCGCTGGCAATTGAGGAGCAGTACTACTTTGTGTGGGCGCCTGCGGTACGGTTCCTCAAAAAGCCGTGGATGCTGGCACTCGCACTGTGCGTGGCGGTGATTGCATCGCCGGTGCTGCGACATGTGCATCCGCACTGGCTGACGGCGACGCACACACTGATTCATCTGGATGGAATTGCATGGGGCAGCCTGCTGGCGCTGGGACTGCATACCCTGGCGTGGAGCCGGCGCCTGTGGCTGGGCCTGGGGCTGGGCGGGCTCGTGCTCGGTTTTCTGGCGACGGCAACGGTTGCAGGCGGCACTGCATATCTGGATTCAGCGCTGGCGATTGGTTTTGCAGGATCGGTGCTGGCGGCGATCGCGTCGACGGGGGCGCGCAATCCAGTGAATGCGGCGCTGCGGCGTGGACCGCTCAAGTTCTATGGGCGCATCAGCTATGGCCTGTACATGATTCATATCGGAGTGTTCATCTTCTTCGGATGGTTCGACCTGAAGATGGACCCATATGGTACGGCGGGCAATCTCGCGATTGTCGGCTTCAGGCTTGCGGCTTCAACTGTGGCTGCGGCAGCGCTGTGGTATGGGTTCGAGTCGCAGATTCTCAAGCTGAAGCGGCATTTTTGAGGGCAAGAGTGCGATGATGGATGCGCACGCAATGCACGCACTTCGTGGGGCTCCATGCCGATTCGCCGCCTAGCCGCAGGGATATTCGCCGGCCTGCTCCTTTTTGCATCTTCTGCAGATATGACTGCTGCACAAGCAGCTCGTGATTCCAATCAGTCAGCTGCTGCGACTGGAACCTTGCTCCATGTAACCGGAAAGCTGGTGCTGGTGGACGTTGTGGTGACCGAGCATGGCAAGCCGGTCCAGGGAGTGGACAAGAGCCGGTTCCATATCTTTGAGGATGGGCATGAGCAGAAGATCAGCGCGTTTGAGGAACATCGCGCTCCAACTGCACCGCCAAACGCATCGGCGTTGAAAGCGGCTCTGGCGGCGCTGCCTCCGCATACCTACACAAATATTCCGGTATATCCGGATACAGGCACGGTCAACGTGCTACTGCTGGATGCGCTGAATACGCCTATGGCGGATCAGGCCGAGGCTCGGCAGCAGATGATCGATTATCTGAGCGAGATTAAGCCCGGAACATCTCTGGCTATCTTTACGCTGGCATCGCGACTGCAGATGGTGGAAGGATTCACGACGAATGCTGCGCTGCTGGCCAAGGTGATGAAAGGCAAGGCAACAAGCGGATCGCACTCGGTGGTGCTGGAAGATCAGAACAACTCCACGCAGATGCAGATGGAAGAGATGCTGGCCAATATGGAGCAGGACTCGACACTGCCGAGCGCTGAAGTTGTGGCCGAGTTGAAACAGTTTGAGAACGACCTGACGGCGGTGCAGACCAACCTGCGCGTGCAGATGACGATGGATGCACTGCAGGAGCTTGCGCGGTATCTGAGCGGGATTCCGGGGCGCAAGAATCTAATCTGGTTTTCAGGATCGTTTCCCATCACCATCGACCCTGAAAATGTTGCGCGGAGTCCGTTTCGGAATGTTGCCGACTATGGCGACCTGATCAAGAGGACGACTGCTCTGCTTACGGCGGCGCGCGTGGCTGTCTATCCCATTGATGCGCGCGGGCTGCTGAGTCAGGACACTGCGGATGTGCGCTATGCCCCGTCTCCAGGCGGATTGAGCGTAGACGGGCAGGGCAAGCTGGTTGCCGGCCAGAAACAGCAGAATGTGGCCACCGACTACACCAAGTTTCTGACGCAGACCGATGAAGAACAGGCCTCGATGGAGACCGTTGCCGAGGAGACGGGCGGCAAGGCATTTGTGAATACCAACGATCTGAAAGATGACGTGGCCAACGTGATCGAAAACGGCTCAAGCTATTACTCGATTGCGTATGTGCCGGGCGAGGTGAAGTCTGACGGGAGTTTTCGCAGGATCAAGGTGAGCTTGGACAAAGGTGGGTACAAACTTGCGTATCGCGAAGGCTACTATGCGGACGACTCCGCAAAATCGAATACCGGTGCGAGCGCAGTGGCGCTGACAGTTTTGCACGGAGCGCCACCGGCAACGGAGATTGCTCTGCAAGCGAGGGTGCTGCCGGCAAGCGATTCACTTTTCAAAAACGTAAAACTGCCCATTGGGCCCGCAGGACAAATGGCGGCGACGATGAAAGGGCCGACGCAGCGGTATGTGATCGACCTTGGAGTCGATCCACACGATCTTTCATTCGATGCGACGCCTGACGGAACCGAGAGTGCACATATCGAATTCGTTCTGGTGGACTATGACGCCGAAGGCAATCGCGTGAATTATCTCGATCAGGCGCTGAATGCGACGTTCACATCAAAGCAGTACGCGGATGCAATGGCAAATGGTCTGCACGCGCGGATGCAACTAGATGTGCCTGCAACACACTCGTCACTGCGGATTGCGGTGGAGGATTTGAACGCGGGACGCGCGGGCTCATTGGAAGTGGATGTACAAGCGGCGCATCCATGATCCCTCTGCGAGCATCTTTGCTTAAGAGTGCATAGAACCATGGCCGTGCGGCTCGTGAAAAGCGCGTGAATTGTGCGCCCGCAAGACGAGCGCGACGGCAAGCACACGAGAAACTGAGACATCGTGTATTGTGACGGCCCGCACAAAGCGGTGTGCGCCCTGTGACTGGCATCACCACGCCGGTGTGGCGCCGCTGCTAGGCTTGAATCAGCACGCGAATTCCCCATGCGAGGTGCTCCATGTCTGAATCTGTTTTGCACGAGACGATAAATCAAGGTCCGCTTAGCAACGAACTGCTCGAGAAGATGGATGCGTATTGGCGCGCAGCGAACTATCTCTCTGTGGGGCAGATTTATCTGAAGGACAATCCTCTGTTGGAGCGGGCGCTTACGCTCGATGATGTGAAGCCGCGGCTGCTTGGACACTGGGGCACGACGCCGGGACTGAATTTCATCTACCTGCATCTGAACCGGCTCATCCGCGAGCGCGGGCTGAATATGATGTACGTGATCGGTCCTGGGCATGGCGGGCCGGGGCTGGTGGCGAATACGTATCTCGAAGGCTCGTACAGCGAGATCTTTCCGCACATTGAGCAGAACAGTGACGGCATCAAGAGGCTGTTCCGGCAGTTCAGCTGGCCGTATGGCGTGCCGAGCCACGTTGCGCCGGAGACGCCGGGATCGATTCACGAGGGCGGCGAACTTGGCTACTCGCTCGTGCATGCGTACGGCGCGGCCTTCGACAATCCAAACCTGATTGTGGCCTGCGTGGTGGGTGATGGCGAAGCGGAGACGGGACCGCTGGCAACGAGCTGGCACTCGAACAAGTTCCTGAATCCGGCAACGGATGGAGCAGTGCTGCCGATTCTGCACCTGAACGGATACAAGATCGCGAATCCGACGGTGCTGGCACGCATTCCGCACGCAGAGCTTGAGGAATTGTTCCGCGGTTACGGATATGAGCCGTTCACGCTAGAGGGTGAAGATCCGGCCACGATGCATCAGCAGGCGGCGGCGGTGTTCGACACGATTATCGACCGGATTGCGGCAATTCAGCAGGCTGCGCGGGAGGGTGGCGCAACGGAGCGGCCGGCATGGCCCATGCTGATTATGCGCACGCCTAAGGGATGGACCGGGCCGAAGTTTGTGGACGGCAAACCGGTGGAGAATACATGGCGCGCGCACCAGGTTCCGCTCGATGGGATTCAAAAGAATCCGGAGCATCTGCGGCAGCTTGAAGAATGGATGCGGAGCTACAAGCCAGAAGAGCTGTTCGACAAGAAAGGCGCACTGCGCGCGGATCTGGCTGAGATTGCGCCGAAGGGCCGGCTGCGCATGGGAATGAATGCACACGCGAATGGCGGCCTGCTGCTGCAGCCGCTTATCGTGCCGAACTTCCGCGAGTTTGCGGTGAAGATTGAAGGACGCGGGCAAGCGGATGTCGAATCGACACGCGTGCTCGGACATTTGTTGCATGCGGTGATGCAGACGAACCAGAGCCAGAAGAACTTCCGCGTGTTTGGGCCGGATGAGACAGCATCGAACCGCATTGGTGACGTGATTACAGGAACCGGCAAGATGTGGATGGCAGAAACGAAGCCTGTCGATGTAGACCTGTCGCAGACCGGGCGCGTGATGGAGGTGCTCAGTGAGCATCTCTGCCAGGGGTGGCTCGAAGGTTATCTGCTTACGGGACGGCATGGGTTCTTTTCCTGCTATGAAGCATTCATCCACATCGTCGACTCGATGGTGAATCAACATGCGAAATGGCTGAAGACGACGCGCAACATTCCATGGCGCAAACCAATTGCTTCGCTCAACTATCTGCTCAGTTCGCTGGTGTGGCGGCAGGATCACAACGGTTTCTCGCATCAGGACCCCGGATTTATGGATCATCTGGCGAACAAGAAGGCGGATGTGGTGCGCATTTATCTGCCGCCGGATGCGAATACCCTGCTCTCGGTTGCGGATCACTGCCTGCGCAGCCGCAATTACATCAATTTGATTGTGGCGGGCAAGCAGCCTGCTCCGCAGTGGCTCACGATGGATGAGGCGATTGCGCACTGCACGACTGGTCTGGGTGTCTGGCCGTGGGCTTCAAATGACGAAGGCGGGCCGGATGTAGTAATGGCCTGCTGCGGCGATGTGCCGACAATGGAGACTCTGGCCGCGGTATGCCTGTTGCGCGAGCGCGTGCCCGATTTGCGCATTCGCGTTGTAAATGTGGTGGACCTGATGGCGCTGCAGCCGCAGTCAGAGCATCCGCATGGATTGCCGGACGAGGAGTACGACGAGATCTTTCCACCGGATGTTCCGACGATCTTTGCGTTTCACGGCTATCCATGGCTGATCCACCGGCTCACTTATCGGCGGCACAATCACGACAGCCTGCACGTGCGCGGCTACAAGGAAGAGGGCACCACGACAACGCCGTTCGACATGTGCGTGCTGAACAATATCGACCGGTTCCAACTGACTTTTGATGCTATCCGGCGTGTGCAGCGGCTGGCAACGCAGGTGGATGCCACGGAGCAGTGGTATTCCGAGGCAATCCAACGGCACAGGCTCTACGTTGCGGAACACGGCGAGGACATGCCGGAAGTAAGAAACTGGCGCTGGCCAGAAAAGTAGCACCAATTTGCAGAGTTCAGAGGAACGATTGATGGCTTCATTGCCGGTGCTGGTTTTAAATAGCGGATCTTCGTCGATCAAATTTTCGGTGTACGAAGCAGGCGGCGAGGAGCGGAGCAAACTCTTCGAAGGCGCGGTTGACGGTATTGGAACGGACCTGGGTAAGTTCCACATCAAAGACGCCACAGGGGAGAAGCTCGTGGATCGGACTCCGGCTGTGCCCACGCGCGGGGCGGCGTTTGCGCTGGTGGCGGAAGCGCTCAACTCGGGTGATTTCCCTCACCCGGCAGCGATTGGGCATCGCATGGTTGCAGGCGGACCAACGGTCCAGGATAACCAGCGCATTACGCCAGAGCTGATAGACGAAATGGAGCGATACACAGCCTTTGCGCCGCTCCATACGCCTATCGCGGTCTATATCATGCGGGAGGCGTTGCGGCTGTTCCCCGGCGTTCCGAATTTTGTGTGTCTCGACACGTACTTTCATCGCACGATGCCGGAGGTAGTGACGCACATGCCCATTCCGGAGGAGTACTCCGCGATGGGCGTACGGCGTTATGGCGCACATGGAATCTCCTATGAGTCGATCGTTCACCAACTTCGGCCACATGTGCCGGAGAAGCTGATTGTGGCGCACCTTGGCAACGGCGCATCGATCACGGCGATTCGCAATGGCGAATGTCTGGATACATCCATGGGCCTGACGCCGACAGGCGGCATCATCAGCGGCACACGCACGGGAGATATCGATCCGGGAGTTCTGCTTTTTATTCTGCGTAAGATTGCGGAGACGAATGGATCCGCTATTGAAGCCGCGGACAAGCTGGAGACTGTGGCGAGCAAGAAGGCAGGACTGCTGGGAGTGAGTGGACTTTCGAACGACATGCGCGAACTGCGCGAAGCAATTGCAGCCGGTAATGCGCGGGCACGCCTGGCGGTGGACAAGTTCACGTGGACCATCCGCAAATGGATCGGCAGTTTTGTTGCTGAGCTGGGCGGACTCGATATGCTGGTTTTTACCGGCGGCATTGGAGAGAACGACATCGATTCGCGGGCGGAGATCTGCACCGGGCTGAGCACTTTGGGCATTGTGCTGGATGCGCAACGCAACAACGTCCGGGGCGCGGCGGTGATTTCAGCGGAGGGTTCACCGGTGACAGTACGCGTGATTCCGCCAGCTGAGGATTTGATAATTGTGAATCACGTGAAAAGGCTATTGGCACAGTAGGCCGCTACTGACCAAAAGCCATTTGTTCTACACTGATGGGTTGGGCCTGGAGCCTTTCTCATGTCTGCTACAGCAGTAACTTCAGCTGCAAAACGGCTTCCCTCACCGGCGCTGCGACGGTTCTCGTGGGGCGTGCTGGCGTACTTCGTTGCCGTGATTCTGTGGGGCGCCGTAACACGCGCTACTGGCGCGGGCGATGGTTGCGGCAATCACTGGCCGCTCTGCAACGGAACCGTGATTCAGCATTCGCCGAGCGTTGATACGCTGATTGAGTTCACGCATCGCATCACCAGCGGGATTTCTTTCTTCTCGGTCGTCGGCCTGATGATCTGGATTTTCCGAGCAACTGTGCGCGGACACCTGGCACGTGCGATGAGCGTGGCTTCGGTTGCATTCACGCTGGTGGAAGCGATCTTAGGCGCGCTGCTGGTGAAGCTGGGATTGACCGCTCAGAGTCATTCGCCACTGCGTGCGCCGTATCTGGCTCTACACTTCACAAACACGCTGCTGCTGATTGCGGCGCTGGCGCTCACGGCGCACATGCTGAGCAGAAACGAGGGCTACCTGCGGCGCACGATCCGGTTGGTATCCCCGGTGGGCGCGGGGCTTGGGCTTTTCGTGATTTTGATTGTGGGCGTAACCGGCTCGCTTGCTGCGCTGGGCGATACACTCTTTCCCGCAACGTCACTGAGCGAAGCGCTGCAACAGGATTTTTCTGCGACGAGCGGGTGGCTGGTGCGCTGGCGCTGGACGCATCCGACGATCGCGTTTCTTGCCTGCGTCTTTCTCATCTGGATTCTGGTGCGCGCGGTGCAGCGCTCGACGCACTGGGACAACCGCGGGCTTTCTGCGATGGTGCTGGTACTGCTGGCTGCGCAGTATGTGCTGGGAGTCTTTGACGTAGTGCTGCTGGCGCCGCTGTGGCTGCAGGTGCTACATCTGCTGGGAGCAGATGCACTATGGTCTGCACTGGTAGTGCTCACGGCACGGCTCACGCTGGAGCCGGCGGAGGCGCGAGCAAGTTAACGGGTCAGCAAGCCAACGAGTCAGCAAAAGAAAGGCCCCTTGCGGGGCCTTTTGTTGTTTTGTGCTCAATCCGGATTGCTGCGTGCTTAGTCTTCGAGTTCCGGGTGATAGCGGCTCTCCCAGCCCAGATAACGCGTTGCAGCTTCGTGCACGGCTTTGGAGACGCTGCTGAAGTTGGCTGCGACATGGTGTTCAAAGCCTTCGCGGCAGATGTACCTGAGCAGCTTCTGCAGTTGCGGAATTTCGGCCACGCCTGCGCCGCCAAAGGTTTCGAGCGGGTCGTCAGTGAAGCGGCCTGCCCCGGTATAGCCGCGAATGACGCCGCGGCGATCGTCTGTGGAGTAGCGAGCGAAGGTCATGGCGCCAGGTTTCACGCGGCCTACACACGTGCCGAAGGTGTTGAGTTTACCCACGGTGCCAGCGATGATCTCCTGATAGTCCATGCGGACATCTGCGAAGAAGTGCTTGGGCAGATTGGAGCAGTGGAAGCAGACACACTTATCAGGATTGCTGCCGTAGTTATTGTTCCAGTCGAGCAACGCAGACGGGGTTTCGCTGGCGAGGGCCATCATGTACATGCTGAGCACGCCAGGCACATCGACTTCGCAGGCTGACGGGATAAGGTTGTTGCTCATCATGCTCATGACAGTACAGGGAACGACCCCGAAGTATTCTTCCATCGATGTCCAGCACTGTACGGCGCTGATTGTGACGGCGGTCTGCTTCATCCACGTGTCGATGACTGCACCGAGCTTGGCCATCTTGAGCAGCGCGTCGTCTGGAATGCCAGCGGTGGAGACGTAGCTCTTGATAGCGGCGAGCTTGGCCTGTGCCGCGTCGTCGTTGTCTTGCATGCGGTTGATGCGGCCGAAGATTTCAGAGAGATCAATCGGCTCAACCGAGATGCCGCTGGTTTCGAGGATGCGCTCAGAGTAGCGGACGGTGTTGAAGGCCGAGGGGCGCGCGCCGATAGCTCCTATGCGGAGATTCTTGAGTCCCTTTACGATGCGGCAAACCTGGCCGAACCACTCGAGGTCGGCTTTAAACTCAGCCGATGCCGGGCTTTCTGTATGCAGCGTGGTAAGCGAGTAAGCGATGCCGTACTGCATGAGGTTGTTGCAGGCGCTCATTTTGCCGCAGAAACTGTCGCGGCGCGTAGCGATGGTCATGGCATCTGAGCGGTCAGGCGTGGCCTGCACAAGCACGGGCACTTTGAGGCCAGAAAGGCGGAGCGCGTCGGCGACGCCTCGCTCGTCACCGAAGTTGGGTAGAGTCACGATGATGCCGTCAATATCTGCGGCGTATTTCTTGAAGAGTTCGGCGCAGTGCGAAGCTTCAGCGTAGGTCTCCACCGCTCCGTACTTTGAGTCTTCCGGGCCAAGGACGATGGCCTGGGCTCCAGCAGCCTCGATGGCTGCGATCATCTCTTCGCGGCCGCTCTTGGCCAAGTGATCTGGGAAAAATCCACGATTGCCGACGACGACTCCGTAGGTCATTTTTCTTTCTATTGCCATTGGTGTACTCCTCGATGGTTGCCGCATTGGCGGCGGTTCTTAGTGGACCAGACAAAGATGCGCAGGCTGCGTGTGCCACGAGCCCTATTTGCCAGATTTCGCCGGTCGAAATTTTACGGTGTAAAAGAGACCGAGCACGGCCAGTACGCCACCCCACCAAATGGGCGCATGCGCCTCATTCAGTTGGACGCCAGCCGGATAGTTGCCCGTAGACCACTCCACAATGCCGGCACCCAGAATCATTACACCGTAAATAAGCAGCAAGATACCGATAAAAAACCAGATTGGAATTCGGGAACCGTGCATCTTTTTGTCCTTTCAAACTTGTTTTGAATTTGAATGCTTTCTTATCGCCGGTCAGCCAACTTTACCAGAACAGCAGGTTAAGAACAGCGAAGATCAGAATTACCAGGCAGGCCCAGGTCCACTCTTTTTTGTAGAAGGGGACGGCCTCCTCAGTGGGTAGCTTGGTTGCGCCGTAGACGAGACCATCAAGCTCGGCCACGGGCCGCGGCTTGGTGAACAGGCTTACGACAATGATGATGACGGACGAGAACAGGAAGGCCCATAACGCCCGGAAGACATTTTCAGCCATGGGCTTGGCATCGGGCGAGAGCGCCACGTCAGCCAGCGCCGCAGGGTTGAGTTTGACCCACACGAAGAGGCCTGCTGAAAACATAATGCCAAGGAGCAAAGCCAGGAAGCCGGAGAGGCGCGTGGCCCGCTTCCAGAACATGCCGAAGAGAATGACAGCAAGCAGGGGCGCGATAAAGATCGAGAAGAGCGCCTGGACATAGTCCATGATGCCATGTGCGTGCATCACGAGGTAAGCGGCACCGATCGAGACGGCGACACCGATTAGGATGGAGAGCCGGCCGACGAGAACGTAGTGGCTGTCAGTACCTGTCTTGTGGATGAGCGGCCTGTAGATGTCGTAGGTCCACACCGTGGAGAAGGCGCTCACATTGCCCGCCATACCGCTCATAAAGCCGGCAATGAGTGCGGTGATGCCCAGGCCGAGAAGTCCGGGGCCGAGGTAGCGCACCATCATCAGCGGCAGCGCCTGATTGTAACTGTGGAGTTCTGCGCCGGGAGCGCCGCTCAGCACCTTCTGCTGATAGTCGGCGGGCAGCGAAGTCTTGGACATCGCTGCAGAGCAAGCTGACGCGTTATCGAGCGCACCGCCTGAAGTGGAACATGCTGCAAGAACATCTTCGCCAACGAGGATGCGGCGGCTGCCATCGGGATTCTGCAGCAGGACGAGGCCGAGCAGGCCTGGCAGAATCACGATGAAAGGAACAGCCATCTTGAAAAACGAGCCGATGATGGGCGCCATGCGCGCTGCGCGCAGGTTATGCGCTGCCAAGACGCGCTGCACTACGAGGAAGTCCGTTGTCCAGTAGCCGAAGCTGATGACGAAGCCAAGACCGAAGACGATGCCGGTCCAGTGGACACCCATGGGGTTGTCAGCAAAGTGGCCGGTGTCGCGCCAGAGGTGGAAGTAGGTGTCGGAGCCGAGGTTTGCCATGATCCTGGCCTTAAGACCGTCAGGGCCACCGGCCTGAACCAGCCCCAGAATAGGCACCAGCAGAGCGCCGCCCCAGATGAGCACAAACTGGAGCACCTCATTGAAGATGGCCGAACGCAGTCCGCCGAGACCCACATAGAGCGCGACGGCAACGGACGAAACGAGGATGCTGAAGGTGATGTCCCAACCGAGCACGACCTTCATGACGACGGCCATGGCGAACATGTTTACGCCGCTCATCAGGATCATCTCTGTGGCGAAGGAGATGGCGGCAACGGTGCGTGCATGGCCTCCAAAGCGCAGATCGAGATAGCCCGGCACCGAGTGGGTCTTCGACACGTAGTAGAAGGGCATCATCATGAGGCCCAGGAAGAGCATGGCGGGAATGGCGCCGATCCAGTACCAGTGGGTGGCGAGAATGCCGTACTGGTAGGCAGATCCGGCCCAACCCATGAGTTCAAGCGAGCCGAGGTTGGCGGAGACAAAGCTGAGTCCGGCGATCCAGGCGGTCATCTCGCGGCCAGCCATGAAAAATTCTTCGCTGGTGTTGGACTGGCCTTTCAGATAGAAGCCGATCCACAAGACCATGGCGAAGTAGATGGCGATTACGGCAATGTCAAGCGCGCGCAGGTGCGCCAGTGGTTCGGCACTCTGGAGCAGGAAAGCCGGCAGCGAGGCAAAGGAACTGGCGGCAATGGAGGCTGGGATCGTTCCGAGCATTCGTATCACCCTGTAAGGCGGAAATCCGTCCGCGGAGTATCAGACATTGCCCTAGTAAATTGTTTTACTGGGACATCTGTCAAGCCGGAAAAGCGAGAAATAACTTTCCTCTGGAGCATAGAATATGCCGCCGAGAAACAGTTGCGGCCCCTGAAGCTCAAAATTTCGAGAAAGCGTTTTCCCGTGGAAGTGTAGCATATCGCGCCGGGCGTGAAATACCGTCATGTGACGGATGCTTCACTGGCACGGCAATCGGTGGATGTAATCAGTCGACTCCGGCATAAACCGCACGGCCCCTGGAGCCGTTAGAAAGCGTCTCCTTAACCGTGATGCCACGATCTTCAGGACAGGAAATGACGAGCCGGCGACCGTCTTTGAGAGTAACCGTGGCGGAGCGGCCGTCGTGGCCTGGCATGACGGCAACTACTGGGTTCGCTTGTCCGGAACGCAATGGGATCATGAGCGTGAGCAGAAACTGAGGGCTTGTGCCAGTGAGTGTGTGGAGCAGCGTAGTAGCAGGAACGTTCTGCGGGTCCATATCTTTGCGGACGTTCCAGCCGAGGATCTCGGGATACTCCTGTGCGGAGGCGGATCGCACCTCAAGGCCACGGCTGAGCAGGGGCACGATGACCAGGTTGGGTTGACCTTCATCTGTGGTTTCGAGAGCCTGCGTCGCAGGGTCGATGCGTGTGTGTGTGGTGAGAAGCTGCCAGCGGTCCTGATAGACGTGGGATTGCGCGTCGTTGGGACGGACGCGGTCAGCGATGACGAAGATGTCAGGCTTGAGGAAGAGCACGTCGCGCTGCTGCGATGCAGGGCGGATGCGATCAGGGCCATAGCCTTCATCGTAGACACCGGAAGCGAAGTCAAAGACCGCATTCGACTGCCAGTGTCCGTCGATGGGGCCCTGGCTGATGAGGTCGGGATTGTGCCACGGGTCATTGGAAATCGTTGACCGGTTCTGGCCGAGCCCATCGACGATCATGCAGTTTGCGCCGTAGCTCGATGTGGCCCAGGTTCTCCATTTGGATTTTTCATAGCTGCCGCCGCCGGCATTGAAGACGACAGGACGGCCGTAAGCCCAAACGACCACCTCGAGCTTGGACTGATGCTGATGGCCCATGCCAAGCGGGCCGAAACGGAAGCCAATGTAGTTGGCCTGGCGGCTCCAGTCGGAGCGCATGGCGGCTTCTCCGGCACGGTTGAGGTAGACGGAGGTATACGCAGGCGGGTGGCCCTGCGCGCCGTCTGACGCAACCCACTCGAAGTCTTCACGATGGGGGAAATTTTCAACGGCGAGTTTGAAGACATTGGGGAGATATTGTCCGAGACCGTTGTTGTATTTGGGATTGAAGCGGTCGGGGGCCATGATGTCGAGCTGATACTCGTAGCCCTTTTCGAGCGGCGCGGAATAGCCGGCCGGGAGTTCGGCGAGACGGCCAGTCCAGCGCGCGATTTGCGGAATCTTGAGGATGTTGCCGAGCGCAACGTTTTGATACTCGGTGGAAAGCTCGTCCTGCGCGCCGTCGGGGAGGAATTGAGTGCGGGCTTCAGCTGCGAGTTTATCGGCGGCAAAGGCGCGCCAGTCAGCGGCTTCTTTGAATTCGGGGAACAGCGCACCAACGGCGTAGAGGCCACTCATCTCCATGGTGAGGAAGTTGAGGCGGGTATTGTTGTGGCGGAGGTAGCGGCCATGATCGAGAAATGAGCTGACGAAGACGATGAGATCGGCGTCGCCGATTGAAGGCGAATTACGAAAAGCGAAGAAGGCTGAGGGCCATGAGCCACCCATACGGATGCCGGCCTCGATGGTGCGCCATGTGGAGCCGGGCACATTGTCGACGCGATCGGCGGGTGGACACTGGGCAACCCAGGAGATCATCTCGTGATCGAAGGCTTGTGCGTAGCGCTCGTCGTGCGTGTCGCGATAGGCGCGGCCCAGCGGTCCCCAAATGGCCATACGGCTCAACTGCCATTGCCACTCGTTGTCAGGCGCGACGCCATCCATGTGCTCGGTGGCGTTGTAGTGCCAGTCGATCTGTCCGTTGGGAAAGGTATAGAAGTAAGGCGTCTGGCCGCCTTCAAGCTTGTCTTCCACAGCCCAGCCCGCGAGAGCTTTGTCGCGGGCCGTGAAGGGTTCTGCTACCGGATTCCAGTGGACCGAGTCGCGAGTACGAAAGTAGGCTGCCAGGTTTTTTTCCGTGGCGGCAGTGTCGTTGGCTTTGACCGCCGCGGCGACTTTCGCGAGCCCTGGACGGGTCAGATCGAGTGCATCGAGTACCTCAGCTTCGCGCTGATGGATCTGGTCAGCGGTGAGGGTCTGCGGCGGGGCCGCAGGTTCGGTCTGTGCATGGATGAGGAAAGATGTGGTTGCGGTAAAGGCGATCGTGGCGCATCCGCACAGGAACCGGTTCATGAGCCTCCTATGATGGCGGGGTTCATGATAGCAGAGCGGTTCTCCGTCACTCATGAGTACGTAGTAAGTACGACATCGTAGAAAGAACAACCGCAGGTCCTTCGACTGCGTTCGGCGCGAAAACGCGCCGAACTACGCTCAGGATGACTGTAACGTGAGAGTATGCTGTTTTCCGCTTCCTGCTATTCGTCGACTACGGAGACTTCGTGGAGCCAGCCGGGGGCTTTGAGTAGCTCGCGCGGGCGGGAGCCGTCGGCGGGGCCTACGAGGCCGTCGCGCTCCATGAGATCGATCAAGTGTGCAGCGCGTCCATAGCCGATACGCAGGCGGCGCTGCAACAGCGATGTTGACGCCTTGCCGAACTCGAAGACGAGGCGCACCGCATCGTCGAACATCGGATCGTCTTCGTCTCCGCCGTCGCTGGCGCCTTCCATGGCCTGGCGCTCGTCCTTGGGAGATTCGAGGAAGCCCTCAACATATTCGGCAGTTCCCTGCTCTTTCCAGAACTGCACCACGGCGGCGGTCTCTTTCTCGCTGACGTAGGGCGCGTGCAAGCGCATAAGCCGGCTCGTGCCGGGCGGCAGGAACAGCATGTCGCCGCGGCCGAGCAAAGCCTCAGCACCGTTGGTGTCGATGATGGTTCGCGAGTCGACTTTGGTGGCCAAGCGGAAGCTGATGCGCGTGGGCACGTTGGCCTTGATAAGTCCGGTGATGACGTCAACGCTTGGGCGCTGCGTGGCCAGAACGAGATGGATGCCGACGGCGCGGGCCATCTGCGCGAGCCGCGTGATGGACTCTTCAACGTTGGCGCGATCGAGCATCATCAGGTCAGCGAGTTCGTCGATGATGATGACGATGTACGGCAGCGGCTCTTCCTGCTGACCTTCGTCGAAGAGCGAAGGCATTGTGCCCTCGAAGAGCTTGTTGTACTGATCGATGTTGCGAACGCTGCGAGAGGCAAGGAGCTTGAGGCGGCGCTCCATTTCGCGGACGGCGTTGCGCAGCGCGTTGGCGGCAGCCTTGGGCTCGGTAATGATGGGCGTAAAGAGATGCGGAATGCCCTCGTACATGCCGAGTTCGACACGCTTGGGGTCGACGAGGATGAGCCGCACCTGGCTTGGCGTGGTGCGATAGAGCAGGCTCATGATCATCGCGTTGATGGCGACTGATTTGCCAGAGCCGGTGGAACCCGCGATGAGTACGTGGGGCATGGAGGCGAGATCGGCGGTGACAATGCGGCCGTTGATGTCCTTGCCCATGGCGAGCGTTAGGCGCGACTTGGCTTTGGCAAAGGTTTCGCTCTCGAGCACGTCGCGCAGGTGGATGGTTTCGCGCTCATGGTTGGGCACCTGGATGCCGACGGTGCTTTTGCCGGGCATGCGTTCGATGAGAATACTTTCGGCACGCATGGCAAGGCAGAGATCGTCGGCCAGACCAGTGACGCGCGAGTATTTTACGCCGGCTTCAGGCTTGAACTCGTAGGTTGTGACCATGGGCCCGGGATTGATCTGGACAACCTGACCGCGTACGTCAAACTCAGCACATTTTTCAACCAGGACCTTGGCTTCTTCTCGCAGTTCCTCTTCACGGATGGCCTGCGGGCCCTCGCCGACGTTGAGAAGCGTGCTGGGCGGCAGTTTGAATCCGCTTACGTTCTTGGGCGCTACCGTAGCGGTGCGAAGGTCGGCGTCAGCGCGGTTGTGGATGGCGATTTCGCCTGCTGGCGCGGGCTCATCGAATGCAAACGGAGCGGGCGCAACAGGCCTAGGCTGAGGGTTTGCAGGACGCGGTTCGACTAAGCGAGTCTCTGCGGCGCGCGGCGGAGCAGGGTCCATGCGAACGGGTGCAACCCTGGGCTGCGTCTGCACTGGCTCAGGCGATGAGGCAGGCTCTTCGTCACGTTCCCATATGCTCGATCTTCTTGCCTGCGGTGTGACGGGGATTTCTTCCTCCATGCGCTGCGCTTCAGCGATCTGCGCGTCGAGGCGCTGGTAGGCAGGAATCTCATCGAGCAGGTCGGTTTCAGGAGTACGGTTGCGGCGGAAGAGGCGTGCGAAGAAACCGGGACGCGCGGGCTGGACGGGCTCACGCTCCGGAGCAACTTCGGCAGAGGCTTCGTACTCTTCTTCATTGAATGCAGCGGCCTTTTGTTCGGCGCGCTCTTCACGCCAGTTACGCCAACGCTCGAAGAGAGAGACGACGTGGATCCATTTTTCTCCGAGCCACTCCTTGAGCGTGTAGAAGCTGACAGCAGAGGCGAAGTAGAGGCCGGCAAGCGCGAGTACAGCAGAGACGAGCCATGCGCCCTGGATGTTGAGATAGCCGACGAGCAGGCCAGCTATGAGCCTGCCGGTTACACCTTCAATGGGAATGAGATGGAGCCAGCACCAATGCCACGGCATGAGGCCGAAAACGGTGGGCAAAAAGGTAAGCGAGAGCAGGACGCCGATCCATCGGAGGATGGGTGAGCCGCCGGGACGCGAGTGCATCCAGGTCCAGCCAATGGCGCCAAGCCAGAGGGGGACCAGAAAGATCGTGATGCCAAAGGACTGGAGCAGCAGATCACTCAAAAATGCGCCGAAGAGGCCGACCCAGTTGTGCGCGGCATGCGGAAGTCCGGGGTCAACTGCGGTGTTGAGCGAGGGATCGGAGGCGTGCCAGGTAACCAGCGCCAGAAACAGCAGCAGCGAGACCAGCAGCAGCAACAGCCCGAGGAAGACGTTAAGCGGGCGACTGCGCGTGGGCGAAAGTACGATGCGAATCGGCTTCATGCGATGGCGCTTCCGCTCTCAAGACAGCCGCGCAGACAACTTACCGGCCAGTCGCTGGAGCGGGCAAAAAGTCCCAGAGCAGCTTTTATTATCCGCGCCTGCGAGGTTGAATCCGGGCAAAAGGAGGCGGGGGGAACCATGATGTCCACCCCCGGCGGAGTTGCCTCAGGCACCGACGAATCTTGCACCGAAGATCAGCAGCGCCAGGGCCAGCAGAATGCGATAAATGGCAAAGATGGCAAAACCATGGCGGCGAACCCAATACAGGAACCACTCGACCACGCCAAGGGCAACGATGAAAGAGACAACGGCGCCGATGAGGAGCACGATCCAGCGCTGGGAGTTCATAACGACATGAGCCGCGGCAGCACTGGAAGCGCTACCGTGATGAACCTCCTTGATAAGGTCCCAGCCGGTGGCAGCGATCATTGTCGGGATGGAGAGCAAAAAGCTGAACTCGAGCGCTGCAGGACGGTCGAGGCTCACCATCTGGCCGGCAGCGATGGTGGTCATGGAACGAGACGCGCCGGGAAAGACAGCCGAGAGGGTCTGGCAGAGGCCTACCCAAACGGCCTGGCCGAAGGACATTTGCTCGACGTGCAGGGTGTCTGGATCGCGGCCGTCAGACCATATGTCGACGGCCCACATAACGATGCCACCTACGAGGAGCGCCAGAGCCATGGCGGTGAGGCTGCCCAGATTTTTCTCACTCCATTTATGCAGAAGCAGCGCAGGCACAGAGGTGCAGGCAAAGGCAACGAGTGTAAGCGAGATGGGGTGGTCAAGCCAGGTGTGCCGTCCGTCTTCACCCTCAGGGAAGGTACGAAGAAAGTCGAGTATGCGGGTGAGAAAAAGAAGGCAGAGTGCAAGTATCGCACCGGCCTGTATGACGATGGTGTACATCTTCCAGTAGGGATCGTCGAGCGGTATCTTCATCAATGCTTCAGAGATGCGCAGGTGTGCTGTGGAACTGATGGGGAGGAACTCGGTAAGGCCTTCTACGATTCCCAACAGGACAGAGATGAAATACAGATTCAAAAAGCCTCCATGAAGCGGTCGGCGTGGAACGCGCAAGGGCGCCAATCGACACTCCGATTATTGCCTCCGGATCGATTGCCGATCAATTTTTAACTTCTGGGCAACTATTGTTTGTCGATCCCGAAGACGGGCACACCCTGATCCAACTTGTACACCAGCATTCCAGCGCGCAAGGTGTAGTCCGAATCGGGAAAGTGCTGCTTGAGGCGGTCTGTGAGTTCACGTGCATGGTCGTGGGCCTGATCGGTTTTTTTGTCGTTGCCGTCAGCCTGGAACATGTTGGTGAGCACGGCGGCACGGTAGACGGCGTCATAGAGAGCCTGTGCGGTACGCGGGCCGTCAGGATACTGGTCAGCGTACTTTTCGTACACGTCGGCTTCCTTTGCCGGGCACTGCTCAGAACCCTGCCAGTCGCCGCAGAGCTTGTTGTCGATGAGATCGAACGCGGCCAGAGCGGCCCAGCGTGTGCCCGGATAGTATTTGATGACCTTGCGCAGTTCGTCCTCATCCATCAGGTCGCGCATGTAGGGGTCTTTCTCGCGAGCCGAAGGGCGCGTGGCAGCGTCGGCCTTCTCAATTTGCCATTCGATGTCTGCGGCGCGCCAGGCAGCCTGCGGCGCGAGCGGTGAGTTGGGAAACATCTCGGCAACGCGGCGATAGAGCAGGCGCGCACTCTGCGCTGCGTTCGCGGGACCTCGCGGATCCGAGGCGAGAGCTTCTTCGTTGGCGGCGGCTCCCATGATGATCTGATCGCCGTTGGGTGTGGACTCTTCGACAATGCCCTTGGCCTGCAACCAGCCGGAGATGGGCGGAGGCGTATCGTCGTCGCTGCCGATCTCGGGCGTGTCTTTGCTGCGCAGCTCTTCGATATCGGTGTTGGCGTAGACGCGCATCCAGGGGCCGCTCTTTTCTGCGACGACCATTTCACGGCCTATCTGCACTTTGTCGACGCGCTGCGCGCTTGGGTCGGGCGAGACGTAGAGGGGCGTAATGCGGAGCACGGTAGCGCGGGGTCCGGCCATAGGCTTGACCGGCTGCTGTGGCTTTTTTTCAGCCGACACAGGCAACGCAATACAGGTCAGAAGCAATAGAGAAGCAGAGATGCGGCGATTCATCACGCAAAGAATCATATTCGAACGACGCTATTCAGTGGATTCGGTGAGCACCTGAGCCAGCAGAGCGGGGTCTACGTTGCCGCCGCTCACAATGGCTGCAGCTTTTTTGTATCCAGGCAGCTCGTGCGAGTGGAAGAGCAGAGCGGCTGTGGTGACGGCGCCGCTGGGCTCGGGCACCAGGCGCGTTGCGGCCACTATAGCACGCATGGCGGCACGGATTTCGGTTTCAGTGACGGTGACAATGCCGTCCACAAAGGCACGGATATGCGCAAAATTGCGCTCTCCAACGCTTTGCGTGCGCAGGCCATCGGCGATGGTGCGACTGGTGAGTTCAGCAGGCAAGGTAACGATGGAGCCGGTACGGAAGCTCTCGGCAGTATCGCCAGCCAGTTCGGGCTCGATGCCGAAGACCTTGGCGCGCGGACTAAGCTGTTTGACGGCTGCGGCCACGCCGCTCAAAAGGCCTCCGCCGGAGACAGGCGAGAGGACGAGATCGACATCGGGCAGGTCTTCCACGATTTCGAGGCCGCAGGTAGCCTGGCCGGCGATGATCTGCTCGTCGTCGTAAGGTGGAATGACGACATAGCCGTGCTCACGGACGAGCTGTTCGGCGACGGCAAGACGCTCGCTCGAGGCTACGCCGACATCGACGACTTCAGCACCAAGCGCGAGCGTGGCGGCGCGCTTGATGGCCGGCGCGTTGGACGGCATGACGATGACTGCCTTTGCACCAACTTCGCGTGCGGCATAGGCTACGCCCTGCGCGTGATTGCCGCTCGAATAAGTGATGACTCCTCGGGCAATCTGATTGGGTGTGAGCTGGAGAATCTTGTTCGCAGCGCCGCGAATCTTGAATGCGCCGATGGGCTGCAGACTTTCGGCCTTGAGCCAGACCTGGCGGTCATCCAGACCGGGAAACGGCGCGCGAAGCAGCGGCGTTCGGATGGCGATGGAGGCAATGCGCGATGCGGCAGCGCGGATCTGATCGATGGAGACGAGTTGTTCAGTAGCTGAAGGCACCTGGCAATTCGCCGCCGGACTTAAGGAAAGATGCGGCGCTCCCGTGCTTCCAGTATCGCCGATGGGGATGCGAGGCGGATCATTCTTTGCCAGAGCGCAAAAAGCGGCAGCCGAAGCTGCCGCTCTTTGCTGATACTGGCTGTGAGGTTAGAAGAACAGCTTGGCCGACATCTGCAACTGGCGCGAGCCGTAAAGGTTGCTGCTGCTGGTGCTGGATGGCGCGCCAAAGGCTGACAGGCCTGTACCCTGGTATGGCACAAAGCAGCCAGTCTGCTGCTGCGACCCCGACGGCAGACCGATTGTCTGGCAGGTGTACGTAGCTCCTGTTGAAGTCGTCACGCTCTTTCCTGGCGCCAGGAAGGTGGTATAGGTGCTGTTTACGCCGGTAATAATTCTGCGGTTGAGCAGATTGAACGCTTCAGCGTTGAACTGCAAGTGGATATTTTCATGGATGGGTATTTCGCGCGATACACGCAGGTCGAAGTCGTTGAAACCAGGCATGTAGATGCTGTTGCGCCCTATTTGGGGAGGATGCCCATTGGTCGCGCCACCCGATCCGGAACTGATGGCGCCGCCAAAGATACCACCTTGGTCACCAAAGCTCGTCGAAGCGCCGTTGCCCGAGTAGATCGTCCCAGAAACGCCCATGTAAATCGGCTCGCCGCCTGAAGCGATCTCGGTTCCAGCAAACTGGAAACCATTCACAATATTGTTCGCGACTGCATTCGCTACTCTGAATGTCGGCTTGTAGACGAAGGTGATATTAGCGCGATTGCGTATATCGATATCCGACGGCCCGTTGTCAAACTTGATGTTGTTGGGATCGGATGGAACATCGCCGCCATAAAACGTGCCATTGGCGCCGCCCACCTGGCCAGTGTCGGTTGCTTTCGCCCAGGTATAGTTAGCCAGAATCTCGAGCCCGTTGGCGAACGGACGCCGCACCGACACGGCCATGGCGTTATACCAAGTGTTGGCCACGCTGAATCCGGTATTGAAACTAGCCAGCGAAGCGTTGCGCCGATCGGATGGACGGTAGACCGGAACCGTGATGACTTTTGTTACCGTGTTGCTCGCATCCTGCACTGCATAGCTGGCGACGCCGCTCGGCTTGACCCCGACGAGGTTGGCATCGACGAAGACCGGTAGCCGCATACCACGCGTGCCCACGTATCCCAGTTGCAGAGACAGTTTGCCAGGAAATGCCTGCTCCACACTCAGATCCCACTCGTGCGCGTAAGGCGGAACAAAGTTCGGGCTCAGCCCATGGAAGCTATAGCTCGGGTTCACAGTGAGTGGGGTGACCGTCGGAGCAGTTCCGCCGGTAGGGTACTGGGCTTGGCTGAGAGGCGGACCAGCAGGCGTTGCAGGGAGATTCGGATATTGCAGCAAGGTTCCGGGGGTTGGGGCGGTTGGGCATGTTGTGTTTGCCCACGAATTGCCCGCCTTCGAGTTGTAGCAACCTAAATACGTGTAGTTCAACTGAACTACACCATTCTCGACGCGCATGGCATAGTAGGTGCTGCCCTGGTTGAGAGCCGAGAACAGGCCGTAGCCACCGCGCACGACGGTGCCATCATATGGCGACCATGAGAAAGCTACACGCGGCTGAACCCGGTTCAGCACATTTTTGATTGAGCTGGTGTACTCCGACGAAATTGGATCGAAGAGGTGGTTGACCAGACCGGGATTCGGCGTCAACTGAACGTCGTAACGCACGCCTGCGTTCAATGTGAGATTGGGCCTGATTTTCCAGGAATCTTCGGCAAAGCCGTCGAACATCTTCATCCAGAAATCATCTTTGCCCTGCGTCCCAGGCGCCGTATTCACCTTGTCAATGGTCTGCACCAATGTGCTGTAGTGGTAACCAGCATAAGGATCGGTGTCACCCGACTGGCCTGCAAACGCGTCGAGTGCCCAATCCTGGAAGTTGAGCACGTTGTTGGCTTCCCCGTAACCATAAAGGCCGCCGCCCTGGTAGAGGTTGATCATCACCTCGTGGACCACATTGAAGTCGCCACCGAACTTGAAGGTATGGCGCCCCCTGACTGTCGAGAATACATCAGTCAATTGCAGGCGATGCTCGTCGGGCTCGGCAATACGGGGCAACGCGTTGGGCATGCCGAACGAGACTGTCCCCATGCTCACAAAGGGGCCGGAAGCATTCGCTCCGGCCGTCTCCAGATCGCGGCTCCACTGGCCGCGGACGTTATTTACGCTGGCGCTGCCGATCTGCGTTGTCCAACCACCGACCAGGAAGCGCTCGTGATAGTACGTCACTCCGTTCGACGAAGGTGAAGCATTGTTGAAAGTCGCCGATGAATTGTATCCGTATGTCGACTGATAGTTGGCGAAGTTATAGTCAATGAATGCATCGTTCCTGCTGTTGATATGGTAGTCAAGGCGCGGGAAAAAGAGATCTTCTTTGGCGACGCGCGACGGCGCAGCCGTCGATTGACTGATCAGGAAGTTGATGGCGGCCGTGCACTGTGCCGAAGTAATGTAAGCATTCGGGTTGCTTTGGGGTGCTGTGTAATTCGCAGCTCCCGCGATGGGACACTGATCAGGCGTAATCGTGGTTGTGCTCTTTGTTACCCCAGAAGGTGTCGTCGAGATGAAATTCGAGTCCGTGTACAGCGCCTTGCCCACCTTACGGAATCCGTCGTAGGTGAAGAAGTAGAACAGCCGGTCCCTCATGATGGGTCCGCCCACAGAGCCGCCAAACTGCTGCTGCTGGTGAGTGGGTTGCGTAAGCAGGAATGACTTGATTACAGGATTCGGCTGGTTGTAAAGGGCGTTGTATTTAGTCAGCGGATCAAGAGCATTCAAATCGGGATAGCGCAGATAGTAGAACAGGTCGCCGTGAAGCGCATTTGTACCCGACTTGGTAATGGCGTTTA
>DASZXD010000122.1:0-4182 GCA_035546015.1 Occallatibacter sp.
GGAAAACGAAGGGGGGTTACTTCGGCGACGATCGACTGCAAAGAGCCCAGCACGCGATAGTCAGCCGGCAACTCGGAGAGAGCCGATGCTTGTATCGCGCAGACGCACTGAGTACCGCAAGTCTGGCGGGGAATACGTGGCGATGTCCATTCGCCTGATCGCATGTTGAGAATCAACAGAGCTGCGATGCACCGGCCGTATCGCATGTAACAGTGATGAAAGAAATCCTGTGCATGAGAAACAAGACTAAGGGGCAGACGAGGCAGTCTCGAGGGCTGAAAGATCCCGCGCGGGTCGAGGACGACCAATGGATCGCCTGGGACGATGCGCGCAGCGTGGCTCTGCCAGATGGTATTCATGGGGAAAGCTCCTTATCGATAAAGTGATTGATGAACCTACTGTTTCGGGGCGGAAGGATCGAATGGCGCGGTCAGATCGGGCAGGGCCGCTTCGATCAAGTTTTCGAGTTGATTGTGGACGATCTGAATGCGCGAAAGGTCGCAACGTTCACCGCCAGCGATAACGATCAGCCCGACGCTGAAGCGGCCGTCGTCGAGCCGGATTACGATGTGCACGCCGTCGAAGTTGAACGATTCCTCCAAGGGCGGTTCTTCTTCCACACCGGCGACAACTTGTACGCTGCCGGCAATAAAATAGCCGTCGGAAATCTCGCTAAGATCCTCAGCCTTCAGTGACCACGTTGCATGCGTCGCATGGCAGCGCTGCGGCGGAATGGCGAACGACCAGTGACCGTTTTCCAAATCCAAGTGGAGAATCGCGGATAGACATCGCGTGCTCTCGTTGTAAAAGTGCATGCCGACGCCGATGAGAAAGTCGATCAGCGATTGTGGAATGCGCGGAATGGGATAGGTCTGCGCTGTTGGAATCTGCCCACGCTGAGCGACAAGGCCGGCGGGAGTGCGGATAAACTTGCAGGTAAATTCAGTCAGGTGACGGCGCACTGCTGGCGCATCGTTTGACATAGATCTACTCCTATGTAGGGTGAAATTCTGAAAGTGGGGCGAGTGCCACGTGTAGTTACAGCGGGGCGAGATCGCTGCGGCATGTCATCGTGGGCCGCGGCGCGTTGTGAACCTGAAGGCCATGCGGGAGGTTGTATGCGGTACGCGCATCCCCGGCAATGGCGGCCGCTGCTTTGTCGATGTGTGCTCGGCGCTGAGCGTCGAGACAGATGAGCAAAAGGGTTTCAAAGCGGTGATAGACGAGGCGAGTTTCTTCTCGGTGGGCGCAGAGTTCGTCGAGTGCTCGCTCGATATTCGCCAGCTTTTCTGCGGCGTAGTCCGCCAATTCGGGCTCTTGGTCTCGCAGGATTTCCAGAGCTCGCGGCTGGCGACGCACTCTGGTCTCCGCGTCGGTCATATTCCGAGTGCTTACAACAGGGATTTCTGACATGGGTTCTCCTTCATTGGAATAGAAATGGGTCGCAGCGCGGAACGTCCACGCCACGGAATCGAGAATCGAATGAAATGAATAAAGGAAGGGGAGGCAATCGAGAGGATCCCAACTGCCCTGAAGTGGGAGCTAAATCCCCCTCATCTATTGGACTAAACCGCTGCGCGGTGGGTGATTCGCGGGCGCGGCCGGGTTGCCGCTTGGGAGGGATGGCAGCACCGTAAAGAGCAGGCTCCTCGGGAATGCTTATCCCGGTCCCACCTATTATGCCCCCTTTTTCGTCTGGATTTACCGCCCTCTGGTTTGCGGGGCCGGAATCACTTCTTTTAGCGCTCTATTTCTCCTTGTGGGACGATGTCGGGTGATTTCCGGCGGGTAGTCCATTACTTGAAAGGAGAGTGTCTATGACGCCGTTGCGGAAGCGCATGATCGAAGAGATGACGTTGCGCAATTACGCTCCCCACACTATCGAGTGTTACGTGCAGGCCGTGTCGCAGTTCGCACGCCACTTCAAGAAGAGTCCCGAATCGCTCAACCACAAGCATGTGCGCGAGTATCTGCTTCACCTGATCGAGAAGCGGAAGGTTGCCTGGAATACCTACAACCAGTCGCTGGCGGCACTGCGCTATCTCTTCCGCTGGGTGCTGCGCCGCGGCGAAGTGGTCGCGGATCTGCGCAGCCCCAAGCGCACTTACGAATTGCCGGTGGTACTCAGCACCGAGGAAGTGGGAAGATTCTTCGCGGAGATCATCTGCTACAAGCACCGCATGGTTCTCATGACGGCGTACTCCGCCGGCCTGCGCGTCTCGGAAGCCCTCGCCCTGCATCTGAGCGATCTCGATACGCAGCGCATGGTGATTCATGTGCGCCAAGGCAAGCGCAGTAAGGACCGCTACACCATGCTCTCGCCGGTGCTCTGGGAGATGCTGCAACATTATTGCTGGTCGGCGCGGCCCAAAACTTTCCTGTTCCCAGGCAAGTCGCTGCACAAGCCGGTGAGCGTCGACCAGGTGCAGCGCGCCTGCAAAGAAGCGCAAGTGCGCGCCGGGATCGCTAAAGAGATCACGCCGCACACGCTGCGCCACAGCTTTGCAACGCATCTGCTGGAAGCGGGGACTGATCTGCGCGTCATCCAGGCGCTCATGGGTCACGCCAGTCCGCAGACCACCGCGTTGTACACGCGGGTTTCGACGCGCATGATCAGCCGCACCCAAAGTCCGCTGGATCTTGTAAAGAACCTGGAGCGCCGATGACGACCCGACCTCCGTTGGAGGTCGCCGACGTCTTCCGGCAGCACGCCGCGACATATCTCATGACCCACAAGGCTTCGCCCCGGCAACGCAAAGTCATGCGCGCCGTGATGGCGTGCCGAACCGCCGCACTCGGCGGGCATGTGGAACAGTGCGACGCGTGCAGCCACCAGGCGATCTCCTACAACTCATGCCGCAACCGGCATTGCCCCAAGTGCCAGGGGCCGGCCCGCGCGCGATGGCTCGACGCCCGCGCCGGCGAACTTCTGCCGGTGCCGTACTTCCATGTGGTCTTCACGCTGCCGGGCGTCCTTGCGCCGCTGGCGCTGCAGAATCCGGTGACGATCTACAATCTGCTCTTCCGCGCCGTCGCCGCCACGCTATTGGAAGTGGCATCGCGGCGGTTGCGATCGCAGGTCGGCTTCCTGACGGTGCTTCATACCTGGGGCCAGAACCTGCTGCATCATCCGCACGTCCACTGCATCGTGCCCGGCGGCGGACTTGCGCCGGGCAATGCCGCGTGGGTCGCCGGCCGATCCAATTTTTTCTTGCCGGTGCGCGTGCTCAGCCGCGTGTTTCGCGGCAAGTTCATCGACGGGCTCAAGATGGCGGCGGAACAAGGGGAACTGCGCTTTCACGGGCAACTCGCGCCGCTGGCAGAACCGGCGGCGCTGGAGCGCTTACTCGATGAATCGGTTCGCAACGAATGGGTCGTCTACGCCAAGCCTCCCTTTGGCGGTCCTCTTCAAGTGCTCAAATATCTGTCGCGTTACACGCACCGGATCGCGATCTCGAACCGCCGGCTGCTGGCGATGCAGGATGGCAAGGTGACTTTCAGTTGGAAAGATTACGCGCGCGACGGCCGCCGCGGCACGATGACCTTGGAGGCCGCGGAGTTCATACGGCGATTCCTCCTGCATGTGCTCCCGCGAGCCTTCGTGCGCATCCGCTACTACGGCTTGATGGCCAACCGCCGCCGCGCGAAGAATCTGGCGCGCTGCCGCCAACTGTTAAAGGAGATGGCGGAAGCACCCGACATCGCGGAGCAGGAGCATGGCGAGGTGCGCGCGATAGCGTTCCCGCCATGTCCGCGCTGCAAACGCGGGCACATGCATTGGCTCGGTGATTTGGATCAGCGATTTGCCAGAGAGTTTTTGATTTCAGCTGGAGGCTTGGACACTTCATGACACATTGCGCCAGCCGGTTCCTTTGCGCACGGACGACGACAAGGCAAGGACGGCTTGCGCCAGCGCTCTGTCCAGCGTCCACAAAATCGGCTGATGCGATCATCCGAAGAGTGCGGGTGTATGCGGCCGACCGATCCTTCCAGACGGCTCCCGCTCATATGCGAGCCGATGGAGGCTACGACGCACCTGCCACAGCCGAGATGTTTTGAACCAATCCCCATAGCGCCCGCCCTCAGGCGGTTTAGTCCAATAGGATTGTATGCGGCGTGCCGTGCGCGACCCGCTTTGCTCGTGACGTTGGCGTGGCACGCCGCATACAACCCTTAGCATTA
>DASZXD010000123.1:0-4694 GCA_035546015.1 Occallatibacter sp.
GGCAGATGCGCGGCCACAGCGCTGTGCAGTCGCCAACCACTATGATGACTTCAGGCGCCAAGCCTGCCACCAGCATGGAAAGACCACGTGCGAGATAGTGCATCATCTTGTCGATGGAGCGCAGAGCGCGCACATCACCGCCCTTGGCCAGATCGAGCAGCTCCTGAAAAGACGCAAGCCTGCTCTCAGGAACCAGTTCTCGATAGTAGCGCAGACCGGCGCGGTTTGAGGCGAAGGTTTCCCAGCAACCGGTGTTGCCGCAGCCGCAGACCGGTCCGCTCTCTTCGAGCGGCATGTGGCCGAACTCTCCGGCCATGTCATCGCGGCCACGCACGATGCGTCCATCTACGAGGAGCCCGGTACCAATTCCTTCCGAGACGGAGACGACAATCATGTTGGAGACGGCGCCAAAGTTACCGAACCAGCGCTCAGAGAAGAGACAGGCGTTTGCTGCGTTCTCCATCTCGATAGGCGACTCCAGCGCCTTCTCGAGCTCGGCATGGAGGTCGATCTGCGTCCACGGCACGTTAGGCGAAAAAAGTAACCGGCGCGTCTTGTGGTCCACGCGGCCCGAGACGCTCACGCCAATGCCCTGAAACTGGCGATCTCCTGCGGCGGCACGCAGCGGACGCGCGGCTTTGGCGATCGTCTGAATCGCTTTACGAACGTCAGTCCTGGAACCGCTTTGCGTAGAGAGAGAGATGGAGTCACGGCTGAGGGTCTTGCCGTTGATATCGACCACAGCCAGGTTCACGTTCTCTGGCCTCAGATCGACAGCCAGCGTCACATGCCGATCATTGAGCGTCACAAACGTGGGCCGGCGTCCGCGAGGCAGGCGGCCCAGCGTGCCGGGCAGCACCCATCCTTCTTCGATCAGTTGGCCGATGATGACCGAGACTGTGCTCGGCTGCAGTCCTGTGAGCCGCGCCAGATCGGCACGGCTCACGGGCTGATGCAGATGGATCGTATGCAAAAGGATGTCGCGGTTGATCTCGCGTGCCGTTTCACTGGAGGCGACAGCACGGTGAAATGGAGCCGGTTTGTCGGTTACGCGCATCTCTGTGTGCTCATGAATTCAAAATAACCGTTCCGCGCTGCCATGTCTGACTTGCACTGCATTAAAAACGCGGAACCGGAATCTACCGGCTCGCACCGGCGGCGCTTCTGGCATTCCATATTACCCGGACGAACGCCGTAGCGTTTTCTCGACCCACGACCGATGAGCAATTTGCAGGTGCAGTCAGTTCTTCCGGATCAAGAGGAGGCAGAGAGCGTTCCTCTTACAAATTGGAGATGCCCCTCAGCGGTTCGCATTAATTGTACCCATGGATAAAATATGAAGCAAAATGCACTTTTCCAGACTGCTGCGGCATGTACGATGAAGAGCCCGTCGAAGTCAGGTGGCTGATTATAAATGTCTTATTAGATAAATCGCTTTATGCTTGACAGCTTTTACTGGGGATTCATATACTTCGGGCCACCAAAAATTGTCTGCTCCAATGTGTAGCCAATCTCTTCATGTAGGGTCAGCGAAGGCTCGCTTGGTACGGGTTGAGAGTTGAATCTATCAGTTTGAAACTCAAGCAACTTACCAGGAATCGACGAATTCCTGTGCGGAGGAAAGATGAAACAAACGGGTCTTGATGGAGGTCGGAGTCTTATGTGGCGTATACGAATTGCAGTTTCAATGATGGCACTCGTCCTGACCGCCGGCGCATTCGCGCAGGGCGGAGGTAACGTCGCCATTACAGGAACGGTCTCAGATCCTTCGGGCGCTGTAATCGCGGGCGCCAAGGTGTCGGTGACACAAAAAAACACCTCCGCTGTGCGCATTGATACGACCAACGGCAATGGACAATTCAACATTCCCTCATTGCCACCGGCGGTGTACACGGTTTCAGTGGAGGCGGCCGGTTTCAAGCGGTATGTGCAGGACGTGGTTCTGCTCGCGGACCAGATCCGGAACATGGATGTACGCCTGCAGGTTGGAGAACAGACGCAGCAGGTGACCGTCCAGGAGTCGGCGGTGCAGGTCAATACGGTGAGCCAGGAACTCAGCCAGGTGATTGAGAGCTCCCGTGTAATTGATTTGCCTTTGAACGGGCGGAATGCCGCCGATCTTACGCTTCTGGTCCCGGGCGCTATATCGGCGAATGCGAACAATTCCGGAGCACTTCAGGGCGACACCAAACAGATTCCTGGCGCCGAAGCGATTGCCGTGAACGGTGCCCGGCCTGACCAGATCGGCTACAACCTTGACGGCGCCAACAACGAAGACCTGATGAGCAACGTGAATCTTCCCTTCCCGTTCCCCGACGCGTTGCAGGAATTCAGCGTTCAGACCAACAGCTTTGACGCGCAATATGGTAACAACGCCGGTGCGGTGGTGAACGTCGTTACAAAGTCCGGCACAAACTCATGGCACGGTGATGCGTTCGAGTTTGTTCGGAACCGGGTCTTCAATGCACGTAACTACTTTGCTAACGCGAAAGATCCGCTCAAGCGCAATCAGTTCGGCGCTACGATCGGCGGTCCGATTCACAAGAACACCAGCTTCATCTTCTTCGGATGGCAAAAAACGATCGTCCGCAGTCAGAACAATGCCAGCAATGCGACCGTCCCGATACCGGCCAACCTGACAGGAGATTTCACCAATTATCTGACCGCGAATGCAGCGAATAATCCTCTGGGCAACAAGACGGCAACGCTCAGCCAGTATCCGTTCGATCACTCCGCTCTTGCCACCAACAACGTGGTTCCATCGAACGAAATCGACAAAGTCGCGCTTGCCATGGCCAAGCTGCTGCCGATTTCTTCGGCCTCTTCGAGCGGATTTGTCACCTACGGCACGCCGCTGCAGCAGAACTTTGACGAGTATATTGCTCGCTTCGATCAGGTATTTCGAGGGCAGGACCGGCTGTTTGGCCGGTTCTATCTCAACCGCTATAAACACGCGCCGACCTACGACGGGAAAAACCTGCTTACTGTCGGACCGGGCTCGACGATTCAGACGCAAAACTGGACCGTCGGCTACACAAGAATCTTTACGTCCGATCTAGTCAACTCTCTCACGCTGGATGCAGTACGTTCGGCCTCAGATCGCGGTCAGCAGGGAGGACCCGGAGGTTCGACCCCGGATATGACCACCTTCGGCTCAAGCATCTGGCAATTGCCCAAGGCGCAGAGCGGAATGCGCAGCTTTTCGGTGGCCGGCGACTTCAGTATCGGCAACTTCACTGATGCCATCTTCGTGAGAAATTCCGCTGGCCTGCGCGAGTTACTTACCTGGACGAAGGGAAAGCATAATCTCACTTTTGGCTACGAACTCGAACTGGATCAGTCGAACATCAACAACACCGATCTCGAAAACGGCAGCTTCAACTTTACAAACGACGTGTCAGGCATATCGATGGCGAACTTCCTGATGGGATATCAACACACGTTCAGCCAGACCTCGGGCGATTTCTCTGACTCGCGCGAGAACCCAACGGGCGTCTTCGTCAACGACAAGTGGAAGATGTCACAGCGCCTCACGCTGGACTATGGCTTGCGTTGGGAGCCGCAGCAGGTCATGAAGGAGATATGGGGGCGCATCGAGCAGTTCTTCCCGGATGCGCAAGCTGCAGGTGTTCATTCATCCATCGTTCCGAGTGCACCAGCGGGCCTGATGTTCGTGGGCGATAAGTACAACGGAGTCTCAGTTCCCGACCGTGGGGAATCCGGCGACTTCAATAACTTCGCTCCGCGCATTGGCGTTGCTTACGATCCAACCGGAAGTGGCAAAATGTCGATCCGCGCCGGCGGAGGCATGTTCTATTACTCCCGGCTGCCTGGCTTGTTCCTGAATGACGCGGCTATTTCGGCGCCTTTCAGCCTGCGGATCGACTTGAACGATTCGCCCTCCGGAGCTTCGCAGATTGGCGCACTTGGCAATCCACTGGTGAACTATCCGAGCTTCGTTTCCGGCTTCCCACAGCGCTTCATCCTCAAGAACGTCCCCAAAAACGCAACGTTCGTGGCCAATCCGGTTGTTTATGGACTGCAACCGGGCGTCAGGTGGACCACGCCTGAAGTCTACGACTGGAATATCACCTTCGAGCGCCAGTTGCGGGCCGATACGGTGGCGCACTTCTCCTATGTCGGAACACGCGGCACCCATCTGCGCCAGGATGTGGATCTGAACCCGGGTATCTACACGGCGGGCAGCTCGGCGTCGCTTCAGGCGCGGCGGCCTTATCAGCCATTCGGCGACATCTATCAGAATCGGAACACCGGCGCCAACAACTATAACGGCCTTCAGATCGATCTGGAAAAGAGGCCAACGGGCAGCAACGGCATTCTGAATCAGATCACGTTGCTTGCCAATTACACCTATTCCAAGGCAAAGGATTACGGATTGGCCGAGAATGGCGGCATCACGGATGTCGGATCGAGCAAGGGGTCCGGCATGTCGTTCTACAACCCGCAGCAGCATGCCTTCGAGACCGGACCTGCGACCTTCGATCACACGCATCGGCTGGTGGCGTCGTTCGTGTGGAATCTGCCTAAGCTGACCGGCTCCAATGCATTGATGCATAACATCGTTGGCGGCTGGCAATGGACCGGCATTTACTCGTTCCAGACGGGCGATCCATTGACCATTCTGGCGGGCGTCGACCGTTCCCAGACCGGGTTGGGGAACGATCGCGTGGATT
>DASZXD010000124.1:0-8770 GCA_035546015.1 Occallatibacter sp.
GCACCACGGTTTCGAGCAGCTCGGTGATGGCGGCGTCGAGCGCCAGAAAGCAAGGGCCGGGCTTTTCGTGCTCGTACTTGGGCAGATCGCGCGATTCGAATTTGGACGAAAAGGTGGTAAGCGCGCCGGCCAGCGTGAGCATGTGCAGGAACAGCCCTTCAGGATGCACTGTGGAGGCATCGAGCATGTGGCGCGCCACGGGCAGATGCGCGTTGATGGTGTAGAGCAGCCAGAAGTTGGCGATGTCGGATGCGCTGAAGTCGGCCAGGGACTGGTTGCGCTGACGGCGCGAGCCGGCAAGCTGGCTGCTGCGCGCCACCAGTGTTTCGATCTGGCCGCGCAGAATGCCGGTAATAAGCTCGTTGCCCTTGATGTTCAAGAGCGGCGGAACAAATTTGGATTCGTGACGGTAGCCGCCGGCCTCAGTGCGCTCAATCTCAGCCAGTGGCAGCAGCACGGAACCCTCGAGGTTTTCACCCTCGGCCAGAATCTGCAGGTTCTTGCGCGCAAGAGAGATGGGCTTTTCGACGCCTGAGCTGTTTTCATCCCGCAGCATCTGCAGCTCGGAGTAAAAGCGGGTGCTGGCGCCGCCGCGCTGCAGCGCCACATTGATGCCGCCCGGACGATCCTGTGGCACGGCGAGAAAGAAGGCGCAGGTTTTGCGGCCGTCAGAGAAGCATTCGTCGAGCGTCCGGACAGCCGGCGGTGCGTCGGAGGCGGGCATGTCGAGCATGAGGCCGTCGGGAAAGATACCGGAGGCTTCCTGCACGTTGAGGATGCCCTGGCTCAGACCGGCCGCGTCGATCTGCAGTGAGGCGAATCCCCAGTTGCGATACGAGAGGGCGCCTGAGAGGAAGCGGAGGGTGTCTTCAAAAAAGCGGTCCTGCGCCTGCAGATGCTGCGGCGACAGGAACACTCCCTTCGACCACACGACTGGCTGTAGCTGTCTCATGATTTCTTTCTGTCCGGGAAACGAGTATACACTGAGGCACGGGCCAACGGACTGTCAGCCCGACGGATGAAACGAATTGCAACAAACCGGCACTATGAAGTGAATGGTACTTCTGTAAGCAGCTTTTTGACTTGACACCGATTTCTTCTCATTCAATAATCAACTCGCTTCCGATTCGGACGCAAGGACTTCCCTGACCCTCAAAATAAGTTCTTGTGTTAGTTTCGATCAGCGGCATTAATTAGCCCGGCACGGGTATGCTCCTGCCGGTTCCAAAAAACGAATTAAGATACAGTCGCGCGTCTTCCACGCGCAATCAGGGCCCCGGGGGATAGACATGGCCAAAGAAAGCACTCAGCACAAACTTGATCGCGTCCGTTCACCACGCGTGCACATCACCTATGACGTCGAGATCGGCGACGCAATCGAGCTGAAGGAACTGCCCTTCGTGATGGGCGTTCTTGGAGATCTAACCGGGCAGCCCGAGCAGCCTCTTGCTGCCCTGAAGGATCGGAAATTCGTGGAGATCAACCCCGACAACTTCGACACCGTGCTCAAAGGCATGCAGCCGCATCTGGCGTACGCGGTTGAGAACAAGCTGAGTGACGATCCGAACGCCGGACAGATCAAGGTCAACCTCAAGTTCGAGAGCCTGGATGATTTCTCGCCCGAGAACGTGGCTAAGCAGGTTGGCCCGCTCAAGGAACTGCTCGATCTGCGCACGAAGCTCTCTGACCTGCGCGGCAGCCTGCAGGGCAATGACAAGCTCGACGAGGCGCTGTTCGAAGCGGTTTCAAACACCGAAACCCGCGATAAGCTGAAGGCGGAAATGGGCAAGACCGGAGGTGCTGAATGAGCGCACAAGAAGCGGCTGCAGCGGCAGCAGGTGCAGCGTCAACAACGCAGGAAGAACAGAGTCTTCTCGACCAGATTGTGTCCCAGGGCCGGTTCAACCGCGATGCGGCGAGCCTGGAGCGCGGCCGTGACATGGTCAAGGAATTCGTCAGCCAGGTGATTCAGGGCCACATGACCCTCACCCGCGATGCCGAGGCCAGTATTCAGGCCCGCATTGCGCAGATCGACCGGTTGATCTCCATCCAGTTGAACGAAGTGCTGCACTATCCGGCCTTCCAGAAGCTCGAAAGCACCTGGCGCGGCATCAAGTACCTGATCGACCAGTCGGAAACCAACGAAATGCTCAAGATCAAGGTGCTCAACGCCAGCAAGCGCGAGCTGCTCAAGGATCTGCAGAGGGCGCCGGAGTTCGATCAGAGCGCACTGTTCAAGAAGGTGTACGAAGAGGAGTTCGGCGTGTTTGGCGGCGCTCCGTTTGCGGCGCTGCTCGGCGACTACGAGTTTGGACGCGGACCGGAAGATATCGAGTGCCTGGAGAGGATTTCGCAGGTGGCCTCGGCAGCGCATGCTCCGTTCATGTCGGCGGCCAGCTCCGATCTTCTGAACCTGTCGAGCTACACGCAACTGGGTGCACCGCGCGACATCGGCAAGATCTTCGACTCGACGGAGTACGCCAAGTGGAAGAGCTTCCGCCAGTCGGACGACTCGCGTTATGTGGCACTGACTCTGCCGCACATTCTCATGCGCCTGCCTTATGGTAAGGACACCAAGCAGGTCGAGGCCTTCGACTACGAAGAGGCGGTGGACGGCAGCGATCACTCCAAGTATCTGTGGGGCAACGCGGCTTATGGTTTGGCGGCGCGGCTCACCAACTCCTTCTCCAAGTACGGCTGGTGCGCTTCGATCCGCGGCGTGGAAGGGGGCGGCCTTGTGGAGGGTCTGCCGGCGCACACGTTCCGCACCGACGAGGGCGACGTGGCCCTGAAGTGCCCGACGGAAGTGGCGATCACCGACCGGCGCGAGAAAGAGCTTGCCGATCAGGGACTGGTGCCCCTGGTGCACTGCAAGGGGACCGACTACGCGGCCTTCTTCAGCGTGCAGACGGCCAACAAGCCCAAGCTTTACGACAAAGAGGCGGCCAACGCCAATGCCCGCCTTTCGTCGCAACTGCCTTACATCCTGGCCATGTCGCGGTTTGCGCACTATCTGAAGGCGATGATGCGCGACAAGATCGGCAGCTTCATGACCCGCCAGGACTGCGAAAAGTTCCTCAATCAGTGGATCAGCAACTACGTGGTCTCCGACGACAACGCGTCGCAGGCGGCGAAGGCCAGCCATCCTCTGCGTGAGGCTGCAATCCAGGTTTCCGAAGTTCCGGGCAAGCCTGGAGCCTACCGTGCAGTAGCATTCCTGAAGCCGCATTTCCAACTCGACGAGCTTTCTGTTTCGCTCCGTCTGGTGGCCGACCTGCCCGCATCGGCGCGGAAATAACGGAAAGATTATTTAGCTGGCGCAAGCGAACTCGGCAAAGCGATCAACGCATTAGCCGGTTGAGAGGAGCGTAACGATGGCAGTTGATTATTTTCTGAAACTCGACGCGATTGACGGAGAATCCGCAGACGATAAACACAAAAACGAGATCCAGATCATGAGCTGGAGCTGGGGCGCCTCGCAGGTGTCTTCGGTTTCGGGAACTGGTGGTTCGGGCGCAGGCAAGGCCGACCTGTCGGATTTCTCGATCATGACCTACTTCGACAAGTCGACTCCCAAGCTGTTCAAGTCGATCTGCGCCGGTACCCACATCAAGACCGGTACGATGAGCGCGATCAAGTCCGGCGCCGACGGCAAGCCGTACCTGAAAGTCGATTTCAAGGAGCTCTACGTGACCAGCCTGCAGATCTCCGGCTCGAGCGAGATTCCGACGGTTTCTCTGTCTTTCAGCTATAACGAGATCAAGATCGATTACTCCACGCAGAACGAGCAGGGCAACGTCACGAGCACCGGCGCCGTAACTTACGACACGAAGGCAAACAAACTTACCTAAAGGCGGCCCGCGTATGGACGCGCTCTCTCTTTACCGGGCAGGAAAACTACAAGCGGCAATCGAAGCGCTTGGCGACGAGTTGAAAAAGCAACCACTCGACGCCAAGCGCCGCATTTTTCTGTTCGAGCTTGTGTGTTTTGCCGGCGACTACGATCGCGCGGAAAAACATCTGAACGTTGTCTCCGACGCCAACCAGCAGGCTGCGGCCGGGGCGATGCTCTATCGTTCCGCTCTGCATGCCGAGCGCGAGCGGCAAGCCATGTTCGCCAACGGAACGTTTCCGGTGGGTTCAACGCATCCGTCTCCTTCGGGCGAGCTGAACGGCGAAAAGTTTCCGGGCTTCGCGGATGCCGATCCGCGCATCGGCGCTCATCTTGAGGCCTTTATTGCCGGCAGCTACACATGGATTCCCTATGCCTATATCGAGGCGATCGAAACCGAGCCGCCCAAGCGTCTGCGCGACCTGCTTTGGATTCCCGCGATTCTGACTACGACCGCGGATTTCCGCATGCAGGACCTGGGCGAGGTTCTGCTGCCCGTAATCGCTCCGCTCTCATGGAAGAGCGCTGACGATGAGGTGCGGCTGGGCCGCACCACTGTATGGCAGGACGACGAGGAATACGGACAACTTCCCTCCGGCCAGAAGCTGCTGCTGTGCGGAGAAGAAGAGGTACCGTTCCTGGAGATGCGGAAGCTCACCTTCGATCACGCCGGCGAAAGGGCTGAAAGTGCCACTGCGTGATGATCTACTGAATCCGATTGCGGGCGACAATCCTTCCGGTGCGAATCTGCGCTACGAGAAGGTCTATGACCAGATCAAAGAAGCCCGCACTGAAGACGACGATACGATTCCGACCGGCGCATGGGCGCGCAGCGTCAAGAGAGCCGATTACAACCAGGTGATCAAGCTGGCCGGCGAGGCTCTGGCCAACAAAAGTAAAGACCTGCAACTGGCCGCGTGGCTCACCGAAGCCCATGTCAAAAAAGAAGGCATCGGGCTGATTCAGCCGTGCCTGCAGCTGCTTCGCGATCTGCAGGAACAGTTCTGGGATACGCTTTACCCGGAGATCGACGAAGATGGCGATGCGGGCATGCGCGCCACGCCCATCGAGTGGACTGCGAATCGCGTCTCGGCCATAATCCGCGAGGCACCGATCACGCGCGACGGGCTGAACTACTTTCAGTACAAGGAATCGCGATCCATCGGCTACGAGGCCGATGCGCAGTACAACGACGCCAAGACGGCTCAGCGCGAGCAGGCGATCGCCGACGGCAAGCCGACAGCCGAGGAGTTCGACAAGTCATTCAACGCCACGCCCAAATCGTGGTACGTGAATATGGAGGCGTCGATCCACTCTTCCCTGGAGACGATGGATGAGTTGCAGGTCTACTGCGAAGAGAAGTACGGCGACGACGGACCTGCATTTGGAAAGTTGCGTACAGCGCTCGAAGAGGTGGGGCAGGTTGTTACCGGCCTGCTGAACGAGAAGCGCAAGACCGAGCCCGATGCGCCGGCGCCTGAAGAAGCAGTTGAAGAAGAGCTGGAGCCAGAGCCGGAGGCAGCGGCTGAAGTTGAAAGCTTCGCAGAAGCCGCTCCGGCTGCTGTCGCCAGACCGAAGTCGTCCAAGTCGCTCTCTGCCGAGCCGGTTGACAAAGATGACGCGTTTGCGCGCATCCAGGCCTGCGCAAAGTTCCTGCAGAGAGACAATCCATCGAGCCCCGTTGCCTATATGCTGCAGGCGGCCTTGCGCTTTGCCGAGACTCGCGAAACGGGCAGCTATCCGGCATGGGATTTTCTTGCACCTCCGGCCACCGAGCAGCGGCAGAATCTGAAGAGGCTGACCTCCGAGTCGAACTGGAGTGAACTGCTGGCTGAAGCGATTGCCGTCGCCGGCGAGCCTTGCGGACGTGGATGGCTCGATGTACAGCGCTATATATGGAAGGCGAGCTACGAGTCGAGCTACTCGGCGATTTCAGCAGCGGTCATTTCCATGGTGCAGGGGCTGATCAAGGACGTTCCCGAGATTCCCACCTGGACCATGAGCGACGACACGCCGACGGCCAATCCCGAGACACAGAAGTGGCTTGAGGAGATGGTGATTCCCAAGCCGCCGGAGCCGGTGATTGTGGAAGTGCAGCGCGAGCCTGAGCCAGAGCCGATGTACGCGGCTTCTCAGCAGTCGCAGCAAGCCCAGGAAAACGCGCCACCCGACATTCTGGATACGGCGCGCGAATTAATGGCGCGCGGGCATCTGCCGCAGGCGCTTCAATTATTGATGCGAGACGCGGCGCAGCAGCCCAGCGGGCGCGCGCGCTTCCAGCGCCGCCTGCAGATGGCTCAGCTCTGCGTGGGCGCGGGGCAGGGCAAGGTGGCTTTCCCTGTGCTTGAAGAGCTGGTGAAGGAGATCGATCAGCGCCAGCTCGAAGAGTGGGAGGCGACCGACATGATCGCGCCGCCGCTGGCATTGCTGCTCAAGTGCCTCGACGACTCGGCAGAGAACAGCAGCACGCGGGAGGCGGTCTTCAACCGGTTGTGCCGCATCGACCCGATTGCGGCTATGGATGTTTCGCGGTGATGTTGAAAGGAGCACGGAAGGTTGGCGCGCGCAAGCACAGAGACGCTGGTGACGCAATCGATTCTCGACCGGCTGATGGAGGTCGAAGACTGGCCGGCGACACGTTCGCAGTCAACGCGCTTCTTTCGCGAGGCGCTGAAGCGCGACCTTGAGTGGCTGCTCAATACCCGGCAGCCGCCTTTGCCCGAGATATCCGACTATCAGGCGGCGAAGGCGTCGGTCATCAATTACGGCCTGCCCGACATCAGCTCGCTGGGATTCAACAATGCCGCAGACCATCGTGCGCTGCGCATTGCTATTGAAACCTGCCTGCGCAATTATGAGCCGCGGCTGATCGACGTGCGTGTGAGTCTGCAGGGCTCCGACACTACGGACCGGCGGCTGCGTTTCCACATCGAGGGCAACATGAAGCTCGATCCGGCGCCCGAAGAGATCGCCTTCGACACGGTGCTGGAACTGACCAGCGGCGAGTATAAGGTGAAGTAACCCATGCGCGAAGAACTGCTTGAATACTATGAGCGCGAGCTGGCATATCTTCGCCAGCTGGGGGGCAAGTTCGCCGAAAAATATCCGCGCGTAGCCAGCCGTCTGCTGCTAGAGCCTGACCGTTGCGACGATCCGCATGTGGAGCGGCTGCTCGAGGGTTTTGCGTTTCTTGCGGCGCGCATTCATCTGCGCGTGGACGACGATTTTCCCGAGGTCACCTCGGCACTGCTGGGCATCGTTGCGCCGCACTATCTCCGTCCCATCCCATCGATGACGGTTGTCGAGTGCCAGGTGGACCCCGAGCAGGGCAAGCAGACCGCCGGCCAGATTATGCAGGCGGGAACAGCGATCGCGACCAAGCGCACGTTCGACGGGCAGCCCTGCCGGTTCCGCACAGCGTATCCGGTGGAACTATGGCCGTTCACGGTGAGTGAGTGCGACTGGCGGCAGCCGGAGCGGCTTACCGATCCGGTGCGCGTGCCCGGCGCCACCGGTGTGCTGCGTGCACGTCTCCAGTGTGCGCGCGATGTGGACTTCAAACAGATTCGCCCGCGCCGGCTTGTATTTCACCTCACCGGCGATGTGAATGTGGTCTACACGCTTTACGAACTCCTGTGCCGCAACTGCATCTCGGTGCTGGTGCGCAATCCCAAGCAGCGCGGCAGCAAGCCGGTGAGCATTCCGGTCACGCGCGTGCGGGCCATGGGCTTTGAAGAGAACGAGTCCCTGCTGCCTTATCCCAAGCGTTCATTCGACGGTTACCGGCTGTTGCAGGAGTATTTCACCTTCTCCGAGAAGTTTCTCTTCTTCGAGCTGAGCGGTCTTGAGGCGATTGCTGAAGCGGGCTGCGAAGACCAGGCTGAGATTCTCTTCTGTTTCTCGCGGTTCGACCGGCCTGAGCGCAGCCAGGACCTGGAGACTGGTGTTTCTGCCCGCACGCTGCGACTGGGCTGTACTCCGGTGGTGAATCTCTATTCGCAGGTAGCCGAACCGATCCTGGTGACGCACACCAAGCACGAATACCATGTAATTCCCAACGTGCGCCGTCAGGATACGCAGGAGATACACTCGATTGACGAGGTGATGGCTTCAAGCACCAGCCGCCGCGAGAGCATCAAGCTTGAGCCGCTCTATTCGTACCGCTTCCAGGCGCGCAAAGAGAGTACCCGAGCCTTCTGGCATGCAGTGCGGCGCAGGAATGAGCTGGGCGAGCGTATCCCGTCAACGATGCACCTCTCGCTCGTGGATATCGACGGGCAGATGACCCAGCCTAACGCCGAAGTGCTGACGGTACGCTGCTCCTGCTCGGACTTCGATCTGCCTTCTCGGCTGCCCTTCGGCCTTGAAGACGGCGATTTCTCCGCGGAGGATTATCCGGCGATCAGACAGATCACGGCGCTGCGCCGGCCCACGCCGAGCTACGATCCTCCGCGTGTGAAGAGCCAGTTGTGGAGGCTGGTATCGCAGCTCTCGCTCAACTACCTCTCGCTTACCGAAGAGGGCGTGACGGCGCTGCAGGAGATTCTGCGGCTGCACAACTTCACCGATTCGTCGTACCTGGAAAACCAGATCGGCGGCATTATGAAGATGAACTCCAGCCCGCACTTCGCCATCATGCAGTCGGTGTATGGCAATCTGCCGGCACGCGGCACGCGCGTGGAGATCGAGTTCGACGAGCGGCAGTTTGTGGGCGGCGGCGTGTATCTGTTCGCCAACGTGCTGGACCGGTTTCTGGGCTGTTACACCTCCATCAACAGCTTTTGCCAACTGGCGGCGCGCACCAGCCAGAGAAAGGAGCCGCTCGGCGAATGGCCACCGAAAGCGGGCTACAAGCCCCTGATCTGAAAACCGACGTGC
>DASZXD010000125.1:0-14290 GCA_035546015.1 Occallatibacter sp.
CGGGGCCAAACTGTCTGAAATCAGCTCGGATATAGTGAGCGTGCTCGATCAGCGGGATCAGCCGCTCGTTCCAGACGAAATCATCGAGCGAGATGCGGAAGCCGCGGGAGCGAAGTGCGCGACAGGCCTCAATGAGCCGGGGCGTCGGTTCCACGCTGGACGGGATGCCGAGGATGGTGAGACTAGGGCTGAGCACCAGAACCAGGTCTTCGGTGATTGCCTCAGCAGTGCAGGAGATATAAGCCGGCTGGCCATTGGTGAGGCGCTCAAGACCGAAGAGCACTTCGTTATCGAGCATAGTTTCAACGGCGGCGTCTGCATCATTGCGGACTATGGCCTGGGGCGGGTTGCGGAAGAGCAGGTCATAGGCCTGCACATGTCCGTGCTTGTCCAGGATCGGCTGCCGGGCTACGTAGCGCAGTTCTCCTGTAGATTCCGGCAGAAGGGTATCAACGCCTTTTTTCTGTTCTGCCTGCATCACCATGCGGTCGCTCACGGGATATACATCGGCCAGATTCAGCCGGCACTTCAGTGGATACCACCTGTGGAAACCGGCTTGAAATCCAGATTATGCCAAAACTGGGGCCGAACGAAGCAAAGCACGATTACCGATTCAGCAACACGGATGCAACTTAAGTCGTAATCCGAGGCAGACAACGCTAGTTTAGCGCCAGTCATCCTGAGCGTTGGCGATGCCCTGATTCATGGCCGACTCAAAGCCTGTGTGTTTTTTGATGAAAATCTCACTGAACTGGCGATCCTGGCGGAGCAGAATCGCCTGCAGACGAACCAACTCAAGCAAGGCCAGGAACATGGCAATGAGCGCGCGCTCGGAGCGAGTGTGGCTGAGCAGCTTGTGAAGGGCCACAGGTTTATCTTCCATGGTGAGCCGGCGAGAGAGGTACTGGATCATCTGGCCAACTGTCACCGAGTCTTCTTCGACATTGAGCATTGGCCGGTTGCGCGCACGCTCCAGAATGTCGCGGAAGATGCGGACCAGGTCGGTGGTGTCGGCGGCAATCTCGGGCTCTGCTCCGGCGTCGTCGCGGAATTCGCGCATGCCAGGGTTGGTCCAGGAGGCGGCTTCCAGCAATTGTTTTTGTTGGAGCATCTGCGCTGCGCTTTTAAACCGCTCATGTTCGAGCAGGCGCTCCACCAACTCGCGGCGTGGGTCTTCGACGGTTTCACCAGGACCAGCTGACGCGCGCGGCAGCAGCATCTTGCTCTTGATATGGATGAGCAGCGAAGCGGTATAGATGAACTCGCCGGCTACGTCAACGTCAGAGGCTTTGAGTTGTGCTACGTAGGCGAGGAACTGCGCCGTGATTTTGGCAATGGGGATGTCGTAGATGTCGATGTCCTGCTTGCGAATGAGATCAAGTAGCAGGTCAAGAGGGCCGTCATAGACCTGGCCCACGATAACGGAAAAGGGCGAGGTATCGGCAGCCTCTTCGCGCTGTTTGGCTGGAGTGGGCCTGGCTTGTTTTTCTGCCGGAACCGGCGGAGAAGTGAGCACAAGTGGCGGGGCGGCTTCAGGCGCCGGTGTTGGTTCGGTTACCGATTCTGAATCGGGCCGCTGCGGGGTTTGGGGATCTTCGGTCAATTTCTGATCTCTGCTTAGTTGTTGAAGTTGTCGTTATTGCCAGGGATTACTTGTTTGCGAGCGGCAGTCTCATTGCGCTGCGCACTTCCTGCATTGTCTGCTCGGCGCGGGCGGCGGCACGGCGCGATCCTTCTACCAGAATGTCCTCTGCCTGTTCATTGGTAAAGCTGGCCCTGCGCTGCTGAATGGGGTTGAGGATCTGGATGAGCGCGTCCGCAGCCCAGCCTTTGCACTCGATGCAGCCGATACCGGCTGTTCGGCAACCCTCGTACACTTTCGCCATTGTTTCAGGGGTGGAGAAGACTTTGTGCAGATCGCCCACCGGGCACTTGTCAGGATCGCCGGGGTCGGTGCGGCGGATGCGCGCCGGATCGGTGACCATGGTCTTGAGCTTCCTGCGGACTTCGGGCTCCGGATCGGCGAGCAGAATCGTGTTGCCGTAGCTTTTGGACATCTTGCGACCGTCGGTGCCTGGGAGCTTGGGTGAGGGCGTAAGCAGAACCTTCGGTTCGGGGAGCGCTTCCTGCTCACCCAGTTTGTAAAACTGATTGAATCGCCGCGCAACTTCGCGCGTGAGTTCTACGTGCGCGACCTGATCCTGGCCTACAGGGACGAACCGAGGCTGATAGAGCAGAATGTCTGCGGCCTGTAACAGTGGATAGCCGAGAAATCCGTAGGTGCTCAGATCCTTGCCGGTGAGATTTTCCTGCTGCTCTTTATATGTGGGCACACGCTCGAGCCAGCCGAGCGGCGTGATCATAGCGAAGGCGAGAAACAGTTCTGCGTGCTGCGGAACTTTGTTCTGCAGAAAGAGCACGGACTTTTCCGGATCGAGGCCTGAGCCGAGATAGTCGAGCATGACATCGATGGCGTTTTGCGAGACGTCTGAGGTGTCGGCATAGTCGGTGGTCAGCGCGTGCCAGTCGGCGATGAAGAAGTAGCATTCGTACTCATCCTGCAGCTTGACCCAGTTGGCCAGGGCGCCCATGTAGTTGCCAAGGTGGAGCTTGCCTGTGGGACGCATGCCGCTGAGGATGCGCGCGCGGGACGAGGAGGTTGGGGTTGCGTGCATTGTGTCTCTTGAATCCATTGCGGCGGTCTAAAAGAAGAGCGCCGGCTTTCGAGGAAAGTAGCCGCAGGGCTGCCTCTATTGTAATGGGCCATGCGGAGCCCCAGCCTGCGATAGACGCTTATGGATTGAGGCGCAGAAACGGCCAGAACACCAGTGCCATGGAGGGATTGAGGAGCAGGCTCAGGATGTAACCGCCAAGGAAGATCATGACCAGATAGCTGACCCAGATGGGAATCCGGTCGTATGCCTGGACGGCGTTATAAGGCAGCACGTTGCGCAGGATACGGCTGCCATCGAGTGGTGGGATGGGGAGAAGATTGAAGTAGAAGAGCGAGAGGTTGATCTCGATGGCGAGAATGGCGAGGATTACGAGCGCCTGCATCCCGGAAGGCGCAGTTGCGCCTAAGCCACCGGAGAGACTTGCAAGGACAAGCAAGCGGCCGCCGGGAACGGCAATGCAAAAAACAGCGAGCACAACAACGGCCAAGAAGACGAGGATCAGATTCGAGACAGGTCCGGCGAGTGTGGTGAGGTTGTCGTCACGCAGGATCTTCTGGAAGTTGCGAGTGATGACCGGTGTGGGCTTGGCCCAGCCAACGATAAGGCCGCTGAAGAAGGTAAACCCGATAAGAGGACCGAAGATGATCAGCGCTGGGAAAAGAAGAGTCCCGATCGGATCGATGTGACTCATGGGGTTAAGCGTAATGCGGCCCTGCATACGCGCAGTCTGATCGCCAAGGCGCGAGGCCATCCAGGCGTGCGCGCACTCGTGAAAGCTTAGAGAAAACAACAGCAGAACAAATTCAAAGACTCGAATGACCAAATCGCTGGACTGCAAACGATACTCCAATATCCCCACGCTCAGCCCGCGGTTGCAGCGTGGCTGGCGCACGTAGACGGAAGATTCAGGGTAGCACGTGAGGGTTTGGTTCAGATGCGGTCTGTCGGGAAGACGCCTACCGACTCGCCTTCGGCAACATGCTGGCCGGCCAGAACGATTGCGTGGCTGGCGATGCGTGCATTGACACCGATGGTGGTGGGCACGAGTCGCACTTTGTCATAGTTGGCGGGATCGTGAGCATGCGAAAAAATGCGTGAATAGGAACCGATGACCGCGTGGTCGCCGATGGTGATGCCGCCACGGTCGTTGATCAGGGCGCGCTGGCGGATGGTGACGCCGTCGCCGATGGAGAGGTTGTAGCCATAGGTCAGATCAACACCATGGTAGATTTTGACGCCCGTGCCCATGTGGCCGAAGATATGCCGGCCGAGCATACAGCGGAAGCGCAACCCGAGCCAATGGTTGAGCCCGACAGGCGAGCGGTCGAACATCTGCCAGAACCAGAGCAGGGGCTTGCGCTCGCTCAGCCGCTGGCGATCAGCGTCAGCAAAGTGCTCGGCTTCGATGGTGACATTTTCCGGATCGAGAGAAAGGCTGACAACATTGCCGGGCAGCTCAGAGGTGAGTGTGAGGTTGAGCTTGCCACCGTGCGGGCGGCCCAGATAGAGCTGATAGAGCTGGTCGCGAACAATCTCCGAACGGCGTGCAGCCGAGTGGTGGCGGGTGAACTCTTCGTCGAGAAACGCAATCCAGCGGCGGTAGATCTCTTCAGCTTCAGGCGCGGGATGCGGAACGCTGCTATTCGCTTGTGCCATACGCATTGGACGATACAGCACGAGGCCGGGACGCGGCGAGAGGCGTTCTTTGCGATTGAATTTGACCGAGACTGGTTGAAGTTCGCGTGTTCTAGCCTCTCCGGGGAGAACGTGGAAAGGCTAGAACACGGAGGAAGCGGCGGTTCCAGGAGAGAATGACTACTTACGGCCTATCTTTTTACTGGCTCGGCGCGCGGCGATTTCGTGCATCTCTTTGCCTATGTGCGACTGGTTGATGCCGATCTGCATGGCCAGGTAGATGATGTTGCTTGTGCCCCAGTAGAGCGCAAGGCCCGAAGCGTAGTGCCAAAGCATGAAGCCGAAGAAGATGGGCATCATGAAGGCCATCATGCGCCGCTGTGCCGGGTCCATGCCGGGCGAGGGCGTAATGTACTGCGTAAGGAACATGGTGACGATGATGAGGATGGGCAGTATATGCGTGGGATCGGGCTGCGAAAGATCCGGCAGCCAGAGCCAGTGAGCCTGACGCAGCTCTACTGCATTTTGCAGCACGCGATAGTAGGCGTAGAAGAGTGGCAACTGCACCAGCATGGGCAGGCAGCCGCCATACATGTTGATGCCCTCTTCTTTATAGAGCGCCATGATCTCCTGGTTCATCTCGGCGCGCTTGGGATCGTTGACCTTGAGATTTGCATAGCGGCGCTTGATGGCATCGGCTTTGGGCTGCACGCGCATCATCTTGAGCGATGACTTGGTCATCATGAGGCGCGCCGGCAGCATAAGCAGAGTGAAGACGACCGTGAAGATGATGATTGCCCAGCCCCAGCTACCCATGCCGTGCTCCACCATGAAGCGAAGAACGACATAAAGAAACTTGGCGATGATGCCGAGCCAACTGCCGAACTGGATGAGTGGCTGCAGCGTGGGGCCATTCGCTTTACCGTCAGGGCCAATGCTGTGAATCGAATCGAGCACATCGGTGGCCTTGGGACCGGCGAAAATGCGCAGCCGTGTGTCGCCTGTGGTATCACCCACAGCGATGCCGAGCACATCGGCAGGAGTCTTTTTGCTGTTGGGATCGCTGAGGTTGCTGGGCAGGTCGATGGAGTTGTGCAGCGTAACAACGGTTGCCGTAGCCGGTGAATCGGGCAGAAAAGCCGCAGCAAAGTAGAGATCGCTGACGGCAGCGTACTGGTAAGGCGCGTTGAGCGTGTTGTTGCCGCTTACCTTGGTTGCGGCCTGTGAGTCCTGCTTGCCGTCGAGTGACCACGCGAAGTAAGAGGGTGTGCGTACCTGCGTGCTCAGCATCGACCCCTGGTGGAACTCTTCCATATCGCCGAGCCCGGCCGGCCACTGCACCAGCGTGCGAACGGGTTGGCCATTGCGCGTGACCTTGGTCTCGACAGAGACGACGTAACTGGTGTCGAAGTGGAGGGTCTTTACTGCGTCGAGACCGTTGGCCGCGTAACGGAAAGAGATGGACGTGGGCGCCAGAACAAGGCCAGTTGCCGAGGGCTGCGCGCCGGCAACAGTGACCTGATAGAGCGCCTGGTTCAACTGCGAACTGAGCGAAGGCTCATAGGTGAACAGAGACAGTGGAAGCCCGAAGCGGGATGCGGCTTCAGCCTGTACAAGATCCAGCGGCTTGCCGGAGTTGTCGAAATACTTCTTCAGAATCCAGTGTTTCACCTGCGCGCCGCGATTGGTGAAGACGATCTTGTAGAACTCGTTTTCAACCGTTGTGTTCGACTCGAGCGCAGCGCCGATGGCGGGGACAGGCGCCGGTGCAGAGGCTGCAGTCGAGGCGGACGCCATTTGCGCAGAGCTGTTCGCAGACTGTGCGGCAGGCTGTGCCTGCTGCGACTGCGTCTGTGCCGGCGTAGATGATTGCGGCTGCGGCTTGTTGAAGAAGTACTGGTAGGCAAAGAAGGCTGCAATCACCAGCAGCATGAATGCCGTTGTGGCGCGCATGTCGTTGCCACTGCCACTGCCACCGCCTCCGGGGCCCTGCATTTGAACATTGGGATTGTGAATTTCGGGCAAAGGATAACTTCCTGTCAGTGAGAAAGGCGGCGGGCGCTGCAGCCGCTCCTTCTATGGTAATGGTTCAAAGTGAAAAGGTCTTTTCGCTGTGGCTTGCCGGGGCAGGAGGTACGGGGTCAAGTCCGCCGCGTGCGAAGGGATGACAGCGCAAAAGCCGCCAGAGTGCCAGCGCGCAGCCGCGCAACGGACCATGTGTGCTGATGGCGACAACAGCGTACTCTGAACACGTGGGCAGGTACTTGCAGCCACCCGGACTCAGCGAGTGAATGGCCGGCGAAAGCCAGCGCTTGTAAAACGCGAGAGTGGCGAGAAGCAGCCGTGTCATGACGCAGAACCGGCTGAGCTGCGGCGCGTTTCCGCGGCGGCGGTTGCGTGGCGCGCTGCCTCAGCATGTGCCTGCTCAAGGATACGCACGATCTCGGCTTCGAGTTTCGTAAATTCCATCGTGAGCACGATACGGCGCGGATGAAAAATCAGATCGCAGCCCGCAGGCAGGAGGTCGACATGGCGGCGCAGGGCTTCGCGCATGCGGCGTTTGATGCGATTGCGATCATGTGCCTTGCCAAGCACTTTACCTGCGGTGAAGCCGATCCGTGGCGCAGCAGGCACGCTGCCTTCGATAGCTGCTTGCGGTGCCAGAAACCAGCTCATCGATGCGGACTGGCGCTTGCGTGCTGCGGCGTAGGCCCGCTGATAATCAGAGTGTCTGCGCAGACGCACACCTGCGATGGATTGGCGCTCGGCAGGTTTGAAAGGGAAGCTCATCGGGAAGGCTGAGTCCGGGAGATTGCTGTAGAACAACTGCTCGTTGGCGAAGGCCTGGGAGGAGCAATCTCCGGATCGATTCAACGCATGCGCGCAGTAACACACAGCGCGCATTACGTTAGTCGCGGTAACCCGCGCTGACGGTGACGCGCTTGCGGCCCGCGGCGCGGCGCCGGCTGAGCACGGCAGCGCCCGACTTGGTCTTCATGCGTGCGCGAAAACCGTGAGTCTTAACGCGGCGGCGGCGGTTGGGTTGAAATGTGCGCTTGGGCATTGGAATGCGCTCCTGTTTCTCTCAAGAAAATCTTGGCTTTGACAGCATTTTCAAGTATACCTCAGGTCGCGATTCGAATCCAGCGCAGCCCATAAAACACAATAGTCTGTCTGTGACAGAAATCCCAATTTGTGGTGCGACGCATCGTACTGACAGTAGCGCCACGCAGCATGTTTTGCGACTATAGAAAAGCGGCGATAGAATGGCCTTCTGCAGTGACTCTGGTAACTTCAATAGCAAGATTCACCATCCTTGGTGCAACTCTTCGCAGCGCAAAAAAACAATGTGAAAGAGACGTTGCAACGACCTCCAGATGTGCTACTATCGGGACCGTTCAAGAAAGTTTCACACACCGTCTTTCGGGATGGTTTTGACCAAAGCCCCAAGATACGGTCTTCAGGGGCAGACCAGCGGAACACACGTAACCGGTTAATCGGGCACTGGGACGGAAAGCCTCAGGCTTTGCGCCGTGAGAGAGCCGTTGCCCAAAACCCGCATAAAACAGTCCGGCGTCATGAGTGGCGGCACGGGCAAGGATTTGTAAGATGGCATTCGCAGCTTCGCCAGCTTCGGCGCTCAATCCCTGGCTGCAGATACTCGCAGCCCTGGAAAAAAAGGTCATCCGGCAGTCGTTCGAGACCTGGCTTAAACCCACACGGTACAGTCATGCAGCAGGCCGCACGCTTTATGTGCGCGTGCCCTCGCCGGAGTTTCAACACATCGGCGAAAAATACAGTGATCTGATTCAAGAGGCGATCGATTCGCAGGCCCTCGAGTTCGATGATGTGAGCTTTGTCACGGCCGAAGAAGATCCTTCGATTCCTCCGCAGCGCAAAGACGGGGGCTTTGGCCCAGTTCCCTCGCACGCGCCCACCGCGCCACCGCCAGCCGCGCCGGTACGGGTGCCGGAACAGGGAAGGTTCGACTGGTCGACCGCGGCACAGCTCAACGCGCGCTACACTTTCGACGCATTCGTCATCGGCAATGGCAATCAGTTTGCGCGCGCAGCCGCGTTGGCCGTGGCAGAGAGACCGTCACGGGCTTACAATCCGCTGTTTCTGTATGGCGGCGTAGGAATGGGCAAGACGCATCTGATGCATGCGATTGGCCACGAGGTGAAACGCCGGCAGCAGTCGGCGAATATCTGCTATGTCTCGGCGGAGAAGTTCACCAACGAGATGATCAACTCGATTCGCAACGATCGCATGACCAGCTTCCGCGATCGCTTCCGCACGGTGGATGTGCTGCTGATCGACGACATTCAGTTCATCTCGCAGAAGGAGCGCACGCAGGAAGAGTTCTTCCACACGTTTAACGCTCTGCACGAAAGCATGAAGCAGGTCGTGATTGCGTCCGACCGTCCGCCGAAGGAGCTGACTGAAATTGAGGAGCGTCTGCGCTCGCGCTTTGAGTGGGGCCTGATCGCCGACATTCAGCCTCCTGATCTCGAAACTAAGGTTGCTATTCTGCAGAAGAAGGCAGAGACCGAACAGGTGACGCTGCCCACGGACGTGGCGCTGTTCATCGCGTCGAACGTACGGACTAACGTGCGCGAGCTCGAAGGTGCGATGACGCGGCTGGTGGCATGGTGCCAGCTCAATCGCATGGAGATCACACTGGCCGCGGCGCAGCAGTGCCTGAAGCAGTTCATCGACATGCAGGTGCGCAAGGTGACCATCGAGGCCATTCAGCGCGCAGTGGCCGAGCAATTTGGCATGCGCGTGAGCGACCTCAAGCAGAAGAACAACTCGCGCAACGTGGTGGTGCCGCGGCAGATTGCAATGTACCTTGCCAAGCAGATGACCGAGGCGAGCCTGCCTGAGATCGGGCGCCAGTTCGGCAACAAGCACCACACCACGGTGATGCACTCGATTGCGAAGATCGACGAGCAGCGCCGCACAGACAAGGACCTGCACCGGATGCTGAACAAGCTGCAGGATGTGCTGAACGCTTAGAGATGACGAGTTAATAAGTCAGCGAAACAAAGCCCGCGCTGCAAGCGTGGGCTTTGTTATTTGGTCATCAATTCCACGAACATCTTTTGGAATTTCGGTAGATCGAGGTCGATCTGCGCGTGGACTAGGCGCACGTCGGTTGCGGGTTTGAGCTTTTCGTCCCAGGTGAGAGTGTCGCCGTAGCTGGGGCCGTGGCTCAGGTCTACATCCATATAAAGCTGCTTCTCCTTGGTCACCAGCGACGGGTCGAGCCATGCGCAGGCGGCGAACTCATCCCACATGTAGTAGCGGTCCTGGCTCCATGCGGCGATATAGCGTGCAGCGGGAGATTGGGACTTCGAGATTTCGTCGAGCATGGCCTGCGTGAACGGCGCTTTGATGGAGACATCGACAGTAGTTACATCTATGCGCGGCCACGCAGCGCGCAGCACAATATGCGCGGCCTCGGGGTCGAACCAGAAATTGAACTCGTGGCGGGGGGGGGTGGCGAACTCCGGATCGTCGGTCTTCGGGTTGAGGCTGCCGCCCATGAGCACAATGCCCTTGGTGAGCGCGGCAAATGAAGGATCAATGGAGATGGCGAGCGCGATGTTGGTGAGCGGGCCGGCGGCGTAGATCGTGACTTCGTGCGGATGCGCGTGCACCTGGCCAATGAGGAAGTGCGCGGCATCTTCGTTGATGGGCTTGATGGTGGGCGCACCCTCGGGAAGTGGTGGAATGTCGTATGGGCCGTGCGCCTGCGCGTTGTCGACGACTTGTGGCGTGTCGCCCTTGGCGGTTGTGACCATGGTGCTGGTAGCCTGTCCCCATGCACCCAGCCATGTGACATTGCCAACGAGCGCGGACTGCAGGCGCGTCTCTTGCTGATCGCGGACGAGAGGAAAGACCGCGCCCTTGGCCAGCGGCACGTCGGCGTGGCCGGTGAGCTCAAGCATGCGCAGCGTATGCTGCGCCTCTTCATCACGCCAGGCATTGCCAGTGACCATAGTGATGCCCAGGACCTGCACGTCAGACGCCTGCAGAAGCGCGAGGATGGCCATCTGATTGGAGCCGCCGGGGCCGGAACCGTCCTGATCGATGAGCACCAGCCGTTTTTGCGCAGGAGACACAAAAGCGGAGACTGCGAGCAGCAGTGTCACCCAAAAATTTCTCATAATTGGGATTGTGGCATACGCACACCATCGATATGCCGAGCGAATCTGCAGGCATACGATTGCGGGCCGTTAAGATGTGAGGCTGTGCTACCGGCGTCCGAAGCCACGGGGCTTGGTGGGTGGCACGACTGGCAGATTGGTCTTGCCTTCAGGGAACACGACGAGAAAGCGGTTCGGTCCCTCGCCCATGCTTGCGGTTTCTACACCCTCGAGTTCACGGCAGGCCAAATGCAGCAGCCGGCGCTCGCGGCTGTTCATGGGTGGAAAGCTGTAGGGCATGCCGGTGCGTCGCACCTTTTCCGCGGCCGTCTCTGCAGACATGCGCAACTCCTGCGCCCGCAGGGCCTTGAAGTTGGCTGCATCGAAACTGACCAGATCGTGCTCGCGCTGGTCGAGCCGCAACATCTGTGCGGCGATGGTTTCAAGTGCCCGAAGCAGCTCGCCGTTGTGCTGGATGACCAGCGGTACATCGGGTCCGCCCAGTTCGACATAGATCTGGCGCGCTTCAAGCCCCTCGGGATCGTGCGCGCCGTCGCCGGCGGTGATGCGGTACTTAAGCCGCATACCACCCAGCTTGTTAAGTGTGCTCAGAAAACCGGCAATCTTTTGTGCAGCCTGTTGAATATCGTCGATGGGCATAACACACAAGTATCGCAGAGCGGGGTGGGGTGGCGGGCGCCAGGTTGAAGAAAAACCTTTTGCTGCACGGCTGCCAGTCTTTGGCTATTCTGCTTTGTTCCCTATTATTGATTTATTGAGACCGGAGCAGATATGTTATCGCGCGCATCAAGTGAAACGAATCATTGGATCGGTTGGGTTCTACGCCTTATTGGCCTTGGCGTCTTTGTACTGGCCTTCTTTCTGCAGGCGGTGCGTTCGGGCGCGCCGGGGCCGGATGCCATTGTATTTCCGGGTTGGAAGTGCGCTTCTATCGCGCTAACGCAAACCGTCGGGCTGTTTAACAAGTCGGTTGCATGGCCGCCTCCGCTGGCGGTTCTGCTGGTTATATTCAGCGGCTTGATCAATCCCCTTGTCGGGATCAATCTGTTGATTAGCTTCTTTTCAAAGCTGAAGATCATGCGCAGAATCCTGGGCGTGTTTATTGTGCTGTGCATGGCTGCGACGTGGTGGTTTTTCGCGCTGCAGAAAGTGACGCCGCTCGCAGGACACTGGCTTTGGATAGCGGGCGCATTGCTGATTCTTTTGCCGGAAGTCATGCCTGGCCGGCGCTCTGAGACGGCGCCATAGTTAGTAATGCTCATCTTCAGGAAGAATTCAGGATTGGCGTGTATCCTGCACACTGTGAAGATGCAGCACAATCGGAACCGGCGCGCTTCAAGGCTTTTCCGCCGTTGCGCGACTGCTCTGTTGTCTGGTGCGGCGGCGATGTGCATTGCCCAGACTGTACAAACGGCAGCCTCTGGCGATGCAACTGCGCAGCCGGCCGTCATTACGCTCGATGAGGCGATCCGTCGCGCGGAGGCGAGCGACCCAGCGTATGCAGCTGCGCGTGCAGACAGCGGCATTGCGGCGCTTGACCGCTCGATAGCGCGCGCTGCCCTGCTGCCCACTGGGCGCTTTTACAGCCAAGGCCTCTACACGCAACCCAATGGAATCTACTCCGAGGATGGAGAAGGCATGACTTCTCCCAATCCCAAATTTGTCGCCAACGACTCGAGGCCCAGGGAGTACATCGCACAGGGCATAGTGGACGAAACGCTCGGCCTGGCGGGGCCGGCGGCTGCGCGCCGTGCCGATGCCGCGGCAGCCATGGCCCGGGCCGAGCTCGAGATCGCGCGGCGCGGCCTGGTGGCCGCGGTAACCGGCCTCTTTTACCGCCTGGCTGCCGCCGACCACAAGGCGACCATCGCCGAAACCGCCTATAAGGATGCGTCGGACTTTGCTGCGCTGACCCTGGAGCGAGAGAAGCAGCGCGAGGCGGCGCACGCCGACGTGGTGAAGGCGCAACTCACTGAGCAGCAGCAATGGCGCGGCCTGCAGGACGCGAAGCTGGCCGCCGAAGCCGCGCGCCTGGACCTGGGAGTGCTGCTGTTTGCTGATCCTCATACATCCTTTTCATTGAAGACCTACGAAGCCATTGCGCCGCTTGCCTCATACGCGGACGTAGAGGCGGCGGCCGCCAAAAACAATCCAGAGCTGAAGAGCGCTCTCGCAGCGCTGGACGTGAGCGATGCCGACGTGATGGCGGCGCGCGCGGCGCTGTTGCCAAGTCTCGGACTCAACGTTACCTATGGAATCGACGCCAACGAATTTGCCGTCAACGGCCCTATGATTCCCGGCGGCATACAGGCGCGCAATCTTGGCTATTCGGCGAGCCTCACTGTCAATGTCCCTGTCTGGGACTGGCTCTCTACCGAGCACAAAGTAAAGCAGAGCGAGATTCGGCGCGATGCTGCGCGTGTGGCGCTCAGCGCTACACAGCGCAAATTGATTGCCACGCTCGATGAGGCCTACTCAGAGGCAGCGGCAGCGCGCGACGAGCTCGCCTCGCTGGATCAGAGTGTGTCGTTGGCGGCTGAGAGCCTGCGCCTGACCAGGCTGCGCTACACGGACGGTGAAGCCACGGTGCTTGAGGTTGTAGATGCGCAGAATACCTACGTTCAGGCTGAGGATGCACGCGAGGATGGGCGCGTGCGCTATGAGACAGCGCGGGCTGCGCTGCAAACTCTTACTGGAACCATGTAGGCCGGAATTGAAGACATGATGGGCATGAGTAAGAAGAAAAATTCGATGCCGCCGGTGCGAGGGATTGGATGGTACTGCGCGATGGCGTGTGCGTTTACACTTGTGCTCGCCGCTGGCTGCAAAAAAGAGGCAGCACCGGAGACGGAAGTCACCGTGCAGGCGGAGCATCCCGAACAGGGATCGATTACTGAGCAGGTACTGGCTGATGCAGTGCTGACTCCCGTTGCGCAGGCGGCTGTTGAGCCGAAGATCACCGCACCGGTGAAGAAGTTTTACGTACAGCGCGGAGCGCGCGTGAAGGCCGGCGAACTGCTGGCTACGCTTGAAAACAGCGACCTGACAGCCGCGGAGATGGATACGAAGGGCGCATATATGGCCGCGCAGGCCGCGTATGCAACATCGACAAAGGCGCAGGTGCCGGAAGACTCGCTTAAAGCTGAGTCGGATTTTGCGCAGGCAAAGGCGAACCTGGAATTGAACCAGAGCATTGTGAAGAGCCGCACGCAGCTCTTTGCTGAAGGCGCCATTCCGGGGCGCGATCTGGACACGGCACAGGCAGCACTGGTGCAGGCGCAGGCCGCTTACGATGCAGCTGAGAAGCACCTTGAGTCAGTTCGCAGTGTGAGCCGCGCAGCCGCGCTTGAAGCTGCGCAGGGAGATCTTACTTCAGCCGAAGGCAAGTATCAGGGTGCAGAGGCGCAGGTGAACTACTCAGAGATTCACAGCCCGATTAACGGCGTGGTGACAGACCGTCCGCTGTTTGCCGGTGAAACTGCAGCAGCGGGCGCGCCGCTGATTACCGTTATGGATACGGCGACGCTGATTGCAAAGGCGCACATTGCGCAGAGTCTCGCGCAGCAGATAAAGGCCAGGAATCAAGCGCAGGTGCTTGTGCCCGGTGTTGTCGATCCTGTCGCGGCCACAGTCTCGCTCATCAGCCCGGCGCTGGATGCGGGCAGCACCACAGTGGAAGTGTGGGTCAGGATTGATAACAAATCGGGCGCGCTTAAGGTGGGCACGCCGGTGAAAGTCAGCATCTCCGGCGCGAAGGTTTCAAAAGTATGGAAAATTCCGAATTCTGCAGTGCTGACTGCGGAGGAC
>DASZXD010000126.1:0-10913 GCA_035546015.1 Occallatibacter sp.
GGTCCATCGGATAATCGGCCGTGAAGCTGGAATTTGCCGGGACGGACTGCGAGGGCTGATCTTGCGCCAGAGTAACGCCGGAAATAGCCAAGGCAAGGAGTAGAAGACAGCTCAGCACAAGAAGTCGCAGCACAGAGGCCCCAGAGTAAGAGAGTTTTCTCCGAACAATCTGGCGGCAAGGTAGAATTCGTCGTAACTTCTGGTTGAGCCGCTATCCTGTCTCGAAGACCGAGGCCAACCTACCACACTACAACTGAAGAATCAAGCACTGCGCGGCTGCTCGCGAAGTCCTTCACCCCAGAAAAATCCCCGCAATCGAAGCCGAAATCAGATTCGCCATCGTCCCCGCCAGCATGGCCCGCACGCCCAGCTTGGCCAGATCGTTGCGCCGTTCGGGAACCAGCGCGCCGATGCCGCCAATCTGCATCCCGATCGATCCAAGATTCGCAAATCCGCACAGCGCAAATGTCGCAATCGTAAACGAGCGCGGCGCCAGCGCGGCCTTCTGTGCTCCCAGCGCAATGTAGGCCACCACTTCGTTCAGAGCCATGCGCGTGCCCAGCAAATTGCCGATCGCTGATGCATCGTGCCACGGCACGCCGATGAGCCACGCCACCGGCGCGCCCACGAACCCGAGAATCTGCCCCAGGCTAGACGGGAACCACGGCAGCCCGCCGTGCACCCACGTCAGCAGCATGTCCAGCAGTGCCACCAGCGCCAGAAAGCTGATCAGCATGATGGCCACATTCATCGCCAGCTTGCCGCCGTCAATGGTGCCGCGCGCAATCGCGCCAATCAGGTTTTCTTCCTTGTGCATCTCGTCTTTGGGAATAACGACCTTGCCCTCGGTCTGCGGCACTTCCGTCTCCGGCACCAGCATCTTGGCCATCAGAATCGTGCCCGGCGAAGTCATGATCACCGCCGAAAGCAGATGCCGCGCCTCCACGCCCTGCGAAATGTACATGGCCATAATGCCGCCCGACACATGCGCCATGCCGCTGGTCATAATCGTCATCAGTTCGCTCTTGGTTGCGCGCGAAAGAAACGGCCGGATCGTCAGCGGCGCCTCCGTCTGCCCCATGAAGATGCTCGCCGCCACATTCATGCTCTCCGCGCCGGAGATGCGCATCGTCTTGAGCATCACCCACGCCATGCCGCGAATAATCAGTTGCATCAGCCCGATGTGATACATCACCGCAAAAAACGCTGAGATGAAAATGATCGTCGGCAGCACCTGAAAGGCAAAAATTGCGCCGGAGTTTGTGGGCAGCAGCTTTCCGAATGCGCCGGAGTTAGGCAGCCCGAGCTCGCCAAACAGAACGCGCGTTCCAGCAAAGGTAGCCGAGAGCATGTTGGTCACCACGCCGCCCGCCCACGTCATCGCCTCCTGTCCAAAGCTGAAGCGCAGCACCAGGAACGCGAACGTGATCTGCAGCCCGAGGCCCCAGGCAATGGTGCGCCAGCGAATGTGTTTGCGGTCAGTCGAGCCAAGCCATGCAGCGGCAAGCACTGCCAGTATTCCCAGCACACCGGTAAATCGACCCAAGGCGCCTCCTAAAAGCAGGGAACAGGGAGAAGGGAATAGAGAACAGTCAATGATCCAGTTGCATTGACCGAATGTGGGCTATTTACAAAACAGCTCCGAATCCTGGTGAAATCAAACAACGTTCGTTCCGCAACAGCCGAACTATTCCCTATTCCCTATTGCCTGTCTTATCCGTCTACCTTACAGCATCGCGCAGAAATTCCTCAGCAGAATCCCGCGTAAATATCCGCCCCACCAGCGGCACCACTGCGTGGGGCTGCGTTTCGGAGAAGGTGATCGCCCGCTTCAAAATCTCCTTCGCCTCGTTCAGATGCATCTTGCTCGTCGCATACAGCGTAGCCAGCGGCTGCCCGCGCTCCACCTGCGCGCCGCGCCGCGCATGAAACAGAATCCCCGCATGTGGGTCGACTGGCTCCCCGGCCTTCTCGCGCCCCGCGCCGGTTCGCTGCACGGCCCATCCCAGCGCCGTTGTATCCATCTGTGCAACAAAGCCGCTTTCCCACGCATGCACCACTTCCGTTGCGCCCGGCCTGTGAAATTTTTCCGGATCGTCGAATACGCTCACATCCCCGCCCTGCGCCACAATCATCTCAAAAAAGATGCGCAACGCCACGCCATCCATCAGCGCCTTCTCCGCCCGTGCATAGCCTTCCTCCGGCGTATCCGCCTGCCCGCCCAGATGAATCATCCACCCAGCCAGAATCAGCGAGAGTTCGCGCAGATCCTCGCTCTCTGCAGGCCGTTTTCCGCGCATCAGGTCCACAGCTTCCACCAGTTCAATCCAGTTTCCCGCCGCGTATCCCAACGGCTGGCCCATGTCTGTCAGCAGCGCCACCGTGCGCGTGCCCGCGGCCTCAGCCGTTGCCACCATCAGCGCAGCCAGAAACTCCGACTGCGCCGCATCGCGCAGAAACGCGCCCGACCCCGTCTTCACATCGAGCACCAGCGCATCAAGACCCGCCGCCAGCTTTTTGCTCAGTATCGACGCGCAGATCAGTCCCGGATTCTCCACCGTCCCCGTGCGGTCGCGCAGCGCATAGAGCACACGGTCTGCCGGCACCAGCGAAGGCGTCTGGCTCACGATCGATGCGCCGCATTTCTTCAGCACTGTTTCAAACTCATCGAGCGTGAGCGCCGTGCGATAACCGGGAATCGCTTCCAGCTTATCCAGCGTGCCGCCCGTATGCCCCAGCGCCCGCCCGCTGATCATCGGCACGGCCACGCCGCATGCCGCGGCCAGCGGTGCGATGAGAAAACTTGTCTTGTCGCCCACTCCGCCAGTCGAGTGCTTGTCCACTGCCGTCTTGCCCAGCCTGACAGGAGAAAATTTTTCGCCTGAGTCGCGCATGGCCAGCGCCAGAGCCCGCGTCTCTTGCACCGAGAGGCCATTCAGCCACGAAGCCATCAGCCACGCCGCAAGCTGTTCCAGTGGAACCGACCCCGACGCCGCGCCCGCAACCACAAATGCAATCTCGCGCTCGCTCAGCGCGCCGCCATCGCGTTTCTTCAGGATGATGTCGATCATGTGCAGCGGTGCAGATGATTCCGGCATGACACGCAGCCCTCAATTGGCCGATGCATACATTATCGCAAGGTGTGGTCTTCCAATAGCTGTTTTCATTGACCGCCGTCGCTGTTTGTGGAAGAATCCAGAGTCGCAACTCACCATGCTTTTTACTTCTGCTCCAGTCCCGTTCGGTGGCAAACGGCCTCTGGTGCTGCTCGCCCTGCTCGCGTGCATACTGCTCTGCACGCTCCCGGCTCTTGCATCGGATGCTTCGCCCTGCTCCAGCCGCGTGGACCCCGATGCGCCGCAGGCCGTGCTGGCTAACGATAGCGTGCAGGCTCTCGTCTACCTGCCTGACGCGCAGCGCGGCTACTATCGCGGCTCGCGCTTTGACTGGTCCGGAGTCGTCGGCTGCCTTGCCTACAAGGGGCACACATTTTTCGGCGTCTGGTTTCCCCACTACGATCCGTTTCTGCACGACGCCATCACCGGCCCCGTCGAAGAATTCCGCTCCGCCGGAGGCCAGAGCGCACCGTTTTACGACGACGCGCTGCCAGGCCGCATCTTCGTCAAGCCCGGCATCGGCGTCCTCAAGCGCACCGGTGACGCGCCATTCCAGTTCTCCACTCGCTACCCCATCGTCGACCACGGCAAGTGGACAATTCACGCTCGTAGTGACTCCATCGCATTTCGACAGAAGCTCAAGCCAAAAGCCGGCATCGGTTATGACTACACCAAGACCCTGCGCCTCAGCTCCAGCGAGCCGGTCCTGAGCATCGAGCACGCGCTTACCAACACCGGCACGCGCACCATCGACACAGAGGTCTACGACCACGACTTCTACATGCTCGATGACTCACCTACAGGCCCCGCCATCACCGTACGCCTTCCCTTCGAGCCCACAGCCACGCAGGATCTGAAGAACGGAGCACACATCGTCGGTCGCCAGATTGTCTTTGATCGCGAGCTCAATACTGGAGAGAGTGCTTTCACTGGCCTCACGGGCTTTTCACAGAACGTCTCCGACTACGATTTCATCGTCGAAAACTCCGCCACCGGCGCAGGCGTGGAGCAGACCGCCGACGCGCCCATTGCGCGCATGTTCTTCTGGTCCATCCGCACCACGGTGTGCCCTGAGGCCTACATTCATCTGGTCGTCGCACCCGGCCAGACCGCCCACTGGACCATCCGCTACCGCTTCTTCACGCGTTGAGTGCCGCTACTTCAGCTTCATCTCAAACGCCAGCGGCAGCACATCGCTGAAAGCCATGGTGTGCAGGCCATCGCTTGCCGGAAAGACCACCGGCGCATCCGGCAGCACAAACTCCGCCAGCATCTGCCGGCACGCGCCGCACGGCGGGCTGGCCGCATCGTTCAGATTCGCCACGGCCACGGCTTCAATGCGAATCTCCGGCCCGTACTCTGACACCGCGCGCACCAGCGCTGCGCGTTCGGCGCACAACGTGAGTCCATAGCTCACGTTCTCCACATTGGTCCCGGTCACAACGGCGCCATTGGTCAGCCGGAGCGCCGCGCCCACCCTGAACCTCGAATACGGCGAGTAGGAGTTCCGCGCCGCTGCACGCGCCTGCTCAATCAACTCGTCGAGCGTCTGCTGTGTCACAATCGTCTTGTTTTCAGAGCTGCTCATCCGCACACCGTGAGATTAGAGGCTAATGCATTTCCTCTACCGCTGTACACAATGGACCGGTTCACAAACGCACTGGTTTCATCGCATCTGGTGTGCTGCCCTGTTTATCCTCACATGTTGCGCTGTTCAAATCTCGAGCGCCCAGAATCTGCCAAATACCGCTGGCGCAGCGCCCCAATTCGACGTAGCCGCCATTCATCCGCACAACCCCGAGCCGCATGAGCGCTCCCACATCATCAGCCAGAATGGCCGCTTCACCACCATCAACGTCGATCTCAAGTCCATTCTCCAGTGGGCTTACGATCTGCCCGAAAGCCGTATCATTGGCGGTCCATCCTGGCTCGGTACCGCGCGCTGGGACATCGAAGCCAAATCCGACACCGCACTCGACGCGCAAAAAGACTACGACCACACGGCAGCTTGGGAACAAAAGCGTCAGATGGTTCAATCGCTGCTGGCCGGCCGCTTCCACCTGATAGTTCACAAAGAGACTCGCGAACTGCCCATCTACAATCTTGTCGTTGCCAAAGGCGGCGCAAAGTTTCTCGATACCAAAGCCGAGGGCAGCAAGTTCGACCGCTGGAACGGACGCATCGAGCTCCAGGGAGGCGACAACACCGTCTCTGTCCTCGCCGAGCAACTCGCCGAAGTCCTCGGTCGTGTCGTGGTCGACAAGACCGGCATCACCGGCCGCTATAGGATTGCGCTCTCCTGGACACCCGACGACCGCGCCGCTCCTCCATCCGGTGCGCCGCCCGCCGACTCCGGCCCCTCCATCTTCACCGCTCTCGAAGAGCAGCTCGGCCTCAAGCTCGAATCGGCAAAAGGCCCCGTCGAGGTCCTCGTTATCGACAGCGTCGCCCAGCCATCGGAAAATTAGCTGCTTTTATCCGGTAACTTGCAACTTTCAGGTCATCCGCACCCTCGATCGCGGATCGCTCAAGTCCATCCACATCCGACCGATAAACCTCTATAGCGCTTACTGTGCCACGCGAGTGAGTCTGGCCGGTTGAATGATTGGACGTACATGGATGAATTGACGAGAGAATTCCTCATTGAAAGCCAGGAAGGCCTGGACCGCATGGAGCGGTGCCTGACCGAACTGGAAGAGCGGCCCCAGGACACGGCGCTGCTGGCCGATATATTCCGCTCCGTGCACACCATCAAGGGCACAACCGGATTTCTCGGTTTCAGGCGCCTTGAAAAGCTGGCCCACTCCGGCGAAAACCTGCTCGGCCTGCTCCGCGATGGCAAGCTGTCCGCCGATCCGCACATCATCACCGGCCTGCTGCATCTTCTTGACGGCCTGCGCGCCATTCTCAAGATCATTGAAGCTGAAGGCAGCGAAGGACCCGGTGAAGACACAGCCCTGATTCATCAGCTCGAAGTGCTGCAGGCCCCGGCTCATGCCGCCGCTGAACAGCCCGCAGCCGCCAGAGCCCACGCGCACAAGCATGCGTCTCCGCCCCCACCTGTTCCTCCTCCACCCGCAGCCTCCGCCGAGCCTGAAGAGTTCGCGTCCACCGCGTCCGCCGCCGAGATCGACACAGCCAGACCCAGAGCGCAGACTGGCAGTACAGCAGAAAGCACGCTGCGCGTCGACGTGGCCCTGCTCAACCGCATGATGAACCTGGTCGGCGAACTCGTTCTTACCCGCAACCAGGTCCTGCAGGCCACATCGAACGATCCCGGCATGACCCTGCTCTCCCGCCGCCTCGATATGGTCACCGCCGACCTGCGCGAATCGGTGATGAAGGCGCGCATGCAGCCGGTCTCGAACATCTTCTCCAAGATGCCGCGCATCGTGCGCGACGTCTCGCAGCTTCTGGGCCGCCGCGTCCGCCTGCAGATGGAAGGTCAGGAGACCGAGCTCGACAAGAGCCTGCTTGAGGCCATCAAAGACCCGCTGACCCATGCCGTGCGCAACTCGCTCGATCACGGCATCGAGCCTCCCGGCGTGCGTGAAGCCTCCGGCAAAGACCCCGAGGGTACGCTCAAGCTGCGCGCCGTGCAGGAAGGCAGCCACGTCGTTATCGAAGTCTCTGACGACGGCGCAGGTATCGCGGTTGATCGCGTGCGCAGTAAAGCCATCGAACGCGGCCTTGTCACCGCCGAGCGCGCCGCGCAGATGGGCGAGCGCGAACTGCTCCAGCTCATCTTTTTGCCCGGTTTCTCAACCGCGTCGAAGGTCACCAATGTGAGCGGTCGCGGCGTCGGCATGGACGTGGTCCGCACCAACGTCGAAAAGATCGGCGGCAAGGTCGAAATCGACTCGCGTGCGGGCAAAGGTACAACGCTGCGCCTGCGCATTCCTCTTACGCTGGCCATCATTCCCGCTCTCATCGTACGCAGCCTCAACCAGAGCTTCGCATTGCCGCAGGGCGCGCTCAGTGAACTCGTCCATATTCCACCCGAGCAGGCCTCCGCGGCCATCGAGTGGATCGACAACGCGCCGCTTTATCGTCTTCGCGGCCGGTTGCTTCCACTTGTGTTCCTCGACAAGCTGCTCATGCCTGGCCGCGAGTGCAGGCTCGATGAATCCCGTGACAACTTCATCGCCGTGCTTGATGCCGACGGCCGTCGCTTTGGCCTGGTGGTCGACGGCCTTGCCGACCCCGAAGAGATCGTCGTCAAGCCGCTCTCGTCAGTGCTCAAAGGCATTGGCTTCTACTCCGGAGCCACGGTGCTCGGCAGCGGCGACCTCGCTCTTATCCTCGATCCCGGTTCCATCGCCATGAAAGCCGGCGTCATCATGACCGCGGAAGAAGAAGTTGTTCGCGCTGCCGAAGACGTGAAAGACATCGCCAAAATCGAATACCTGTTGGTTGAAGCCGGCGGCCGCCGTGCTGCCGTGCCGCTATCCGACGTGCTCCGCATCGAGCAGCTTCCGCTCTCGCGCATCGAGTACATCGGCTACCGTCCTGTGCTCAACTTCGAGGGCCAGCTCCTGCCGGTCGAAGACTCCGCCGGCGTGCTCACTGCCGCTGCCGACGACCCCAACCCGCAGATCATCGTTGTCGTATGCCGCGAAGGCAACCGCCATGTCGGCATCGCTGTCACGCATGTTCTCGATGTGGCCGCAGGTAGTGATCTCTTTGAGGCCGGCACCGGCCAGTCCACCGGCGGCGTCACGCTGCTCAAGGAGCGCGTCACGGGCGTTGTTGACCTTGGCAGCGTAGCCGCGCTGCCTGCCGCAGCAATGCAGGAAGCAGCATGGAATCAAATGGCGGAGGCCGTGCAATGAATTCGAATCGCAAAGACAAATCGGCTGCGTCGCTGGTAGAGGTCTGCTCTGTGCGCCTCGGGCAAACTCTCTTCGGCGTGCCCATCCAGCACATTCTTGAAATCGTCGGCACTACGCGGCCGCAGCCCGTTCCGCTGGCTCCCGGATTCGTCGGCGGGCTCGTCCACTATCGTGGCGATGTGCTCACCACCGTGAGCCTGCGCCAGCTTCTGGCCATGCCCCCCAAAGAAGGCACGCAGGACATCCTGGTGATGGAAGGTGCCGCTGGCTGCTTCGGCCTGCTGGTCGACTCCGTAGGTGAAGTGCTCACCGTTTCCCCCGCAGACTACGAGCCCAACCCCTCCATCCTCGACGAGCAGCGCCGGGTCTATCTTGCCGGCGCCTACAAGCTCAGGGATTGCCTGCTGGTGATGCTCGACCCCGAGCGCGTTGATCCGGTGCGTTTGGACGCAGCACACGCCGCCTAGATTCGATCGGTGACTACCGCCATGCGCACGGAGGAAACATGCGAGCCTTGATTGTCGACGACTCACGCTTTGTCCGCGGTTACCTGCGCGGAATGCTCGAAAAGAAGGGAATGGAGTGTGAAGAGGCTGCCGACGGTCAGGCAGCCATCGACTGCGTTCACGCCAGCGCTCCCTTCGATCTCGCGCTCGTCGACTGGAACATGCCGGTCATGAACGGCCTCGACATGCTCAAGCAACTCCGCGCCGAAGGCTACTCCGGCGTAAAAGTCCTCATGGTCACCACCGAGGCGGAAAACGACTACATCGTTCGCGCTCTTGACGCCGGCGCAGACGAGTACCTGATGAAACCCTTCGACGACCAGGCCCTGCACGAAAAGCTGGCCATGATCGGTTTGGTGGAGGCCTGATCCATGTCACCGGGCCGCCCTGTAAGGATTCTCATCGTCGACGACTCGGCCGTAGTGCGCAGCCTGTTGCGCTCCGTCGTGTCGGCCGACAAAAAACTCGAAGTAGCTGGCACCGCGGCTGATGGCGCAACCGCGCTCGCAAGCCTTGAGTCCATCAGGCCCGACATCATTCTCCTCGACGTCGAAATGCCCGTGATGGACGGCCTTGTCACTCTTCGCCAGCTGCGCGCACGCGGTTACAGAATGCCGGTCATCATGTGCAGCTCGCTCACCCAGCGCGGCGCGCAGGTCACTATTGAGGCGCTGGCCAATGGAGCGTCAGACTATGTGGCCAAGCCACGCGGCCAGTCAAGCCGTGAAGCTGCCATCGCCACACTCGCGCGCGATCTCATCCCCAGGATTCACGCACTCACCAGCCACATCGCCGCGTCGCCCACCGCTGCGGCGCATTCCATCGCGCGCCCATCCGCTCTCACACCTCTCGCTCCGCCCAGACCGCAGGTCGCGCAGTTTCCCGCTTCGGTTGCGCCTTCGGTAGTCGTCATCGGCGTCTCCACTGGCGGCCCTGCTGCGCTTGACGTTGTACTGCCCGCGCTGCCCGCGGCCTTTCCTCTGCCCATCCTCATCGTGCAGCACATGCCTGAGCTCTTCACCGCCCTGCTCGCCGAGCGCCTCAATACACGCTCCAGGCTGCGCATCATTGAAGCCGCCGAAGGCGCCGTCATCTCTCCCGGAACCGCCTACATCGCGCGCGGCAACTGGCATCTCGAAGTCATTCTCGGCCCCGGTGCAACTCCGCGCCCTTCGCTCCATCTCACTCAGGGCCCGCTCGAAAACTACTGCCGTCCCGCCGCCGACGTGCTCTTCCGCTCTGCCGCCCGAGTCTACAACGGAGCCGTGCTGGGCATTGTGCTCACCGGCATGGGGTCTGACGGGCTCAGCGGCAGCCGCGTCATTCGCGAGCACGGCGGCAGCCTCATCGCGCAGGATCGCGAATCTAGCATCGTGTGGGGCATGCCGGGTGCGGTCACCCAGGCAGGACTCGCGCAGAAGGTTCTCCCACTCGACGCAATCGCGCCGGAGATTCTTAGAATGGCAAGCCGGCCATCCGCCGCAGGCGAACTGCGTGAACCTCACAGATTGGTTATATAACTATGCAGACTGCCAGCGCCGACTACAGTTTTCTCCGCGATCTCGTCTTCGGGCTCTCGCAAAATGTGCTCGATCCCTCGCGCGACTATCTCTTCGATACTCGCCTTTCCAAGGTCCTGCGCAACCAGGGCATGACGCACCTCGGTCAATTAGTCAGTCATCTGCGCGCCGGCAAAAATCCTACCCTCGAGCGCGCCGTCGCTGAGGCCATGACTATCAACGAGACCAGCTTCTTCCGTGACACGCGTCCCTTCGAGCTGCTGCGCACCGAACTGCTGCCCAGGTTGATTGAAGCCCGCAAACTGCAGCGCACACTGCGCATCTGGAGCGCCGCCTGCTCCACAGGCCAGGAAGCCTGCAGCATGGCCATGCTGCTGCTTGAGCACTTTCCATTGCTCGTCGGCTGGAACATCCGCATCGAGGGCACAGACATATCGAGCGAAGTCGTCGAGAAGGCTCGCGCCGGCACTTATCACCGCATCGAGATCAACCGCGGCCTCCCCGCGCGCTTCGTCGTCCGCTACTTCGACCACCACGGCGAAGACTGGACCATCAAGCCCGAAGTCCGCCGCATGTGCAACTTCCGCCAGGCCAACCTCTGCGCCCCGCAGTTACCGTTCAACCGCATCGACGACCGCTTCGACATCATCTTCCTGCGCAACGTCATGCTCTACTTCTCGCACCACACGCGCAAAACTTTGCTCGCCGGCATGCACCGCCTGCTCCCCCAGGACGGCATCCTCTTCCTCGGCTCCAGCGAGCAGCCCGCCGACCCCTCGCTCTGGACCCCAACACTCGCCGGCGGCACCTGCTACTTCAAACCCCGCCAGCCAAGCTAAAGGCTGGGAACAGGGGTTATGGAATAGGGATCAAAAACGCATGTCCCGCAAGGGCACGGCTTCAGCCATCCCGAAATTGCGGACAGATGTTTATTTAAGT
>DASZXD010000127.1:0-1969 GCA_035546015.1 Occallatibacter sp.
GCGGCGCGCCCAGCACCGCGCCATCCCCCGTCCGGATCGTCTGCGCTGCGCACGCGCATCCACTCAGCACAATCAGCCACGCAACCCCTCGCCGCATCGCAGGTCCCCTTGAAAATCAGCATACGCGCCGCAAATTCCGCATGGCCAGCTTCCGCGTTCCGGTACATTGCTGTGTATGCCTTCCGCCAAACTCATCCTGCTCGATGATTTCAAGTACTCGGAATGGGCCACGCGCAGGCTTCTGACGGCAGCGGCGGCCCTCACGCCGGAAGAGCGGCTCCGCAACCTCGGCCTCTCCCACCGCAGCGTCCTTGAAACCCTCCACCACATCTTTCTCTCGGAGCAGCTCTGGAGCGAGTGCCTCATCGCCAACGCTCTGCCGCCCATGCACACCATCGGCCGCGGCGCGCCGCCTCCCATCCCTCCGCTCGAAATCCTCGCCGCCGAGTGGGTCCGGCTCACAGCCAATGCCCGGACATGGCTGGCAGCTCTCCCTGAGGACGCTCTGGATGCAACGCTTGCGTCGGAACTTGCGCCCGGCGGGGCAGTCGCGCATCTCGCTCGCTGGCAGATTCTCCGCCACACCATCAACCACGCCACGCTGCACCGCGGCCAGATCATCAGCATGCTGCGCATGCTCGGCAAGCAGCCGCCCAACGTCGACGTGATGACCTGCTGCCTTGAGCGAACAGTGAATTAAAAGTCGGCCGCGGTCTGCAGGAGCGGCCTACTGCCACTCCGTGCCCATGTTGTCGTCGGTTACCAGCCGCTTGTCTTTCAGGCGTGCAAGCAAGCTTGCCCGTCCCTCGATCGAGTAACTCACCGGTTTCGATGGATCCTCACCGGCAACAACCGGAAGATTGGCCGTTCTCTCCAGCGCGGCCCGGTAGCGCGGGTCTGATAGGTCGTACACCGGCTCGCCGTCAATCTGCATGCTGGCCAGAACGGTCCGCACACGCGCGCGGTCATAGATAATCGGGCTGTCGCTTACTGCTAAAAAATTCGCGACGCGCAATGCGTCCGCGAACACCGTAGCTCCCGTGCGCTGCACCTCTCCGGAGCTGGTGGTGTTGTAGTAGGCCACGCCTCCGGGCAGCATGTGGCTGCGCAGCATCTGCATGAACTCCACGGAAAGCAGATTCGACGCATGCGCGCGCCAGTTGAGGGTGGTGTTCATCAGGATGAAGTCGAACCGTGCATCCGGATGACTCACCAGCCAGCGCCGTCCATCGTCGATCACGATATGCACATGCGGGTTGTGCAGCAAACTCGCCACATGCGGCCTCTCCGCGATCAGCGGCAGGTACCCTGGGTTGATCTCGACAATCGTCACATCCTGCACACCGGGCATATGGGCCAAAATCTGCGCCCACGAGCCGGAGGACAGGCCGATGATCAACACACGCTTCGGGTCGGGATGCAGGCCGGCAATCGCATAGCAGCGAAAGACACCATTTGTATCCGTGGCGGGATCGATATTGAAGTGACCGTCATACACGCCGCCGCCGTATACCGTTTCGGCATGGTCGACCGAGATCACGCCATTGCGATTCTCGACGATCTCCTTGAAGGTTGTGCCTTTGCGATAAGTGGACTCATAAAACAGCCGCTCGTAGAAATGCGCGAACAACGGCCCGGAACCGGCTGCCAGGATACAGCAGACAACAGCGCCTCCCAATGCTGTTGTCCGCGCGCCTTCCGGGTGTGCCAGCCGCAACAAGACCATGGCCAGTGCGAAACCAAGCCCCAGCAGCAGAACGGAAACCGCTTTCAGCGAGAGATAATCCATCACCACAAAGCCGACCAGAAAACTGCCCAGGGCCGACCCGGCGATATTGCTGAGGTACAGCAGGCCGACGCCCTGGCCCGCCTGCCTCTCCGGCCCAATGGCTGCATGCGATATAAGAGGAAATGCTGCGCCCAGCATCGCTGCCGCAACCAGCACAAGCGGATAGGTAAGCTGATAATC
>DASZXD010000128.1:0-7888 GCA_035546015.1 Occallatibacter sp.
CCTCGCCGCGCGCCAGGCCAAGGCAGGCCGCGACCTGCGTAAAGAAGGTGTGGACGGCCTGCGCATGCGTGCCTACTGCTCTATCGAGACCCACACGTGGATGCAGAAAGCCGCCGACATCGCCGGCCTCGGCACAGACGCCGTTCGCTGGGTTCCCGCGGATCGCGAAGGCCGCTTGGATGTGTCAGAGCTGCGCAGGCAGATTCTCAGCGATCTCGAAGCCGGAGACAAGCCAGCCATCGTCGCGGGCAACGCTGGCACAGTCGGAACCGGCGTCATCGACCCGCTGCCTGAAATCGCCGCGCTCTGTCGCGAATTCGATCTCTGGTTCCACGTCGACGGTGCCTATGGCGGATTCGCCGCAGCCCTTCCTGATGCTCCGGCATCCATCTTCGCTTTGCGCGATGCCGACTCCGTCGCCGTCGACCCGCACAAATGGCTCTATGCGCCGCTCGAGGCCGGTGTCGCGCTGGTGCGCGACCCCGCCCGCCTGCGCGACGCGTTCTCTTACCATCCGCCCTACTATCACTTCGGCGACGAAGCCACCAACTACTTCGATATCGGCCCGCAGAACTCGCGCGGCTTCCGCGCGCTCAAGGTCTGGCTCGCTCTGCAGCAGGTCGGCCGCGCCGGTTACGTTGAAATGATCTCGCAGGACATCGGCCTCTCTGCCGGGCTCTTCGCCCTGCTCCCTCAATATCCCGAACTCGAGCCCTTCACGCAGTCGCTCAGCATCGCCACCTTCCGTTTCGTCCCGGCAGATCTCGACCGCAGCTCTGCCGAAGCCCAGACGTATCTCGACCAGTTGAACAGCGAGCTGCTCACCCGCTTGCAAAACGGTGGCGGAGCCTATCTCTCCAACGCCATCGTCCATGGCAAATTCGCACTCCGCGCCTGCATCGTCAACTTCCGTACATCATCGGCAGACATAGAAGCGCTGCCGCCGCTCGTGGTCCGCATCGGCAAAGAAGTGGACGCCGAACTGCGTCCTTCTGTCCTGCAACAAGCGCGTCCACTCTCGAACCGGTAGGGCCGCTGAGGAGAGCCCCCCTGCGCTCCGCTCGGCATAATAGCTGAGCATCGCCCACATCGAGCGGTGATAGCCGGCACTGACATTTCCTTTACCGCGGCTATCCTGCTTTTGCCTTGAGATCTGATATCTCCGTCCAGTGCTGACAACCTCCGGGCAATCTTCACTACGAGGCCTGTCATGAAAAACTCCGGACTCATAGCTGCCGCTTGCATACTCACATCCCTTGCACTGCCCGCCTGCGCAAAGACTTACAAAAGCACTATCGCAGCTCCATGTGACCAGGTCTGGACAGCCGTGAAGGCAACTCTCGGCAACCAGGACAACTATGCGCAGGTCAAGGCAGACGACGCCAAAATGACAGCCTCCTACAGTCCTAAGCATTCCGTTCACGTCGACGTTTCCGGTGTCCTGCTGCAGCGAATGAACAAAGTCACTCTTCTTCCGCATGGCTCAGGCTGTGAGATGGATGTTGTCTCCAACTACAGCGGCTGGGGCCACAACGATCAGAACGATTTCAAGAAGCGTGTCGAAGAGTCCCTGACCAGGCAGCGGCAGCCGGCCCAACCCGCGCCGCCCGCCGGGCTGCAGTCCGAGGCGAAGTAAAGCCGCCGGGAGCCGATTTTTCAGGCATCGCACCTCGCTTGGTATCATCAAAGCAGCAGGCAGTGCGTCCCCTCCGCTGCATACTGAGGTCTTTTCCGTCCTGATGGCTCCCGCATCCCAGGCCGCAACCCGCGCTCATCTCGCCGCCGCGCCTTCCGTTGAAGCCGCCGGCGCGCATGCGCACGCCCTGTACGCGCCTACACCCGGCGCTACGGCCACGCTCATCAATGATCTGCGCGAGCTGTTCAAGGTCAAAGTTGTGGGTCTCGTCCTCGTCACCGGCTGGGGAGGTTTCTACCTCGGTTCCATGCAGTCGGGAATCTCCAGCCTTCAGCGCGGCCTCATTGATGCCTTGCTCGGCATCGGTCTCGTCTCCGCCGGAGCAGGCGCGCTCAACGAGGTCCTGGAGCGCAAAACCGACGCGCTCATGAAACGTACCGCCGACCGCCCGCTGGCTGCCGGCCGCATCTCGCTTCCCGTCGGTCTCGCCGCCGGCCTCACCGCGCTCCTTCTCGGTGCATGGTGGCTTCTCACCCACTGCAATATGCTCACTGCGGCTCTGGCGCTGCTCACCGGTTTCACTTATGTGGCCATCTATACGCCGCTCAAGCGCGTCACCTCGCTGGCCACGTTCATCGGCGCATTTCCCGGAGCCATGGGCCCATTACTCGGCTGGACCGCCGCGCGCCCGCAGATCGAGTGGCCTGCCGTAGCGCTCTTCGCCATTCTCTTCGTCTGGCAGTTTCCCCACTTCATGTCCATTGCCTGGCTCTACCGTCACGACTACGCGCGCGCCGGCATCCGCATGCTGCCCGTCGTGCAGCCAGACGGCTGGTCCACCGTGGTCGAAGCGCTCTTCTACGCTGTGCTCATGATTCCCGTCAGTCTCGCGCCCTGGCGGCTGGGCATGACTGGTGCAGTCTACGCTGTCATCGCCACGGCTCTCGGACTCGTCTATCTCGGCTACACCATCCGTTTCGCAGGCATTCTGAAAAAGCGCTCGGAACCCGAGAGCCGCATGCTCGCGCGCGATCTGCTCAAGGTGAGCGTGCTTTATCTGCCGTTGCTTTTTACTGCGCTCATGCTCTGTGCCCGGCACTAAGGACTCCATGACCGTCACTGCATCTCCCTCCGCTTCACGCTCCGGCACGGGCCCGGCCATCGCCGCCATCCTCGTCATCAGTGCCGCGGCCACGCTCTTTCTCTTCTGGCTTATCTACATTCATCCCGCCGCGGCTTCCAGTACGCAATACGCCTTTCTTCCCGCTCTTAACGCCATCTTCAATGGACTTTCCGCTACGGCCCTGCTCGTCGGCTACACCTTCATTCGCGCGCATCGCATCCGCCAGCACCGCGCAGCCATGATCACGGCCTTTGTCTTCTCTTCGCTGTTTTTGGTCAGCTACATCGTCCACCACGCGCTGCACGGCGACGTGCGTTACCCCGCTCATGCGGCTTTGCGCGGCCTCTACCTGCCGCTGCTCGCCAGCCACATCGTTCTCGCCACCATCGCGTTGCCGCTGGTGCTGGTCACATTTTTCTTCTCGCTCTCAGGCCGCATTCCGCAGCACCGCAAAGTCGCCCGCTGGACATTCCCGCTCTGGCTCTATGTCTCCGTCACCGGCGTCATCACCTACGTGATGCTCCGCTTGGCCCAGGCATCGTAGGAGATCGATGATCGCAAGGGGAAGGGAATTCAGCTCACAAAAGCCGCCACTGCCCGACGATGGTACTCGCCAGCTTCTCCAATGGGGCGGCTCCATCGTAGCCGCGGGCGTTCTTGCCGGTATCCTCCTCGAAACCCTCCTCGGCGGCTTCACCCGCACCGGCGCTCACACCAATGCCGGCTGGTTCGCGCTCATCGTCGTGCTCATGTGCCTGCCCTTTGGTGGAATGCTTCTCACCCTTGGCGTGGCCAAGTGGCTCCGCAACCGCAATCTCACGCGCCATCCCTGAACAGCACGATCTGCTACCCTCGATCATGGCCATGCGCACGCTCGAAGTCGTTCCCATTCTGCGCATCTTCTCCGTCGAGAAAGCGCGTGAGTTCTACATCGATTACGCCGGTTTCAAAGTCGACTGGGAACATCGCTTCGATGACAACGCGCCGCTCTATATGCAGGTCTCGCGCAACGGACTCACGCTCCATCTCTCCGAGCACTACGGCGACGGCTCGCCCGGGGTCTCCGTTCATGTCAGGTTCGAAGGCGTCCGCGATCTGCACGCTGAACTTGCAGCCAAAAACTACGGCTACTTACGCCCCGGCATCACAAAAACTTTCTGGGAGACAGACCAGCTGAACCTCCTCGACCCCTTCGGCAACAAAATCCATCTGTGTGAACCAAAATCGGGTGATGCTGCCGGGAATTAGCGCGACGACCACAGTCTCAATAAAAAGCCGCCGCACCCATCCGGATGCAGCGGCTCTTTTCCTTCCACCTTCGTTCCCTTACATCCCGTTCTGCTCGCCCTGGTCCGGATGCACCACGCGATAGCTCGCTCCGCCATTCGACCACACCAGCAGCAGCACGTCCTTGCCCGCCGGTACAGCATGAATCGCATTCACGCAGCTCTGCGCGCCATCCACTGCGTGCCGGTTCACCTCCATGATTACGTCGCCCGGTTGCAGCCCCGCATCTTCAGCGGCGCTCCCCGGTCGAACGCTCTCAATTGCAGCGCCATGCACGCGGTCCGGAATGTTGAACTGCTGCCGCACATCCGGCGTCAGGTTATCCACCGCCAGGCCCAGCTTGCCGCGCTGCGAGTTACCCGACCCGCTGTTCGAAGCCTCTTCCGTTCCCTTGGCGTTATACTCGCCCACCGTCACATGGATCGTCTCCGGCTTGCCGTTGCGCAGAATGCCCAGCTCGATCGAGTTGCCCGGCATCATCCCGCTCACTGCCACCTGCAGCGCGCTGCCGTTCGCGATCTTGCCGCCGTTCAGCGAACGGATCACGTCGCCATTCTCCAATCCGGCGCGGCTTGCCGGCGAATCCGGCGTTACCTGGCTGATGATCGCGCCTGAAGCATCCGGCAAATTGAAGAAGCTCGAATTGTCCGGCGTCACGTCGTTCATGCTGATGCCCAGGTAACCGTGCTTCACCGATCCGTTCTTGATGATCTGGTTAACTGAGTTCTTCACAATCTGTGTCGGAATCGCAAAGCCCGCGCCCGCAAACGATCCGCTGTTCGAGATGATGAACGTGTCGATACCCACAACCTCGCCATACGCGTTCACCAGCGGCCCGCCCGAGTTGCCCGGATTGATCGCCGCATCGGTCTGAATGAAATCTCCCGGCTTGCGCGCATCGTCCGAGTAGGGATTGGGCCGGTTTAGTCCGCTCACAATTCCGCGCGTTACCGTGAACGGGAAATTGCCGAAGGGATTGCCGAAAGCCAGTACCGTCTGTCCCGGATGCAGCTTCGTCGAGTCGCCCCACGGAATGCTCGTCAGGTTGTGCCCGTCAATCTTGATCACCGCCAGGTCGTTCAGCTTGTCCACGCCGACCAGCTTGGCGGTAAACACGCGCCGATCATCCAGTGTCACGCGAATCTGCGTAGCGCCATCCACCACGTGATTGTTGGTCACAATGTAGCCATCCGGCGAAATGATCACACCGCTGCCAATTCCATGCTCAAACTGTGGCTGCGGTTTCATCCCCTGTCCGCCAAAGCCATAGAAGAACTGCCGGAATCCCGGCGGCAGATCCTGCGGCGAAATGCCGCCATCCTGCCCGTTGTCTGAGGTGTTGTCCGCACTTACACGCGAGGTCACCGCCACATTCACCACTGCCGGGGTCACTCGTGCGGCCACAGCTTCTACTGCATTGTCCAGCGCCACGAGCGATGACACCGACGACTCGTCCAGTGGCCCGGAAGCTGCCGCTGCCGCATGTGCCGAGTTGTGCCCCGACAAAAATGCAAAGGTCAGCACAAGTGTTGCTGAAGCAATCAGTGGTGCGGCGACTTTCTTCATCTTTGCTCCTAAAGAATTAGTTGTTACGGTCATGGGTATTTCTCCGTTGAGGTTGAAAGTTGATGGTTTAAAGCTGCTGTCTCAAAGCTGAATGACCAGCCAGCCGTCGCCAAGTGGTACCGCGGCCTGTCTGATCTGAAGGGTCTTCAATTCGGTCGCTGTAGCCGAAGGGTGGGCCGTCTTGCTGGCTGCGTCGCTCTTTGGCTGATTGGCTGCCTGTGCTGCCCGGCTCGCTCGATAAACGCCCAGAAACATCCTGGTCACCGCCATCTCGTTAGCGGGCCTGTTCTGCGCAGCCCCGGCCGTTTCACTGTGCTCGGCTGATTTGCCGTTCTCATAGTCAGCCACACTCTGCGCCTTGAAATCCTGCGCTCTTACGGATGTCTGCACCTGCCACGTCACCACCATCCACTCTTGCGGTTGCGCAGCCTGTGCCGGATGACCGGCGGGAGCCTCAGCCTTCAGATTTTCGGCGCGGGCATTGATTCCGGTTGCAACCGTCTGCGTAACCTTCACCGCCCGTGCCGCGTCGCCAAGTTCGCGCGGTGCATGCGACGCGTTCGCTCGCCGCACCGGCACAGTTGCCACGGTATTCACCGCACGGAAACCTTCATCCGGACGAGCCGCGGCATACAACTTCAGCGTCGCATAGGGCGCCTCAGCCACTGCTATCGGAGCCGCACTCTGCTCCGGCACAAATGCCACTAGCTGCGGAGTCCGAGCCAGCCCAACGGCTCCAAAGATCAATCCACAGCCCACAACGCCCACCAGCGCCCGGCCGGCCACCGGGCTCAGCCTCTGTCCCCCAAGAAGAAGACTGTGCACGCGGTGAACCAGCTCCGGACGCCGTTCAAAGGCGCCGAGTGACAGCGCCTCAGCCCGCGCCATTCTGTTCTCAAGCCCGCGCTCTGCCAGGCTAGCCAGGCATGCCGCATAGGCGCGCGGAGCGCCCGTCACCCGCACCACGCCCTCGTCGCAGGCCATCTCACGCTCTTTCGCCAGCCGCCGGTCCATCCACGCCAGCGCAAAATTCAACGGAAACGCAGCCAGGCACAGCTTCTGTACAAGATTCGTCCAGTCGTCCCGCCGCCTGAGATGCTCCGACTCGTGCAGAATCACCTGCTCCAGCTCTTCGTGTGTTAGCCGCTCCAGCAGCCACTCCGGAATCAGGATGCGCGGCGCAAAAAAGCCGATCACGCTTGGCCGGTCGAGATCCTGCGTCGTGCAGATTTCCACTCGACGCATGTCCGGCAGTGCCAGAGCTGCCAGCGAAGCGGCCTCGCCCTCAATTGGCCGCGCCGCCTTCCACAGCCTGCGCAGCCGCACGATATGAGCTCCAAGGTCCACCGCCCGATACGCCGAAATCGCCAGCCACACTCCTGCAATCGCCAGGCTCCAGCGCGCGTCAACAACCAGTGGCTGCAGCCATGCATGCGCCGCGCTGCCTCCAATCGCTGGTTCGCTTCCCGGCGTGCCGTCCGCAAAGCCAGTGACCAGCCGCGCAACGAAGGGAAGCGCCGGCAGACCTGCCGCTACGCCAAACCCCGCAATCCATGTTGCGAACCGGTGCGAAGCTGAAACCCGCGGCACCATCCGCAGGCAGATCGCCAGCCCAGCCGCTACCGCCGCACCCTGCCACAGTCCATCCACCGCAGCCGGAGCCGCCCAGTGTGCAAACCCGTGAAAGGCCCCCGAAACCGAAGGAATAATGCCGGCAAACTCAGCAAAGCCCATGCCTACACTTCCTCCTTCGCGTCCGGAGCGGCTTCGCGAATTACCGCTTTTAGTCGATCCAGTTCTTCGGCCGAAATCTCGTCGTCGCCCAGCAGTGACAACAGCAGTTGCTCCCGCGAGTTGCCAAAGAACCGGCTCAGCACGTGCCGCACCTCCGACCGGCTGGCCTCATGCTCTGCCACGCATGCACGGTAGATGAACGCACGGCCCTCCTGCCTGTGGTCGACGTACCCCTTTTGCTCAAGGATGCGGATCGTCGTCAGCACCGAGTTATAGGCCAGAGCTTCGCCCTCCGGAAGCTCCGCCACCAGGTCGGTCACTGCAGACTCGCCACGCCTCCACAGGATCTTCATCAGCCTGAGCTCGGCTTCGGTCAGCGTATTGGATTTCTTCGGAGGCATCTCATTGATTCCAAATATTCAAGGCCCACTGGCTGTTCTTTCTATATCTGTATAGACGCAACAACTAAAGGATTAGTTATCTGGCCCACAAAAAAATTAGCTTTTCGCCCCGCTCAATTCTGGTTGGGGAACTGCTCCTTG
>DASZXD010000129.1:0-4740 GCA_035546015.1 Occallatibacter sp.
ATCCAGGTCTTCTACCTGCGGACGGTCGGGGTTGTGAACGATCTTGCCGTCTTTCTTGTAGCTGATGCCGAGGATTTCATTAAGCGGCTTGCCGTTGGCATACTCGACGACGGAGTAATCGAACTCGCGGCGACAGATGAAGTCGAGGGCAGAGCACTCGTTGAGCGCGCGGTCGGGGTCGGTGGTGACCGGAGGGCCGACGAATGCAACGCGGATCGACGGGTTGGCTGCCTTGATGGCTTCAGCCAGACGCTGATCGCCCTCCCAGCCCACAGTCGAGGTGAACAGCACGAGGAACTCGTAGTCCTTGCAGATCTGAATAGTTTCCTGTGCGGAGACGTGGTGCGGAGGCGCGTCGAGCAGGCGGGACCCCTCAAGCAGGCCAGCCGGGTATGCCAGCCAGACGGGGTACCAGTAGGATTCAATCTCGCGCGTAGCGGGCCAGCGAGAGCTTGCGCCACCATCGAAATTTTCAAACGAAGGCGGGTTGAGGAAGAGGGTCTTCAGAGGCATAGCCATTCCTTTTATTCTAACATTTTGCCTGTTTTCTTCGATGTTTTTACGCTCTGCGAGGTTACTTTATATGCAACTCGTTGAGCCAGTCCTGCATGTGGCCCAGGGCGCGCAAAAGATCCAGTCTTGCCTTGCTCAGATCGAGGCCTGCGTCCAATGAATCCATATACTTCTGCCGCTCATCGATGCGGGCCTGCTGCTCGGCTTTCGGGCTGAGTTGAGGGGGGGAGCCGGGGCCACCGGCTGCCCCGTTGCCCAGTTCGAGCTGGGTCATGACGGTTTTCAACTGCTCGGCGGCAATCTGCGACTTCAGGCTGGCAATCTCAGCCTGCGCATCCAGTTCGCGAATGCTGTTATTGAGCTGGACGATCTGGACATCGTTCTGTTTCTGAGCCTGCTCGGCCTCGACTTTAGCACGGAGTGCGTCGGCGGCTGACTCGCGTGCGCGGGCGCGTGCGCCTGCGTCGAAGAGTGGAAGCTGAATGTCGAAGCCGGAGCTGAAGTTGTTGGCCGGCAAAAAATGGTTGTAGTAGAGATTGGTGTTGTTCAACAGGGTGGTGTTGCGGTTGTAGATTGCGCCGAAGGCAATTTGCGGGAACCAGACGCGCTCCTGATCGCCCTTGGACGCGCGTTCGCGTGAAACTGCCTGCACCTGCGCGGACTCGATGCCGGGAGTGATGCGCGGTGTTTCGCGGGCAGTGATGGCGGGAATTTCGGGAATGCTTGAGTGGTCGGGCGTAATGGCGCCGACAGGCATGCCGGTAAGCGTGGAAATCTGCTTGGAAAGCGTAGCGGCGCGGGTTTCGAGATGGAGCCGCTTGAGCTTCAACTGGGCTGCGGTGAGCTGTGCCTGCAGCATATCGCTTAACGGATCGACGCCGGATTCGACGCGCTGCTGCTCGATCTCAACCATGCGGCTGGCGTAGCTTTCCTGCTGGCGGGCAACACTCAACTCGTTGTCCACCGTATCGAGTTCGATATAAGTGGTGGAGGAGTCGAGCGCGACCTGTTCCATCGCATCCTTTTGATTGAGCAGCGCAGCCTTCAGGCCGAGCCGCGCAGCCTGGATGTAGCGAATCTGAGAGATGCTGAGCACCATGGACTGCACGTTGGCGTCCCAGATGGTTGGCAGCGCACCGGTGAAGCCAACCTCAGGAAAAGCTGGAAGGCCCGAACCGAACTTGAGCGAGGGAATAAAGACGTCGCGGCTTTGCGACAGCGCTGCACGGGCTTTGGCAACATCTGCGCCGGCGAGCCTAACGGTGGTGCTATTCTGCTGTGCCAGCTCGACGACGGTGCGCAGCGATACCTGCGCACGCACAGTTGTGGCGGCAAGCGCCAGAACGGCGGCGAAACAGGCTGCGATGTGGCACGTCTTCAACTAAGTCTTCTCCGTCAATGGTTCCCATCTTGCGGCGGATGGTACTCGCGGGCAAGGGCATAGCCTGCGGCCTGCTCGCGCTGAGCGCCTGCATGGTCGCCGAGCTGCTCAAGAAGCCGAGCCAGGCGGTAATGCCCAATAAATGCCGGAGCTTCTTCTGTTCGCGAGTTGCCGGTAAGGTAGTCCTGGAGCATCTTTGCCGCCAGTTCGGGATCGCGTTTTGCGCGAATGAGCACTCCGGCTCCGTCATAAAGCGCTACGCCTGCGGTGCGGTCTTTTGCGCCCGCCGATGCCGCATTGCGGATGGCGTCTTCCATCTCAGCGATGCGGTGGCGATGCTCGTAAAACGAGCCGAGAACGGTCCACTGAAAAGCTGGATGGGCACTGGTTTGAATCGCCAGCTTGAGTTCGCGCTCGGCTGTGCCATCGTCTTTGCGCTGCTGTGCAATGCTGGCGCGAAGCTGATGCGCGCGTGCAGGGTTAATGTGGTCGAGCTGAGAGGCGATGTTTTCCGCTTTGTCGAGCCCGCCTCCTACGATGCCTGGAGCTTCGCTGTAGAAGTCGCCAAGATCGGAGAGCGCCGGCGCGTTGTGCGGATCGAGGTTCACGGCTGCTTCAAACTCCGAGCGTACGCGCTTGCCTAGCGAGAATGCGCTGAGAAATGAGGCGCGATCGGCGCGTTCACCGAGTGCGCGGCCCAGCCACATGTGGTAGTTCGAGTTTTGACCGTCGAGACGAACGGCCCGCTCGCATCGTGCGGCTGCAGTGTCCCATTGCTGCAGCGTGAAACGCACGCGGCATTCGAGGTTCTGCGCCTCGGCCAGATTTGCTCCACGTTCCGGAAGCGAGGCGATGAGGCCGAGAGCCTTGTCGGCTTCGCCGGCCTGGAGGGCCGTGTTGATGTCATTGAGCGTGGCGCGGGTGTTTTGCTCGCATACGGCTGCGGGCACAGCTGCCAGCGTGAGCGCCATTGCGATGCGCGACACTGCAACACTTAGCCGCATCAGCGCACAACCTTGATGGGCATGTCTTCCTGCAGCGGTTGCCCATTGGTGGTTCCGGTTGCGACCCAGTCACCCTCTTTCAGGCCGGAGACAATGGCTTCGCGCATCAGATTAAAGGCTCCGGTAGTCACGGGTGTGCGCTGCAGTTGGTCGTCCATGATCTTGTAGACATAAGGCTTGCCGTTTTCAAAGTGCAGGGCCTCGCGCGGAACGCTCAATGCATCCGGCTCGCTGGAGATGGTGACCGTGACGTTGACATTGGTGTCGGGCAGCAGGCCTGAGTCAGTGTCGTCGATAGCCACGAGAACCTCGCCGACTGTACGTGTGCCATAGGTGATAACGGTGACAGGTACGCGCTCAATGTGGCCATGCCACTCGCGCCCCGGCCGGGCATCCCATTTGATGGTGATCTGCTGGCCTACGGCGAGACGGCCAAGGTCGGGTTCATCGAAATAAGCGCGCACCCGTTCATGGCTGAGATCGGCCATCTGCAGGAGAAGATGGCCAGCATCCACATAGGAGGTGGGCGTGGCGTCAATGCTGTAAATAGTGCCGCCGACAGGGGCGCGCACCTGCGTCTGCGCTTCCACTTTGCGGGCGGCGGCGAGGTTAGCCTCAGCATCAGCAACCGCAGCCTGCGCCCGCGCAATCTCAGGAGCGGAGTAGCGGTTGGTGGCACTTTGCTGCGATGCGTCAAGGCTTGCCTGTGCACTGGCAAGCTGCTGGCGGGCTGCGGTTACTTCGCTGGGCGAGGCTGCACCGCTGGCTGAGAGCTTGGTGAGCGCATCAAGATTGTGCTGCGCCTGGGCCAGATCGAGCTTATTGCGGGCAATGTCGGCTGCCGAGGCCTGGCGTTCCTGCTGGGTTCCGTTATGCAGGGCTGCATCGAGCGAGACCTGAGCGGTTTTCAGGCCGCTTTCGGCGGTGGCCACACGGGCGAGTGCGTCGGTGTCGTCGAGGGTTATGAGCAGTTTGCCTGCGGGAACCTTGTCGCCCGGCTGCACATAGACGGCTTTGACCGTGGTTGCGAGCGGACTGAAGAACTGGTAGTTTACCTCGGGCTCGACCTTGCCGTTGGTGCTGACCGAAGAAACCAGGGCCTCGCGGTCTGCCTGTGCCGCGCGCACGGGCAGACGCTCCCGCAGAAGGGAACGCGCGGTGAAAAAGACGGCGACCAGAACGACGGCCGCACCAATCCAGAGCCAAAGTCTGTTGAGTTGCGCTCGAGCTTCTGCCATTCGATTAACCAAAGTCAGTATATAAGACTCAAAATCAGGCGCTTAAGTAGCGGAAAAATCGCGGGACCTGACTGATTACGTGGTGCACGTACAATAAATTTATGGCTACGCAACCACGCTACACAGACGATCACGCCAAGGCCGGCCTGGATCACAAGTTTCCCGCTATCGAAACCTGGCAGAACCATTTTCCGGGCTACGAAATCGAAATCGACGATCCGGAACTGACTTCGGTTTGCCCCAAGACAGGATTGCCCGACTTCGGCGTGCTGACTATCCGTTACATGCCTCGCGAACGCTGTCTGGAGCTTAAGTCGCTCAAGGAATATCTGTTTGAGTACCGGAACCTGGGCATTTTCCAGGAAAACATCGTCAATCAGGTTCTTGAGGACGTGGTGAAGGCTACCGATCCGATATGGGCGGTGGTGAAGGGCGTGTTTCGACCGCGTGGCGGCATTGGGACAACGGTGGAAGCGCGCTGGCCACGGCCGAAAGAGTAGCGTACAGGCCGCAAAGCTTTGCAGCACGCATCTTCGGCGCACCTGCAATGAGATATATTTCGACGATCAATCAGGCGTTTCCCACCCGGGAGTCTTAGGCTTCT
>DASZXD010000130.1:0-23096 GCA_035546015.1 Occallatibacter sp.
ATGCGAGCTGCATAATGCGCGGATCGCGGGCACTTATTGAGTAGCCGAAGCCGCCGGCGAAGTCGTCGCCGATCTCGCCGTCTACGCCAGAAAACTGCGTATGGTTGAAGGCGTTGAAGGCCTCGGCGCGGAAGACCAGACGATTGCCCTCGGTGATGGCTGTGGTCTTGGTCAATGAGAGATCGGTGTTGTTTTTGCCCGGTCCCTGGAAGAAGCGCGGCATGGCATTGCCGATTTGGCCAAGCGGTTCGGTGGTAAAGAAGTTGGGGTTGAAGTAGGGCAACCCAGTCAAGTTGCGTGGATTCCTGCTGGTAGTACCAGACTGGAAAAGCTTGCTGCCATTGTTCGCGTAGCTCGGCGTATCGACGGGATCGTTGAAGTCGCCGGTGAGTGCATTGTCGTCGTCGTATTCAGTCAGCGCTACAACCTCACCTGTCACAAATGAGGTAATGCCCGAAACCGACCATCCGCCAGCAATGCGAGACGCAAGGTTGTTACTGCCAAGGAGCTTTTCAAACGGCAGAGCTACCGTGTAGCTGGCAACAAAGTCCTGAGGAACGTTGAAGAACGAGAGTGCGCGACTCAGGCTTGGGTTGTATGGATTGCTGGCATCGAAGACGCTCGATCCGTTGTCCATTGATTTGGAGAAGGTGTAGCCGACGAGGAAGTTCTCGTACTTGTCGCGGTGCTTGAGACTCACCTGGAGCGAGTTGTAGGTAGAGCTGGCGGCCGATTTCATCCAGGGATTGCTGCTGAGATTCAAAGTGCCAAATCTGGTACGCGTTCCCGGCACGTCGGTGCCGTTCGGCAGCGTGTAATCCTGATCCTCACCAAAGGGACCGCAGGTGGCGGAATCTTCACTTACGTTATTCGGATCGCTCAACTGCATGCAGAGCGCCTGGTTGCCGGGGTTGGACTCGATAAGTGTAAGCAGGTGCCGGCCGGATGTGCCTACATAACTCACGCTCAGTACAGTCGCTGCACCCAATTCGCGCTGTACGGAGAGCTCGTAGTTTTGCGCGTAGGGCAATACGTTCTTGGGATAGATGCCAAAGGATCCGGAGATGGGCTCAAACTGATCGAAAGCGATGTTGTCTGGATTCGATGCCGACACGTTACTTGGAGGCAGGGGCACCGGGAATTTGATTCCTTCAAAGTTGCCGCTGAATCGATCGATGTACGGCGAGTCTAATACCGGCGCTACCGGGCTGCCGTAATAGACGTTGAAGGGAGGACCGCCTGCCGTGTTCATGCCAGTAACCTGCTGTGTGGAGGTGAAGAAGATGCCATAGCCGACACGCACGCTGTATTTGGCGGAAGGTGGCGCATAGGCCACGCCGACTCTGGGAGCGAAGTTGTAGTAGTGAGTGGATGCAATGGTCTTTGGAATGCCTGGATCCCCGGGAAAGACCATGCCGGTTGGGGCGTTGGGAAAGACCTTCGACTGCTCACCGGGAACAAAGGTGGAGAGCATGTTCTGGGCATCGTACCAGGGCTGGATGACGTCCCAGCGAATGCCGTAGTTGAGTGTGAGGGAGGGCCGAGCACGCCAACTGTCCTGTGCAAAGAGGCCGAGGTAATTGCTGCGGGAGTTCAACTGTGTTTCTCCCGCCTGCGAGAAGCTCGTCGGCGCTCCGATCAGGATGTCAGCAAAGTCAATTCCGGTTTCGCTGCCTTTGAAGGTGAAGCAGCCATTGGGACAACTGGTGTTGCGTTCGTTGATTTGGTCATAGTGATAGTTCACACCAGTTTTGAAGGTGTGCGTGCCAAAGGTCTTCATGAAATTGTCAACGATCTGCACTGAGTTGTTGGCCTGGCGGATGGTGCTGTTCGTGGTTCCGAAGACGTAGGTCTTGCTGGTGATGTAAGGCACACCTTCATACGACGGGACTACCGGGCCAAGGCCTCCGGTGTTGTTCCACCCGGCATTGAAGCCGAGGCTGGCGATCTTGCCATTGCCCACTCCGCCTGCCGGCTGTCCGAGCGTTCCGGAGACACGGAAATAGACCAGACGAATGTCATTTACCGTGAAGGGATTGAGCGTGGTGGTCAGCCCCAGGTTGGCCATCTGGGTAAAGCCCGTATTTGTGCTCGCAAACCCAGGAACATTGGTGTGGCGGAAGAATGGAACCGTTCCGTTGAAATGATCGCGATAATAGTAGGCAAACAAGTTGCCGAAACGGGTGGTCGCATCTACGCGCGCCGAACCCTTATCGTCCGCTAGCGTCTGACTGTATGCGGTGGTGTTGAATTCACTGTTGGGGAAACCAGCCGTTGGCGTGGGAATGAAGGGCACCATGTTCTTGCCAACATTGTCAAAAGCTTTGGAAGGAATCTGCGCGTCAGGAAAGACGCACTGCGAGGTCGACGTGCAACCGGCAACATAATAAGGCTCGCCTTGCGTCACGGTGTAACCGAGCCGGTTGGAGAGAACGGTAGCCCAGGTCGTTTGTCCGCTACCCGAACCACCAACCACGCCCTTGGCCAGAGAGGCTGCAAGCGCAGGAGCCGAAAAATCGCCTGTACGCTCCGCCGCGGACGGTACGACATAGGTCTTGGCACCGGCAATCGAACTACGCGTGCCCTGATAGTCGACGAATCCGAATATCTTGTTCTTGCGAATCGGCGCGCCGAGCGTGCCACCGAACTGGTTCTGCTTGTAAGGACTGACCGTGCTGGAGAAGTAGTTCTTGGCATCGAGGTCAGTGTTGCGCAGGAACTCGAATGCATTGCCGTGGATGTTATTGGTGCCGGATTTAGTGACGATGTTGACCTGGCCGCCGCTGTAGTTGCCGTACTCGGCGTCGTAGTTGTTGGTGATGATGCGGAATTCCTGTATGGAGTCGAGGTTGGGAATCATGCCGGCGGCTTCATGCGCACCTTCTTCGGCATTAGCGCCGTTGACCATGAATCCGTTGGTTTCGGGGCGGCCGCCGTTGACGCTCTGGTTGCCATCGTTCAAATTGCCTGAGATGGTTTTGCCGCCGATGCCGGTGCCAGTGGTGAAAGCAGTGACAGTGTTGGGAGAAACACCGGGCTGGAGCGCCAGCAGATCGATGAACGAGCGACCGTTGAGCGGCACTGCAGTCATCTTTTCGGCCTCGATGGTCTCGCCCATCTGCGTGCTTTGGGTTTCGACCTGAAGAGCTTCGCTCTGCACGGTCACAGTATCGGTAAGCGAACCAATCTGGAGGGCTGCGTCGATGCGGATGGCAGAGTTGGCATCGACCTTGATGCCCGCGACAACGTGGTCTCTGTAACCAGCATGCGTGATGGCGATGTTGTAGACACCGACGGCCAGAGCGGGAAAGCTATAGAAGCCCTCCTGATTGGTCACGGTGGCACTTTGCACGTTGGTGGACTGCTCAATCGCCGTCACCATAACTCCCGGCACAACGGCTCCTGTGGAATCAGTAACCGTACCGGAAATCGCTCCTTTGATGTCAGCCCGCGCACTGATGGACATGAATGCCAGCATCAATGCTGCCGCAATGGTGAGTAGCCTCCGAATCGCTCGATGCATACGAACACTCTCCGTTCTGGTAGTGAAATGATCGTTCCTGCCTGCAAGCCGTCCAGCAATCGGAAAGAGCGGCGGACCAGATATGACAGCGGGGCCGCAATTTGCAGAGACTTTCGGGTTCGCATGAAGATTCATTCGAATTCCCCCTCTACAAACAATCCGAAGAGCTGAACGATGTTACCTATTCTTATCTTTTGTTGCGAATGAGAGCATTTTCTGTCTGATCAGTACACAATGTCAAGAAATTTCCATCGATTGCTTGCGATTTTTATCCATCCGACAGGAAATAAAAAACTTGCTCATCACACCGGAAGCGGCAGCTTGGAGTCCCCGGTCTACGCTCTACGAGCGATTCTCCAAGATAAACTAATTATTATCAAATAGTTACGAGGATAGATTGACAACTTGCCAGCACTCGGTGCTCTGAGGACGGTGCCTGTCTCCAGGCGTTCAGAGCGCGTGCTTCCGTATGCTGCCTGCGAGGGACGCGGCTCCTATATTGCTTTTGCGGACGGATGCTTTCCGCATTGCCGAGTGAGTTTGAAGCGGCGTGGAGTGGTTCACGAAAAGCGTGCCGTCGCTTTTAAGCAAGACCCAGAGAGATATTTTGCTTTCGAATTATTCCGTTTTATGTTGACTCAGTATGATATCGAAAGTAGAGTTTGGATTACTGCGTCACAGGAATTGCTTCTTCGCACCGGGTCCGGCACGGTATTGCAGCTACAGCACTTTAGAAAAGTGCTATTTCAAACCGGAGCCGCGTCAGCATACGCAAGGATGAGCTCTTGAACAGGCCTACCGACAGCACGATCACCGTTGCCACTGGACCGGCCCGCACCGGACGTTTGCGATGGTGGATCGTCTGGACACTGTTTCTTTCAACAGTGACGAACTACATCAGCCGCCAGTCGTTCTCGGTTCTCTCGCCGCTGCTCACGCAGCAGTTTCACCTGAGCCACACCGACCTGGGCAAGATTCTCAGCGGCTTTCAGATTGCCTACGCACTCACCTGGCTCTTTGGCGGCATGGTTCTCGACTCGATCGGCACGCGGCTTGGCCTGGCGATTGCGGCAGCTTGGTGGTCGATAGCAAATATTCTCACCGGGTTCTCGAATTCGGCTTTGGCGCTGGCCTGCTTCCGCTTTCTGCTCGGCATAGGAGAGGGATTCAACTGGCCGGGCGCCAGCAAAGCTGTGGCCGAGTGGTTTCCGCGCGAAGAACGAAGCCTCGCGGTGGCGATCTTCGACAGTGGCTCGAGTGTGGGCGGCGCGCTGGCTGCACTGGTGATTCCGTGGATTGCATTGATAGCCGGATGGCGCTGGTCGTTTGCATTTGCGGGCTCGCTTGGGCTGCTATGGGTAATTCTGTGGCTCTGGATCTACCATCCACTTGAACGGCATCCGCGGGTAACGGCTGAGGAGAAGGCACGCATCCTGGCCGGCATGGATGGTCCTCGCAGTTCGGAACAGAGCGGCTTCGGGCGCTGGATACAGCTGACGAAAAACAGAAATGTATGGGGCGTTGTGCTGGGGCGCGCTCTTACCGATCCGATATGGTGGTTCTATGTGTTCTGGCTGCCGCAGTACCTAAGCGATGCGCGCGGCTTCAGCCTGAAGCAGATCGCGGCCTTCGCATGGATTCCTTTCATTGCCGCCGATATCGGCAACTTCACCGGAGGCTGGGTCTCGGGTCTATGCATCAAGCGCGGCATCTCTGTGCTTCATGCGCGGACCTGGGTTTGCGCGGTAAGCTGCCTGCCCATCCTTGCCGGCATTCCCGCAGCACGTGTGCATAGCCCTTATGCGGGACTGGCGCTGATCTGCGTTGCGCTGTGGGGATACGCGAGCTGGTCAACGATGGGTCTTACGCTGCCGTCCGATCTCTTTCCACATGATGTGGTAGCAACCGTCACCGGCTTCAGCGGCCTTGCAGCCGGCATTGTGAGCGCGCTCTTCACGCTTGCTGTGGGTATGCTGGTGGACCGCTTCTCGTATACGCCTGCGTTTCTGGCAGCCGGACTGCTTCCGCTTTTCGCCACAGGAGCAGTATTTGCGCTGCTTCGCGCGCCTTCGACGCAAGGGAGCTCGACGGAGCCGAACATACGGCTTGAGTAGCGCGGTACACGCGTGCCGGCTGCGTCGCGCCGCGGCTCAGGAGATTTGCTCGGCAGTATGAACACGGACGCCCTGAACGACGCGATTGATAATGCCGTCAGGGCTGGGATTGTCAGGATTAAGGCCGACACGAAGGCTCAGATGATAGCCGAGCAGCTGCGGAGCGACAATCTCGAAGGGCGTGCGCAGTTCGTCTGCAACATTTGGCAGCACAGCAGGCACAGCTTCGTCGAAGAGGCCAGCCTCGTCTTCGGAATCACCGATGCCGACCAAGTAGCCAAGCTGCTTCACCTGTAGCTCATGAATCAGGTCGACCTCATAAAGCCGGCGCAACGGGTCGCTCGATAACAGGCAGAGAACGAGCGTGTCAGGCCTGATAAAGGACATGGGGCCGTGACGCAGGCCCAGATAGCTCTCGGATATCACAGTAAAGCGGCCGGCCGTCATCTCTGTCAGCTTGAGCGCGGCCTCTCGCCCCCAGTCGAGCAGCGGTGCGGAAGAGAGGATGACGACACGGTCGCGAATACGCGCCGCTATGCGCCGGCATCGATTGTCAATCTCCGGCAGCAGGATTGCCGCACGCTCCGCGCCGTCGATGGCGACTGCGGAAGCCACGCCAGGCTGCGCCAGACAACAGCCAGCCAGAACCAGGTTGGAATAAGAGCTTGTCATGACAAGGCTGCGGTCGTTGCTGCGCGGATCAAGAACGATATGTCCATCAAGGCGGGCGCGCAACAGCGCGCTGTCAGGGTTGCACGTGATGGCAACATGCCGGATGTCCGGCTTGAGACCGCGCACGCGCGTCACGACGGCGGCGCTCTCGGGGCTGTCGCCAGAGCGCGCCAGTGAAACAACGGCATCGATTCCGTCGAGATAATGCCCAGTGTTCACGAGTAAATCAGTAGACGGGACGGCGATGGCCCTGCGCCAGGCTGCCGATACAGCTCCGGCAGCATAAGCAGAAGAACCGGCGCCAGTCAGTAACACATTCTTGCCCGAAAGTTCCGCCAGAACACTGTGCTGCTCACAGGCAACGCGGACTCTTGCCAATGTGGTTGGCCACAGCACAGGCTGCTGGTAGATCTCGTCGCGGGTGTACGAGGGCTTGGTGACTGGAACCTGCTGGGAAGGCATGTCTCGTATTCCATCCTTAGTGAGAAATCGCTCGCAGGGCATGGAGCCTCATGATCGGCTTCACGTACGGCAGCGCTTGCGAAAACAAATTGAAACTAATCGCAATGATAATGGAAGTATTCGTAATTTATAACTACGAAATATGAAAATGTATTGCCTGACGACCGCCGATCGATCATTCCAGTAGCTGGCGGAGAAAAATGTAGTTAGATGGAGAATTTGGCGGGCTCAGCGTCTATTCGACTTCGCATGTAATCCGAGGCAGCGGTGTCGTTCAACTTGCTTCCGTTTCACGACCAGACGCAGCAGCGGCCCACGCTTCAGCATATTTACCTAATTTAAGTTATTTATATGCAATAGCTTAATTCGAAAATACATCAGCAGATATGCATTGCAGTTTTCGTTTTTTGGCAGTTGTTGACTGAAGGTTCACATCTCCTTACACTTGCTCTGATGCGACGCGCGAGCAACAGTAAGCCTCTGCTGGCCGAACAGCGGCGGCGAAAGATCCTCGAACTCCTTGAACAGGAAGGTCAGATTACTGTTCGCGATCTGGTTGACCGTTTCGGCATCTCGGCGGTTACACTTCGCTCCGATCTGAACGCTCTGAGCGCTACCGGTTCCGTAGTGCGCTCGCATGGCGGCGCAGTTCGACAGGCAGAGCCGACGCGCGACTATCCTTTGCGGTTCAAGGCAGCACTGCACCGCACAGAGAAAGTGGCTATTGGCAAAGCGGCGGTCAGCCTCATTCATCCGGGCGAGGTAATCATTCTTGATTCAGGCACAACAACGGTAGAAATTGCGCATCAGATCAAGGCCCGCCAGATTCACTCCATTACCGTCATTACGGATGCGATTAACGTGGTGGCCGAGCTGGTGGATGCGCCCGGTGTCTCCGTCATCTGCCTTGGCGGCATTCTGCGGCCTGTTTCGCAGTCATTCGTGGGCCCGCAGGCCGAGGCCATGCTGCAGGACATTCATGCCGACCGCCTGTTCCTCGCTGTGGACGGCTTTGACCTGACGATCGGGTTGACTACTCCCGATGCGCTGGAAGCACATTTGAACAGCCTGATGATGCAGGCGGCGAAGGAAGTGACTGTGGTGGCCGACTCGAGTAAACTCGGCCGGCGAAGCGTCTCCCGCATCGGCTCAATCGAGCAGATTCATCGCCTAATTACAGACAGCAAGGCCTCACCGGAGTTTGTTGAGGCACTGCGCGCGCGCAAGATTGAAGTAATCCTGGTTTGAGAATGAGTTCCCTACCCTTCTGCCGATGGGCTGGACCCGGCAGAATCAAGCACTCAGTACTGTTGCTTTTATTTTACGTTTGTTGACTTATTATGATACTTTGTTTTCGAAACACATCTGATCAATAGAAAACAACGCCTCAAACGATTTTTCCCCCGGGACAACCGGATATAGGTTCACATGCAGCGTTGCTGTCTGTGCCACAGGTTGCGTGGGTATCCGGGGGTTGGCTGTGATGAAAGACAGCCCAGACTCGATTCGAGACTGGGCTTTGTTGTGATCTGCGGGGGGAAGAGCCATGACAACAACAATCCGATGCAAGTGCCGGCGGACAGATTCACACAGACGAATGACAAGCAGTGGACAAGCCCGGTACGCGCTTTTTCTGGTTTTAGCTATGGGAGTTTTCTGCTGGCTCTCAGCGGGAACGCTCAATGCGCAAAGCCCGGACGATGAGTTTTTGCCATCGGTTGGCGATGCTCCGGCAGACGCGGGCCCGCTGGCTACAGATCTTTCGCCGCGGCTGACACGGCGCGATGTGAGCCGCGCGCTCAACAGAGTTGCCGATTGGCAGTTGAAGAGAGTACAGGCGAGCTTCGATCAGGACTGGACATTTGCCGCACTATATACCGGCTTTATGGCGATTCCCGATGCCTCGCGGGGAGCGAAGTATCGCGAAGCGATGCTGCAGATGGGGGAAAAATTCCACTGGCAGCCGGGGCCCGATCCAGTGGATGCAAACGACCTGGCAGTTGCGCAGACCTATCTCGATCTTTATATGCGGAGCCACAATCCAGAGATGCTCGCTCCCATTGAAAAGCGCGTGGATGACTTAATGCGCCTTCCAGACGATGGAGGCAAGCCGCTCTGGTGGTGGTGCGATGCGCTTTTCATGGCTCCGCCGACGCTGGCTAAGCTGAGCCGGGCTACGGGAGATCGTAAATATCTCGATTTCATGGATCGTGAATGGTGGATCACATCCGGTCTGCTTTATAGCAAGACGGATCATCTTTATGCCCGCGACAAATCGTATTTGCATGCGCACGAAGCGAATGGGCGCAGCGTCTACTGGTCGCGCGGTAATGGCTGGGTGTTTGCGGGGCTGGCGCGGGTGCTGGCGGAGATGCCCAGGGACTACCCTGCAAGGCCTCGCTACGTTGCACTGTTTCGCGAGATGGCGCAGGAGATCGCTTCAATACAAGGCAGCGATGGCCTCTGGAGACCGGGGTTACTGGATGCAGCCAAGTATCCACTGCCTGAAAACTCCGGCTCCGCGTTCTTTGCCTATGGCTTCGCATATGGGATCAATGCGTCAATTCTGGACCGCAAGACTTATCTGCCTGTGGTTGAAAAAGCATGGCGCGGCCTGCTCGCGCATGTGTATGAGGATGGCAGACTGGGCTGCATTCAGCCGGTTGGCGCCGCGCCCGGCGCGTACAAGCCTACGTCAAGCTATGTTTTTGGCACCGGCGCATTTCTGCTGGCCGGTTCTGAGATCTACAGACTTGCTCGTTGATGCCCGCCTAAACTTAACAGGAGGCAAATCGCACAACCGTGCGCAAGGCTGGGAACCAGGATGTATCAATCCTGACGGTTAATGACCACTGAAAAACCGCTCATCTTCCTATCGCGCTCCGCGGCGCTCTCGACTGGCGATTATCACACGGGCTGTTCCATGGTGTGCCGATCCGTTTCCGGAGCACGGTAGAGTTTCCCCCGGCGCAACTGCCTGCGCTTCATGAGAAGAAAGAAGACCGGGACAAGGATCAATACGTGAATCGTCGACGTGATCATGCCGCCTACAATGGGGGCCGCGATGGGCTTCATTACATCGGAGCCAATGCCCGTCTCCCACAGTATCGGCGCAAGGCTGAGAATGACGGCCGTTACTGTCATCAGTTTTGGGCGGAGACGCTGTACGGCTCCTTCGATGGTGGCATCCTCGATGTCGGCTTCATGAAGAGAACTGCCGCGGGCAAGACGCTGCTCGAGCGCCTCGTGCAGATAGACGACCATGACGACGCCGGTCTCAACCGCAATGCCGAACAACGCGATATAGCCAACCCAGACGGCAACGCTGAAGTTATATCCGAGTATCCATTGCAGAAGCAGGCCGCCTGACATGGCATACAGCGTGGGAAAGATCAACACGGCTGCTTCCGCAACAGACTTGAAGACAAGATAGAGCAGCAGAAAGATGACGAAGAAGACGATGGGCAGGATGATTGCGAGACGCTCGCGGGCGCGTAACTGAAATTCGTATTCTCCCGCCCAGTGCCAGGTATAGCCTGCAGGCAAGACCAGTTTCTGCTGCAGCAGGCGTGTGGCCTGGCTGACGAAGCCACCATAGTCAGTGGTTTTCAACGTGAGATAGACATACCCGGTGAGCGCGCCGTCTTCGTCGCGAATCATCGCGGGGCCACGAGAGAAGTAGACACGCGCCACCTCGCCGATGGGAATCTGCTCTCCCGATGGGGTTGGTATGAGGGCCTGCGCGATGGCCGCGGGGTCATTGCGAAAATCGCGCTGGTAGCGCACGGCTATAGGAAAGCGATTACGGCCCTCGACGTTCTCTGCAATGTCTGCTCCGCCGACTTCGGAGGTAATCACGCGCTGAACATCGGCAACGGTGAGTCCATAGCGTGCGGCTTCGGGGCGATTGACATCTATATTCAGATAGAAGCCTTGCGAAACGCGCTCAGCAAATGCGGATGAGGTTGCAGGCATCGAGGCAAGAATAGTCTGCATCTGAGCGCCTATCTCCTGGACACGCTCAAGGTCGGGGCCCTGAATTTTGATGCCGACCGGCGTTTTGATGCCCGTCAGTTCCATGTCGAGCCGGTTTTCGACGGGCATGGTCCAGGTGTTGGTGAGGCCCGGAAACTGAAGTTGTTGATCCATGGCGCCGATCAGTTTGTCGTATGTCATGCCGCGGCGCCACATGGAACGCGGCTTGAGCATGATGGTCGTATCGAACATGTCGAGCGGCGCATTGTCAGTGGCGCTGTCAGACCGGCCCACGGCTCCGAAGACGGTTGCAACTTCAGGAAATGAGCGGATGATGCGGTCCTGCTGCTGCATGAGCGAGACGGCCTGCGGGACGGAGATGCCGGGCAGGGCGCTCGGCATGTAGAGCGCCGAGCCCTCGTAGAGCGCAGGCATGAACTGACTGCCGAGACGAAAATAGAGCGGCACTGTCACTGCGAGAAAAACCAGATTCAGAGCGATCACCAGTTTCCAATGCCGCAGACACCAGCGGAGAACAGGCAGATAGAGTGCCTGCGAGATGCGTGCCGCAGGATTCTGCGACTCAGGAAGCAGCCTGCCGCGCAGGCAGAGAGGCATGAGTGCCGGCACGAGCGTGATGGATAGCAGCGATGAGAAGACCAGCGCGAGTGTCTTGGTCCAGGCCAGCGGCCGGAACATGCGCCCTTCCTGCGCTTCAAGCAGAAAGACGGGCAAGAACGACACGACGATGATGATGAGCGAATAGAAAAGCGCCGGGCCAACCTGTTGCGCAGCGCGCACCAGGATGCGCCGGCGTTCGGCCGGTTCGGGCCCGGATGATCCATTGTGCTCGGCGAGATGGCGGTAGCCGTTTTCCACCATCACGATGGCTGCGTCAATCAGGACACCGATGGCCAGAGCGAGCCCGCCCAGCGACATGATGTTGGAGCTGACGTGGAGGTAGTACATGGGGATGAAGGCGGCGAGCACAGCGATGGGCAGGGTGAGGATGGGCACCAGAGCGGAACGGAAGTGGAAAAGAAATGCAATGCTGACGAAGCTGACAATGATGGCTTCAAGAATCAAGTCGCGCTTCAGTGTGTGAATCGATTCGTCAATGAGCCAGGAGCGATCGTAGCCGGTGACGATTGCAACGCCCGGCGGCAATGACGGCGCAATCTCGCGTAGTTTGGCTTTGACTGCGTTAATGACATTCAGCGCATTGCTGCCGTAGCGCATGACGACGATGCCGCCGACGGTTTCGCCCTGCCCCTGCCAGTCTGCCGCACCGCGGCGTATATCGGGGCCAAAAGAAACGGTGCCCAGATTGCGCACGAGGACAGGGGTTCCATTATTTGTAGCTACCGGGACATTTTCGAGATCGCTCAACGAGCGGAGATAACCGAGACCACGCACCATATACTCTGCGCCATTCATATCGAGTACGTCACCGCCTACTTCGTTGGTGCTCTGACGGATGCGATCAATGACAGTGGATGCAGAGATGCCATAAGAGAACAATTTCTGCGGGTCAAGGCTCACCTGATACTGGCGCACGAATCCGCCGATGCTGGCGACCTCTGCGACGCCGGGCACAGTCTCAAGCTGGTAGCGCAGATACCAGTCCTGGAGAGCGCGCAGATCGGCGAGGCTTTTTGTATGGCTGCGGTCGACGATCGCGTATTCATAGACCCAGCCCGCACCCGTGGCATCGGGGCCAATGGCTGGATGCACACCGGCGGGCAGTTGGCCGGCAATCTGCTGCAGGTATTCCGTGACGCGCGAGCGGGCCCAGTAAAGATCGGTGCCGTCGTCAAAGACGACAAAGACATACGAGTCGCCGAACATGGTTTGCGCGCGAACGCCTTTGACGTGAGGAGCCGAGAGCAAAGCAGATACGATCGGATAAGTCACCTGATCTTCGATCACATTGGGAGGCTCGCCAGACCAGGGCGTATGGATGATCACCTGCACATCACTGATATCAGGCAGAGCATCAAGCGGCACTCGCTGCATGGACCAGACTCCCGCCGCGACGAGCAGAATGGCTGCAGTAAATACGATGAAGGGATTGCGCGAACACCAGTCGATTGTCCTGGCAATCATCACATGCCTCCTGAAGCAGCAAGGCTGATTTGTTTTGTGGTTATGGTCTGGCCATTTTGTGAAACTGCGATCGTAACCTGCCACGTGCCTCCGGAATCAAGCTGCAGAGGCGCAGAGTACATTCCCTGCCCCTGATCAGAGAGCGCGACCGCCACGCGCATGGCGCCCATGCCCATGGCGGGCATCGCAGGCATAAAGCAGGTCACCGTCACCTGCGCGCCACTGACGGGTTTGCCATCAACGCCGGCAAGCCGCACGCGCACTGTGTTTGCTCCTTTGTGCGGCGGCGATGGATCTGTGCTGAGGTCAATCTGAAGGGATTGAGCCGTGGATGGGATCGTGCCCGGCGTTGCAGGCTGCGGCAGCGGAGAAAACGATCCGAGCGTTGACTGAAGCTGCGCTTCAGAATCGACAAGGAAGTTCGCGGAACTGACGATGCGGTCGCCTGCCTCGAGCCCCTTGAGCACAACTACGGATTCGCCGATCTGCGGACCGGTTTGTATCGCGCGAGGTTCGAGGTTGCCTTCGCCGCGATCGATGAAGGCGATCTCACGCATGCCAGCCTGCAACACGCCCGATGCGGGAATCACCAGTTGTTTTCCCAGCGGAATCACGATATTTACGCTCACATACATGCCTGGCTTGAGGATGGTGCCGGGATTGGCGAAGACCAGCCGGACACGCACCGTGCGCGTGGCTGGATCGACATCCGGCAGAATCTGGTCAATGCGGCCACGGAAGATTTTCCCCGGATACGAATCAACGGTTACTTCAGCGGGATCGCCCGGCTTCAGGCGGCCTACATCGGTCTGAAAGACATTGGCATAGACCCAGACCGTGGAGAGGTCGGCGATGGTGTAGAGCTTTGTATCGGGCTGCACGTAAGCGTTGGGCAGCGCGTTACGCTGTGTAATGTAGCCAGAGGCCGGCGACTCGACAACGATCTCACGCTGGACTTTGCCACTCTGCTCGAGGGCCGCAAGTTCGGCGGCAGGGACATCGAACTGGCGCAAGCGCTCAGCGGCTGCCTGCACCAGCCAGCCGCTCTCCTGGCTAGCCATGCCATGCATTCCAGTTGCAAAGGACTTCTGGTTCTGCCTGGCAAGCAGATACTCCTGTTCAGTGCTTACCAGGTCAGGACTGTAGATGGTGAAGAGCCGCTGGCCCTTGCGGACATACTGCCAGGTTGCATTGGCAAAGACATTCTGAATCCATCCGGGAAAGCGCGTCTGCACATAGGCGATGCGCTCCTCGTCGATTTCGACGTTGCCTGGGACCTGCAGTTGATCGTCGACCTGCGTGAACTGGGCCACGGCAGTCGTTACGCCGATCTGCTGCAGACGCTGCGGTGAGATTTGCAGCGGAGCAAGCGTGAGATCAGCGCCGCTCTGCGCAGGAGAAGCTGGCGAAGACTGATGTGCAGCAACGGGCGGGCCCTGGGCCACGACGGGGTCCGATTGATCCTGCGCTTGCGCCGGACGCCCGCGATGCAGCAGCTCCCATGCCAGGCCGCCAGTGAGCAGGAGACATAGAACGAAGATTACCCAGAATGCGTTGCGGTAGCTATGGTTGTTCACTTCTTATCCTCCTGCATGGATGAGGTTGTGGCGCTCGCGGTCAGATCAATGGGCGCACCAACCACAAGTTCCAGATCAGCAAGTCTCGTATTGAAGTCGGCAAGAGCCTGCAACCAGGCAAGGTCGATGTCGATCACCTGCATCTGGCTGTCGAGCAGGTTGAGGAAGTCCGTCCGGTTGTTTTCATAGGCAATGACGGCCGCATGCAGAGTCGCCTCAGCCTGAGGACGCAACGAATTCTGGTAGAGTGCCGCGAACTTCTGCGCGGCCACAGCCTCGGACAGAGATTCCTTGATCTGTCCAAATGCCTCCGCGCGCAGGGCGGCCAGTTCGGCATCCTGCTCGGTTACGGCTGCACTGGCCGATGCAATTTCCGCATCGTGTTTGCGGCGATCGAGCCATGGGAGGGTCATTGATCCCTCAACCATGTAGGTGTTGCGCATTGCATTGGAGGGCTGCATCAGCATATATCCGGCTGAAACGGTGAAGTCCGGCGTGTAGGCTTTCCTGGCCAGTGCCTGTTGCTGGCGGCTCTTTGTTGCGGCCGTCTCGGCCAGCAGCAGATCGGGCCGGTTTGCAAGCGCCAGCTGCTCTAAGTCCATCTGAGATGGCAGGCCAGCCTGCACGGTCCAATCACTCTGTACACGAAGCTCTGTTTCCGGGCTGCGGCCAAGCAGAGTGTTGAGTTGCGCGCGGGCGACGGCGGCGTCACGATCAAAGCGGATCATGTGCTCGGCCAGACGAGTCAGTTCGAGTTGGGCCTTCAGCAAATCCTGCTGCGGTACTTTGCCGACGGTGTAGCGAATGCGCGCCGCTTCAATGGCCTGACGGGCAATGCCCACATGCTCGTCATGAATCTGCATTTCATCCTGCGCTTCAAGCAGGCTGTAAAACGCCTTGCGCACTTCAATGCGGACACGCAAACGGACCGCTGCGAGCTCGTCCTTCGCTTCAGTCAGGTCAGAGCTGGCGATGCCGGTGCGCAAGCTGCGTTTGCCGGGACCGGGCAACGCCTGCGTAACCATGAACATGTTTTGCGCCTGGTTGTAGTTCCACGGCTGGCTGAGCGGCACACCCCATCCCCGATACATGGCCTGCGGATCGTCGAGTGCTCCGGCTGCGGGAACATTGGCCTCAGCCATAGCCACGCGCCGCGCTGCAACTGCAATTTCCGGATTGCGTTCGAGCGCCATACGCTCGACCTCATCGAGGGTAAGCACCGGACTGGAAGAGGAAGTTGCCGACTGACCACCCAGCAGCGCATCGAGGTCTGGCAGAGTGACAGCGCCGGTCTGAGCCGTCGCAGAAAAGCGCAACGCCAAAAGGCAAAGAATTGCGATAAGAAATTTCATGGATTCCTCGCGTCAAAAGGGAGACGACAGGCGCGCGCCTGCATGCAGATGCATTACGCCTGAGAGTAGCGAGGAGAAAAAGACTAGATGCGAAGAACGGAACTGGCGCCCGGCGAACCTAACGGAGGAGGCGCAACGGATGCGGGCAAGATTACTTTGCCCGCATCGGGCGAAAACATCAGCGCGTCGAGAACAGCAGAAGGGGCCAGGCTCACCAATTGATCGGCGCCCGCAGCCGACTCATGAGGCATGGGAATGTCGGCTGGATGGATCAGGCAGCAATCGCTGCAATGCATCGCTGCTGGTAAATCGCAATCCTGCATGGCCATGCCGTGGCAGCACGCGTGTTGTCCGGCCTGGGTCAGGCCGGCAAGCGCAGGAGCAGCGGCCCATAAAGCCATAAGCACCAACAACACGAACGCGCTTTTCCTGCCCATGCGCATACTATACGCTCACCGTCCACCAATAAGCATCTGTTGCGCTTGCCACTACCTGCAGTGATTGCGATCACAAACCGCTTTTCGGGCGACTTGAAGTGACAGTGAGGACCGGAGTTGAACCTGAGTGCGAAAAACACCATCTGCCTGCGAAACTTTGCCTGCGCCTGGCCAAAACTCCTTCGCTCTCCAACATTTCGTTTTTCTTTAAGACTGGTCCCAATGCTTCCGAGAGCAGGCCGCTGCCCGCCAGCCATTTGATATGCGATTGGCTTCTTCTGCCAGAGCATTCCCGCGGAAGCGCTGATTTCAAAGTTTCGAGGCAGTTACTCGTGCCGCAGCGCCTCTATCGGCTGCACGCCGGCGGCGTGGCGGGCAGGGATCCAACTCGCTCCCAGTGCGACCAGAAGCAGGACCATGCACGCACCCGATAAGGTCAGCGGATCGAATGGGGTGATGCCATAGAGCATGGCTCGGATAAACCGTGCAAGTGCGAATGAGGCTCCAAGCCCGATTGCGATACCTAGAATCGACATCTGCGATGCCTCGCGCAGGACCATTTGCAAAACCTGTCTGGGGATGGCGCCCAACGCCAGGCGAACACCGATCTCGCTCGTCCGCTGGACCACCGTGTAGGCCATGATGCCGTAGATTCCGACGCAGGCCAGCGTGAGTGCGAGCACACCAAAGCCGCTGGTGAGTGCGGCGAAGATCCTTTCCTGGCGCAGATTCGCTGCGATCTGCTCGTCTTGCGTGCGCACATCCAGGATCGGCAGATTCGGGTCGACCTGGCGCATTGCGTCCCGCAGCGAGGGAAGCAAGGCCTGGCCGTCCAACGGAGTGGCAATTGCAAAAGTCGCCTCATGCATGCCATCATCCTGCTGCCAATAGGGCGTGTAAAACGTGGGCTCTACGCTCTTGCGAACGCGGTAATATCTAGCGTCTCCGCATACGCCCACGATCTGCACAGTGTAGGGATGGTGCCCTCCCGTCTCGAATGTTCGGCCAATTGGATTCAGATTGGGGTAGAACATCTTTGCAAGACTCTCATTGACCACAGCCACTTTGGGAGAAGTCGGAGTCGCGCCCGCATCGAACCCGTGTCCGGCGATGATCGGAATGCCGAACGTATCAAAGAAGTGCGCTCCCACACGGTTCACCAGCGCACTCGGGTTGCCCTCCGCCTTGCGCTGCTGGCCTTCGGGAATGAATGTACTGTTGCTCGCAGACCCCGAAATTAAGGGCTCACGGGTCAGCGTCGCTATCTGCACCCCTGGAACGGCAGAGAGCCGTTCTTCGAGTCGCTGCAGCAGAGCAGTGCTTGCCGCTTTTGGATATAGCTTTTCAGGGAGTTCGACGTTGAACAGCAGCAGATTGTGCGAGCGAAAACCCAACGGGGTTCGCCCCAGTTGCATCAGAGTCCGCACAAACAGCCCGGCACCAACCACCAGGAGCATCGAAAGCGCAACCTGAAAGATCACAATCGCTTTGCCTGCCAATCCACGGCGCCTATGTGCAATGGTTTGTGCACCACTCTTCAGGCTCGAACTCACCTCGAATCGCGTGGCCTGCCATGCGGGTGCAAGCCCAAAGATGATCCCGGTCAGAATCGAGATTGCCACTGCAAACGCGAAGATCGGCCAGCTGAATTTTGCCGAGAATGCCGGCGGCGTCCAAGCGTTCGACATAAACTGCGGAATGGCATTTCTTACTGTCCATGCCAGCAATAGGCCTCCCACTCCACCCATCAGGGAAAGCAGCAGGCTCTCGGTCATCATCTGGCGCAGGATGCGCCCACGGCTCGCGCCGAGCGCAAGACGCGTACTAGTCTCCCTCTTACGTGCGCCCGCGCGCGCCAGCAGCAGATTTGCCAGATTTGCGCATGCCAGCAGGAGCACCAGGCCAGAAAGAGCCATGAGCACAGAAACCGGTTTTTCCAAATCTTCGGCGCCAGGATTTTGTCCACGGCTTCCATCGCGCAGCAGCAGTCTCGGAATCTGACTGTCTTTGTTTGCCGCCATGGTTGCATGCACAGCCGCATTCAGAGTGACATTCAGCTCTGCCTCCGCAGTGGCAGCAGCAATACCAGGCTTTGTTCTCCCCATCACCAAAACCCACCAAAAGTCTTTGCTTGCAAGCAGCGAGGGAGACATGCCGGCATCGAAGTCCTGCGGCGCAACAACTGGCTGCATGCTGAAGGGGAGAAAGATGTCCGGCATGCCCTGCGCTGAATATGCCCCGGTGAATCCCGGTGGATTTACGCCCACGATCGTCATCGGCGTCGCATTCACCAAAATAGTTTTTCCGATTACATCTGGTGACCGCCCCAAACGATCCGTCCATAACCGATCGCTGATTGTCACCACCGGTCCACTGCCAACCTCTCTGTCGTCCGATTCCTGAATGCCTCGTCCCAGCTGTGGCCTTACTCCCAGCACAGAGTAGTAGTTGCCCGACACCATTTCGGCTTCTGCAGCCTCGACATCATTGCCAATAGTCACGGTCATGCGTCCATATGGCTTGAACGCCATCACGTCAGCCAGGGACCGGTTTTGACGCCGCAACGCTTCATATACCGGATAGGAAAACGACGTGGATACCTGACCGCCGCCCGGTAAATCATCCCAGAAGCCCCACATTTCATGAACGATACCTTCACGCGGCTCGCTCCAATAAAACATTCTTAGCTGCTCAGGATGGGCAACGCTCAGACGGTCAAGCAACATGTGCTGCGCTATGGTAAAGATCGCCGTATTCGCTCCGATTCCGAGGGCCAGAGATGTAATTGCGACGGTGGTGAACCCGGGGCTTTTGCGCAGGATTCGCAGCGCATAGCGCATGTCAGCCCAGAACTGATCCATCAAGCGCAGACCGAGCGAGGCACGCATATCTTCCTTATGCTTCAGCATCGGCCCGAGTGCGATGCGGGCCTGCCGCACGGCTTCTTCTTCAGATAGGCCCGACCGCATCAGGTCGTGAGTCAAGAGCTCAAGATGACAGGCAAGCTCAGCGTCCATCCGCTCTTCCAGTCTGGCGCGATGAAAAATGGCACAGAGGCCTGAGCTCAGCTGCGACATGATGCGAGCGAAAAACGATCGGAGACTCATGCAACCTCCGGGGTCGTACGCGATATGTTTCCGATAATACCGGCCATGTGGTTCCGCAGTTGCGCTTCCCCAGCCAACCGTCCACGGCTTATGTGGATTAGCCTGGAATGCTTCGCTTTCCGGTGGCTTGCTCTCTCTCTCCGCTCGCCTGCGATGGTTCTTTGATGCTCCAGCCGGCGGAGCGCCGGATATAACGATCCCTGCTGGATTATCCACCCCTTGCTCGATAGCCGCGGAATGCACAACAGCAGGCCGTAACCGTGCGGGGGCTCAAGAGATGCCGCCTTCAAGATCAGCGGGTCCGGTGTACCCTGCAACAAGCCGATCTGTTTTTTAAGCCTGTCCTGCTCCATCTACCCTCTCCTCGATTATCTAGGAAAGAGCGTACGTGTACTCTCCTAGCCTGTCAAGGAGAGTGTGATGAGTTGGCGTCCTGTGAGCGCTGGATCCGGAATTCTAAGCCGAGGCCGGCAAAAAAATACGGTACACAGGCAGTCTCCGAATTCAAAGAATTCAAGCTGCGGGAATTACGCGGACATCAAATATAGTCTCTGAACAGCTCAGGCGATGGTGCGGGAATTACACCTTTGCCTACGAGCATGCCCTCTTCCCCTGCGGCTTTGGATGCAGCATCGACAGCCGCCTGCACACTCGAGACGTCGCCCGCCATGAGAAGGAATCCCTTGCCACCCAGGGCCATGGCCAGATGGACACGAAGCAGCGTGATATTTGCGGCTTTGACGGCTGTATCTGCGGCTTCAATGATGCTGGCAGCTGAGAAGGTCTCGATAACTCCGATTGAGCGCAACTGTCCTGGATCGATGTCCACCGACTGAGAGATGGCTGCAAAAACCGTTGGATGAACACGAGCGATCTGACGCCGCTCAATGAGCGATGCGCCGGCGACTCTTGCACCTGCAAGCAGCGCCGCCTGCACTGAGGTCACGTCGCCTGAGACGACGATCAGGAATTTGCCGGAGCAGATTGTACGCGCAAGCAAAAGCTGAACCGACCCGGCCTTCAGCATTGAGTCTTCGGCGGTAAAACCGGCGGCAATACTCGATAGTTCGATGAGACCGATGGAATTGATTTCAGAATTCACGCCCGCTCCTTCCATTGCGCGCACCGCCGCTCGACTAAGCTTCGATCAGGATTGCATCCCCTATAACTGCGACCACTCCGTCAATGCTTGCGTGGACTCGCGCTCCGAGCTGATCTTTTGCCGGTGCAGCCAACAGGTCGCCGACGCGTACACGATCGCCAGATTGGACTGCCGGGATGGCCGGAGCACCAGCGTGCTGTTTGAGCGGAATCTTCACTCTGCGCGGAGAAAACGGATATTCAAGCAGAGGACCCGTGTTGACGAACTCGCCCAAGCCGAGTTTTGCGATGAGCCGCCGCATCGGTACGCGGCGATATTCAGACATGGGATGCGGCGTTACGGATTCGGCAGTTCCCTTCCAGACAAGACCGCGCTCTCGCGCCACGGGTTTTGACTGCACACAGACTGTCTTTGGGTCCAGGTTTTCAGGACATGCGAACAACGTGCAGAGATTGCATTCGCAGCAATAGAGCGTTCCGGCAACCATGGCATCGAGACCAGCGGTAAAGCCCAGGGATTGCATTGCGCGGTGTGGCTCGATTGGATGGCCGAGCAGATAGCGAGGACAGAACTCGGTGCAAAAGCGGCATTGATCGCAGGCAGACCGTCCGATGCGCTGCACATGGAGCCACGGCGCATTATGGCGATGGATCAGCGGATGAGATGCAGGAAGGACAATGATTCCTCCGGTGGTCTTGGTTACCGGCACTTCAAGATCAGCGGCCGACCGCGCCATCATGACGCCGCCAAGCAGGATGCCGAAATCGGATACCGACGGCCCACCCGCAGCATCAAGCACCTCACCGATGGATGTGCCGACCGGAACACGAACCGTGACCGGCGAGTGCACGGCCCCCGCGATGGTCAGATACTTATGCGTTACGGGCTGATCGAGAGCGATATTGATCAGCGTTTCCACGTTGGATACGACTGCGTCTACATCCTTCGGCAGTCCGCCCGGAGGGATCACCCGGCCGGTGACCATGTGGACAAGGATGAACTCATCTCCGGCTGGGTAGACATCGGGCAGCGGCACAACGCGGATTCCCTGCGGAGCCTGGCGTTCGATGGTCTCGATGATCTCGTGGTATTTGTCCTTGATACCGACGATGCCCTCACCTGCTCCGACCATCTGCATCGCCATCTGAAGACCACGGACAAAGACTTCACCGTGATGGAGAAGCAGCTCCTTATCTTTGTGGAGAAGGGGTTCACATTCAGCGGCATTGGCAATTACGCGAGAGACGCGCGTGCGGAACTTGACCGATGCGGGAAAACCACCACCGCCGGCGCCAACGATACCGAGCTCTTCAAGGCGCTCCGGGGAGGCCGAAGGCCAATTCGAGCTGGGAGGCAGAGACCGGGAATTGCTTATTTTGATTGACATTGACTGTTACGTTCAAATTTTCTCAAAATTTCGTTGACATTATTTATTAACACTCATTATTATTCATAGTCAATCAAAATCGGTCAGATGAAATGCCTCATTCCTAATATCGGCAGCACCTCGTTCAAGTACCGGGTGTTGAGCATGCCCGAAGCCACAGTACTCGCCGAAGGGCGGATTGAACGGATTGGTCAACCCGGCAGTGGATGTGCGGACTATCGGGAGGCGATTCATCGATGTATCACGGCGATTGCAGGCGACGGCAAAGCTCTGAAAAGCCTGACAGAGATTGGAGCTGTTGGATTTAAAGCAGTTCACGCCGGTCCGATGTCTGAACCCCAGATCATCGGCGATGAGTTCCTTGCCAAGCTCAAGGAGTTTTCCTTTCTGGCTCCTGCGCACAATCCTCCATATATTGATGCGATCAAGGCGTTTCAGCAGGAACTGCCGGGGGTTCCCCTCGTTGCTGTGATCGAGACAGGACCGTACCGGTGGATGGACGAGGCTGCGACAACTTATTCCGTTCCCTATCAGTGGCGGACCGAGTACGGAATCCGGCGTTATGGTTTTCATGGAGCCTCGCATCGTTCGGCAAGCGAAAGAACCTGCGAGTTTCTCGGCCGCAACAAGCTGCGGCATATCTCCTGTCATCTCGGCGGCAGTTCGAGTCTTGCCGCGTTTCGCGACGGCATCGCAGTCGACGTGAGCATGGGCGCATCCCCGCAATCAGGTCTGCCGCAAAATAACCGCGTCGGCGACATCGACGTATTTGCTGTGCTCTACATGATGAGGAAACTGGGCCTTGATGCCGATGGCATGGCAAAGCTCCTCGGCAGTGAAGCAGGATTGGCCGGAATCAGCGGGACGTGCGGCGACATCCGGGATATGTCAGAGGCCGCAAGCAAAGGCGACCGGCGTTCGCAGCTTGCGCTGGATGTTTTTGTCCACTCGATTCGCCATTATCTCGGCGCATTCATGGTCTCACTGGGCGGGCTGGATGCGATCAGTTTCTCGGGAGGCATTGGCGAAAACAGCGCAGAGATACGAGCAGCGGTCCTGAGGGATCTCGACGCATTTGGAATTGAACTCGACCAGGAACGGAATCAGTCTTTGAAAGGCGAAGGAATCATTTCGACACCTCACTCCCGCGTTGCGGTTCTAGTGGTTCCCGCCAATGAGGAGATGATCGTCGCCCGAGAGACAGCAGCAGTGATTGAAAGAACCGCCAAAGCGGTGGGAGAACCCATAGGACAGGCGATGTAACACGAGGCATGCAAGAAAT
>DASZXD010000131.1:0-6925 GCA_035546015.1 Occallatibacter sp.
TCAAGTCCCGTGGAATTCCCGACGATGTCATCGCCAAAAACCTGCTCGCGATTCACGACGGCGACCGGATCGATCTCGGTGATCGATCCATGGTCGTCTATGAGGTTCCGGGCCACACCAAAGGCTCCATCGTCATCTTCGATGAGAAAAACGGATGGCTGTTTACCGGCGATTCCTATGGAAGCAACTCGCCCACAATTCCCGATGCGTTATGGCTGCAATGGAGCCAGGTCCCGTTGGATGGTTATCTGGCTACCGTAAAGACCTCGCACGCGCACTTCCGAGGGAAAGTGAAGTATATGATGACCGGGCATAACGATCGCCCATTGGAGGGTGAGGCCTATCTGAACAACCTTGAGGCCGCCCTGCAGTCGCTGATGGACAAAGGCGATGCCGTGCTGGTGCCGTCTTACCGGCCTGCCGGAGCCCTCCAGGTAACCATCGGCGATCGCATGACCGATCCCAACTGGGTCGCGATCAATGTCAACAAGGATCACTATCTTCCCGCTCCCGTCAATCAGATAGCTGGTTTAACGCGTCTGAGCGTCGAGGGCGCAACTCTGGTTCCCGCGTTCTCTCCTGACGTGAAGTCTTATACCGCCCGGCTGGCAGACAGGGCAGCTTCGTCAGTTTCGGTTGTCGTTGAACCAACCTCGACGCGCTCAAAGTCTGTAACCGTGAATGGAACCCCCGTGAACTCTGGCATCGAACAAAAGGTCTCCCTGACCGGGAGCAAAACCCCGATCCAGGTCCGCGTGGAATCGCCCGATGGCAGCCGGTCGGCAGACTATGCCGTAACGATCGAACGTTAGATCCATGCAAGTCTGAGTGGAGAAGCCCGCTCGAATGCGCATTGATAAAGACCTGTGCGGCGGCGGCGGCGCGTTTTTGTGACCGGTATCACGCTTGCCGCCCGGCATCCCCGCGGCGGGCGTGCCGCAGCCCCATTTCTCACTCAATTCTGACATTTTCCTTCGACACATCGTGGTATCTTCTTTGCAAAGACTTCGCTCCGAGCTGGAATCAGGCTGTTACCGCACTCTTTCCATTTCTCTGGAACCCGCTTCTTTGTCTGGCCTGAAACAGATCGGCAAGGAGGTTCAACGATGCCAGCGCAGGCGTTTTCCGCAGAAATCCAGACGGTCCTGACTCAATTCACCGGCGCCGCCGGTCAGGGCAAAACAGTTCCTGTCATTGTGGATGGTGCAACTGTCCAGGTGCCGTATCCCTATCCTTCTCCCGGCGATTGGCGCGACTGTTGGATCTACTTCCTGCTCATTGACCGCTTCAATAATCCGGATCCGGCGGCCCCTCCGGCATTCGACTGGAACAGGAAATACGGCTTCCGTCAGGGAGGCAAGTTCGAAGGTGTGAGGCAGCAACTCGGCTACCTGCAGAATCTTGGCGTAAAGGCCATCTGGCTCTCGCCTGTACTCAAAAACACGTTGGCAGAGTGCGACGGCTTTGCCTACGCCTACCCCGGTTACAACACGCAGGACTTCTTCAACATCGAAGCTCGTTTTGGCTCTGACGGAACAGCCGCCACTGCCGAGCGAGAGCTGCAGGCGCTCGTTCAGGAAGCCCATGCGCGCGGCATCTACGTCATCGTCGATATTGTTCTCAACCACATGGGGCGCGTCTTCGACTACGTTTGGCAAAACCAGGTGCAGAGTTCTTTCACCGATCAGGCAACTCTCTTCGGCCCGCTGGGCAATGAGCCGCCCATCCAGTGGATGCAGTGCGCGCCCCAATCTGGAACCGCCAACCCGGCCTGGCAGGACGCGAGCGATCCGGTGGGAGCAGGAGCTGACGACACCGTGTGGCCGCTCGACCTTCAGCGCCCCGCCTTTTTCCGGCGGCGGGGAACCAAGGTCTCAGATGCGCCGGGTCCGCAGGGTTTTGTTCCCGGCGATTTCGGCGTCATGCGCCAACTTGTGGTGGAATACGACGCCAGAGTTCCTGGGCAGGAGCAATTGCGCGAACAATACGGCGTCAATCCAGTGCTTGGCATTCTCATCCGCGCCTATCAATTCCTCATCGCCAAATACGACATCGACGGATTTCGAATCGATACAGTCAAGTACATCCGGCCTGATATGATCGCCACCTTCGGCAACGCCATGCGCGAGTTCGCGCTTTCCGCCGGCAAAAGGAACTTCTTCACCTTTGGCGAAATCTACGATCAGGAATCGTTGATCGATGGGTTTGTCGGCCGCAACGCTACTGACGACCAGGGTTTTGGCATCGATGCGGCGCTCGATTATCCGCTCTTCTATCAGTTGCCGGGAGTCATCAAAGCGTTGGGGTCGAACCCGCCCGGAGTTGAAACCGTCGCCAACGTCTTCAATAATCGCAAGCTTGCCGAAAAGGGCCAGATTTCATCGCATGGCGAAGCCGGCCGATACTTCGTTAGCTTCATCGACAATCACGACCAGAACTCAAGGTTCAACTCTCCGGGCACGCCGGCAGAACAGGTTACGATGGCGCTCGCGCTCATCTTCTGTCTGCAGGGAATTCCCTGTGTCTACTACGGCACCGAGCAGGGGCTCCAGGGAACAGTCGACGGCCTAGACGCGCTCGAATCCGTACGCGAGGCGTTGTGGGGCAGGCAGAACGCGTTCGACACGGCCTCGCCTTTCTACACCGCTCTGCAGCAGATCGCCGCGGTCCGCATGGTTCAGGCTCCGCTGCGATACGGGCGGCTCTACTTCCGCGAAGTCTCAGGCAACGGAACCGACTTTGGGCTCTCCACCGGGCCGGGCGGCGTGATCGCGTTTTCGCGAATCCTCTCTGACCGCGAGGTTCTCGTTATCGCCAACACCAATGGCTCAACACGTTTTGATGGCCGGATGCTGATTGATCTCGACCTGAGCCGCGTCGATCGGACGATGAAGATCCTCTATAGCAATAAGGGAACCGTGGGTTCGCAAACTTCCGGCATAGCCCAGGCCAATTTCTACTCCGCTGGTCGCGGGCCTGCAGCGGGGCAGGTGGCATCGGTCCCGGTTTCGCTTGCTCCGTGGGAAGTGCAGATTCTCGCGCCTTAATAGGCACGGGTAGCCGGAAACAGAAACCGCAGCATCGGCCTCACCCGCGTAGCCCAGCTTGCCTCGTCGTGTGTGCCGCCTGTCACGCGCTCAAAGTGCAGCGTCTCCTCCGGCTTCCATCCATTCGCAATCAGCCGCCGGTTGAGCTGTTCGGCATTCTGCAGCGTGCGCAGTCCCTCGCGGTCGCCCACGTCCAGCCACATCCGCGGCTTATCCCAGATCTGCGGCGCGTGCTCGTTCAGATAGCCCAGGATGCTCTTGTGGTTCCACCACACGCTGGGCGAAAGTACCGCCAGCTTGCCGAAATGGTGCGGATGCGCGAGTCCCAGATAAAGCGTCACCAGCCCGCCCAGCGACGAACCGCCTAATCCTGTCGATTCACGCTCCGTGCGCACCCGGTAGCGCGCCGCAATCCATGGCATAAGCTCGCGCGTCAGCAGCAATCCGTAGTTTGCCGCCTCGCCTCCGCCCATCTGCCAGTCCCGCTCGTGTGTATACTCCGCCAGCCGCCGGTCGCCGGTGTTGTAGATGCCCACAATGATCAGCGGCTCAACTTCGCCGGCTTTGATCGCCGCGTCCGCATGCTCGCGCACCATCCACGTGCGCCCCGGAATGAACGAAGTCCGCCCGTCGAAAAGATTCTGCCCATCGTGCATATACAGCACCGGGTACGCGCGTTCAGGCTGCTCTTCGTAGCCCGGCGGCACGCAAACAATAACGTCCCGCGCATCCGGCAGATATCGGCTCTCAAATCCGCGATGCAGGTGCAGGCGCGGATGAAGCGGAGTATCGTCCGGCGTGGTGTTGTCCGGCTGTGTTTGTTGATCGGGAATCAATGCCTGCGGGATGTCCTTACTCTACCGGGCACAGGGAAAAATCGCGGCCCAGACTGTTACAGTATCAGGAATCCGCCACGGAGAGCGCAATCGCAGGGAGTGCACGAATCAATGAACCGCGAATATCACAAGTGGTACTCGACCCGCCTTGGCCGCGATATGGAACTGCTCGTCTTCGGCCATGCCGGCCTGCCGGTTCTTGTCTTTCCCACGTCAGGAGGCCGCTTCTTCGAATTTGAAGACCGCAGTATGGTCCACTCGCTCACCGGCCGCTTGGAAGGCGGCAACGTGCAGCTCTTCTGCGTCGACTCCGTAGACAACGAGAGCTGGTATAACCGCCGCGTGCCTCCGCGCTGGCGCATCGCCCGCCACATGCAATACGAGGACTATCTGCTGAGCGAAGTTGTCCCGCTCATCCGCCAGAAGAACAACGACCCGCATCTCGTTGCGCTGGGCTGCAGTTTCGGCGGCTATCATGCAGCCAACATCGCGCTGCGCCATCCCGATATCTTCACCGGGATGCTCGCCATGTCCGGCGCATTCGATCTGTCCAACTTCCTCGACGGCTACTACGACGAGGACTGCTACTTCAACCTGCCCACACACTACCTGCCCAACCTCAGCGACGCGTGGTACTACGACTGCTATTGCCGGAACACCTACGTGCTCGCCACCGGCTGGGACGACCAGTGCCTCGGCCAGAACCAGAACCTCGACCGCATCATGAGCTCAAAAAGCATCCCGCACCAGCTCTATATCTGGGACTCATGGAACGCCCACGACTGGCCCACATGGCAGCGCATGATGCAGGAATATCTTTGAAGGGAATAGTTCTGGGTGGGAAACCTCAACACTTAATCAACCTCTCTTATCCCAGCACAAAAATGGGTGCCCCCGGTCCCTCGCTTCGGGGACCTGGGATAGCACGACCCCCCCCCACCAGCCACTCTCAATCGCACACAGAATCCGGGTGCCCCACCTTCGGCGCGTCTTTGTTTTTGCGCCTAAGTGGGATAGTTCTTTATCTACGGCTCTTTATAGTTTTCTGACCCCTGAAACCTGACCGCTGATCTCTGTCATCATCCATTCCTTTCCGCATGAAAATAGAACGGCGGCCCCTGCTCTTTCGCCAGCTTCTTCAGCGTACGCAGAAACGCGCGCGCCGCGTATGAAAGCGTAGCCTGCCGCCGGTATACCAGCCGCAGCACCCGCTTCATCTCCAGCTCGTCCACCGGCACGCGCACCAGCACCCCCGTCTCCAGTTCACCCGCAACCGAGAGATGCGGCACCAGCGCCACGCCATTACCCATAGCCACAAAGCGTTTGATGGCCTCAATCGTCGGCAGCTCGATGGCCATATTCAGCGGCGTGCGATAGCGTTGAAACGCCTCGATCACCTTGCGCCGCAGCGGCGAAGCCACGTTGTGCGCCACGAAAAGTTCGCTTCCAAGGTCGGTAATCGACACCCGCCGTGCGCGGGCCAGCGGATGCTGCCGGCTCACAATCAGGTCCAGGCTGTCGCCATACACTGCAATGGTCCGAAACTGCTCCGGATCGGGCTTGTACGAGACCACGCCCAGCTCAAAAGTCCTCAGGTTCAGCTCATCCGGAATCCGCGAAGCCAGCATCCGATGCACGGCAACGCTCACCTGCGGCGACTCGCGCCGAAATGCGTCGATCGCCGGCAGCAGATACATGCATGTGTACTCATTCGCCGCCAGCTGCAGCCGCCCGCGCTCCAGGCTCTTCAACTCCCCCAGCGCGCTTGAAGCCTCGCGCCGCAGCGCCAGCAGACGCAGCGCATAGTCGCGCAGCAGCTCACCTGATGCGGTGAGCGATCCATCCCGCGCCGCCCGGTCAAACAACGTCTCGCCCACCGCCTCTTCCAGCTTGCGGATCACCTGGCTCACCGCCGGCTGCGTCCGATGCAGCCGTACCGCCGCCCGCGAAAAGCTCCGCTCCTCCGCTACGGCAAGAAATGTCTCGAGCTGATTCAACTCCATGGAGCCTCCGCTGACTTGCTGACTCGCTGACCTGCGGACTTGCCGCCTCTTCATCATAAGCAAAACTAATGCCTTCCCCAAAAAGAATAACTTTGCCTTATATGCCCCTCGTGCGAGACACTAAATATGCGGGTTAGGAAGTGTCTTCCCCGGTAGGCACACTCATGAGCTCAAATCACGTCGTCTTCTTTGACACCACTCTGCGCGACGGCGAGCAGTCGCCCGGTTGCAGCATGACCACGCAGGAAAAGCTCACCATGGCCCACGCGCTCGAAGATCTTGGCGTGGACATCATCGAGGCTGGCTTTGCCATGGCCTCCGAGGGCGACTTCGCGGCCATCTCTACCATCACCCAGGCCATCCGCAAGCCGCGCATTGCCTCGCTGGCCCGCGCCAAGACTGAAGACATCGAGATGGCTGCCCGCGCGCTGCAGTTCGCTGACCGCTCCCGCATCCACGTCTTCCTCGCATCGAGCGATCTGCACCTCGAATACAAATTGAAGATCGGCCGCGCCGAAGCACTCGACCTTACCGGCGAATCCGTGCGCCTCGCTCGCACTCTGGTCGACGACGTCGAGTTTTCGCCGGAAGATTCCACCCGCTCTGACCGCGACTTCCTCGTCGAAATGGTCCGCATCGCCGTCGAAGCTGGCGCAACCACCATCAACATGCCTGACACTGTTGGCTACTCCACGCCCGAAGAATACGGTCGCATGTTCGCCGAAGTGCGTGAGCGCGTGCCAGCCATCGACGAGCAGGGTGTGGTCCTCTCCTCGCACTGCCATGACGATCTCGGCCTCGCCGTCGCCAACTCGTTGGCCGCCATCCAGAACGGAGCGCGCCAGGTGGAGTGCACTATCAACGGCATCGGCGAGCGGGCCGGCAATGCGGCTCTTGAAGAGATTGCCGCGGCCCTCTATGTGCGTGGCGACCGTTACGGCGTCTCCACCGGCATCAAGCTGCAAAAGCTGTACCCCACCAGCGAAGTGCTTGGCCAGATCATCACCTTCAAGCCCTCGCCCAACAAGGCGATTGTGGG
>DASZXD010000132.1:0-5934 GCA_035546015.1 Occallatibacter sp.
CTGGACCGTTGTTGATGTAGTTGAGCGTGCCGTTACGAAATCCATCGAGCGGGACGATGACCTCGTTCGATGCCGATTCGACTATGCGCGACTCTGCCAGATCGAAATAGAAAAACAATTTGTCACGACGAATCGGCCCACCGATGTCGCCTCCGAATTGGTTGCGGATGAGCGGCTTGCGCGGAATGCCATCCAGATTGTCGAACCAGTTATTCGCTTCTGTAGTCGTGTCGCGATGATACTCATTCAGATTGCCGTGAAATTCGTTCTTGCCGCTTTTGGTTACGAGCTGGAACTGCCCGCCGCTGCCCGTACCAACAGAAGAAGCCAGGCCGGCAACCGTGCCCGTGAACTGATCTACGGAATCGACTGGCGCATTCGCTACGATTAGAAATGTCTGGCCACTCGCAATGTCGTTTACGTCCATTCCGTCTACTGTTACCGACGTCTGATCGATGCGCGCGCCGGTTACCGCTCCTTGAAATGAGTCCACTCCTGGCTGTTGCGTGAAGAGGGTGGAGATGCCTGCGGTGCGGTCATAAACAGGAAGATTGTTTAACTGCTGGACCGACATATTGTTTCCAACCGATGCATCCGATGTGTCAAGCGTGACGCCAGAACTTGCGGCAGAGACTTCGATCGTTTCCACACTGCCGGGCACAAGCGTTACGCTCTGGGTGCGGGGAATGGAAACAGCGAGCGTAATGTCGGAGATCTCCGCAGTTGAAAAACCAGCGCGGTTGAAGGTCGCTTTATAGCCGGAGTTTGGGGGCACGTTGGCAAATCGGTACGACCCGCGTGCATCTGTGACCTGCGTGAATTGCAGGCCTGTGGCGGGATTTGAGAGAGTCACGACCACTCCGGGAATGACGGCGCCTGTGGGATCGGTGACCACGCCAGTCATCGAGGAACTATCCTGGGCAAAGACAAAAATGGGCGTGAACAGGAAGATCACCAACAATACGAATCTGCGGCATGGACTCTGCATGGGTCTCTTGCTCTCCTCTTTCTAGTGCTGCAGTTGGTTTGAAATCTCCCGACCGAACGCAACGGGAAACGATTCGGCCCGATTCGGAAAACCGGCTGTACTGGCCTGTTGCATGATGTACTCCAGAAAACGAATTGCCTATGCGAATGTGACCAGCCGTGGTCTTTACGGGATGGAATGGGGTTCTTGCGCGATAAGTTGCGGAATGAAGAGGAGTTGGCATTAGATGGCTGGAACGAGACATGTGCACTGTTCTGCGATTATCCGTAGGACGAGGCTCCGGTTTCTACGCAGGAGCGGATAGAGTGCCGCTCTGTCTGATGCAAGCGTTTCAGAGTGTCCGATTTCGGACGCTCCGGGCCGGATTCGGTCACCGAGTAGAGCTGCGCTAGAGATGCAATCTCCGTAACCCTCACGCTTTGCAGAAGATAGATTTCGTGACATTTGGCTTGAACCTTGCTGCTTCTCCAAAGGAAAAGTGTCAAATCGACAACCTTCGGTGATAAGCAGGTAAGAATCATGGTCATTCAGGCACTTATTGCAGATGATGAGGCGCTGGCACGGAGAAAGTTGCGCGACTTTTTGTCGAGCGATCCTGACGTGGAGATCGTGGGCGAGGCGGCAACCGGTCCGGAGACCGTTCATCTTGTTCGGGAAAGATCTCCGCAGGTTGTTTTTCTTGACGTTGCCATGCCCGGCCAGAATGGGTTTGATGTATTGAGTGAGTTGTCGGCGTCTGAAGCCGAGGGACAGCTGCCGCGCATCGTTTTTACCACCGCCTATGACAACTATGCGCTGCGCGCATTTGACGCGCGAGCGGTTGATTATCTGCTGAAGCCATTCACAGCCGAGCGATTGCAACTGGCGCTTCAACGAGCGCGTGAAGAGATTCTTACTTCCACGCGGCAACATTCTGCGAACGCAGAGGAACAAAGCACCTATCTGACGCGCATCATCTTCAAATCGCGTGGCCGGATTTTATTTATCCGTACGCCGGAGATTCACTGGATAGGGGCGGAGGAAAATTACGTTCGTATTTGCACGGGAAGGGAATCGCATCTGCTGCGCGAGACCATTTCTTCGTTAGAGGAGAGGCTCGATCCGCAGATGTTTCTCCGCGTTCACCGCTCCGCCATTGTCAACCTCCGCTTTGTGAAGGAAGTTCGTGCGCAGACACGCGGTGATTCCGCAGTCATTCTTACGAGCGGTCAGAAGATTACGATGAGCCGAGGCTACTATTCCCGCATCCGGGCCACTTTCAAGGCGAGTTGAGCCGTGTTTTTCCTGGCTCGTTTCCCGTGCGCTTAGAATTGAAAGCGCTCATGCCGTCACTGGAAACATCCAATTCGTCACAATCCTGACGGCACTGAATTGCCCGCGTTTGTGCCGCCAAGATAATCTGCAGTCGTCTATTGCAGCATCTGAGCATCGAATTGGCTGATTTCCGATGCCGTTGTAATTTCAGGGGATTTTACCAGCGATCATGGGCCTCTTCTCGCGGGAGATTTCTCTGCGTCCATTCACGGAGCCGCGGTGCACATCTTTCCGAAGCGATTGAATGGAACAATGCCGATTCAGGCACGTATTTGAACTGAAAGTCTGGTGTAGCAACTATCTTGAACAGCAAGTCACAGCAGCGCCCTCAAACAGTCCTGATGCATCCCGTGGTCTTCATTGCAGCATGGGTCGCATTAGGAAATTTGTTCGCTGCGCAGGAATGGATCATGGTGAAGCGGTGGGGATATCACATCGGCGCACCGATCCTATTCGCATCCTGGGGAGTCGAATATCTCATCTGGGGTGTTCTTATCTGGACGCTTTGGCGCCTCTTATGGCCATTTATCCAGAAAGCCAATCTGTGGTGCATGCTTACAAGGGTTCTTCCGCTCAGCATCGCGATCTCCTTCTTGAAAGAACTGATATGGGTACCTATCTTTCCCAACCTGCCTCTTGATCGTCCTCACATGGCCTTTTGGCAGAGGCTCAATTTCCACATCACGGCCGAGTTCATGGACGACATGGTCGTTTTCTGGTGCGCGTTTTTACTGTTCAGGGGTATCGGCTACTACCAGAAGTTTCGAGAGAAGGAGAAGATTGCCTCACAGCTTGAGACACAACTGGCAAACGCCAAGCTTTCCGCCTTGCGAATGCAACTGAATCCGCATTTTTTGTTCAATGCCATGAACAGCGTCTCAAGCCTGATGCGCACAGACGTAGATGCTGCTGACGAGATGCTGGAGCAATTGAGCAGCCTTTTGCGTATGAGCCTCGATCGTGGCACAGCGCAGCTCATCTCTCTTCGTGAAGAGATTGAGTTTCTTGAGATATATCTTCAGATGCAGGACAGGCGCTATGCTGGCCGCGTTACACGCAGCATGTCGATTGATCCGGAATTGCACGATGCACTTGTTCCTGCAATGATTTTGCAGCCTGTAGTTGAGAATGCGTATGTGCATGGCTTGTCGAAGATCGATAAAGATGGTGAATTGTCGATTGAGGCGCGTCGGGCGGATGATGAATTGATTCTTACCATCACCAATAGCGGTATTGGACTCAATCCACATTCAAGCAGGAACAACGGGCGCGGAATCGGCATCGCTAACGTCCGAGACCGGCTCCAGCTGCACTATCCTGACACATCTTCATTTGAGATATACCAACTCGAGCGCAACCGCGTATCGGTAAGGATGGTTTTGCCGCTCAGCTTTGCTGCGGTTCCCTCCATGGAACTTGCAAGGTATGGTGTGGAATGATCCAGGTAATCCTGGCTGACGATGAGGTGCTTGCACGCCAGAAGCTACGCCAGCTTCTGCGCTTTGAGAGGGATATCGAGATTGTGGGCGAGTGTGCGACTGCTGCAGAGACAGTAGAACTTACACGCGCAGCCAAACCCGATCTTCTGTTTCTGGATATCCGGATGCCTGGTATGGACGGGTTCGACATTATTGGGGCACTTGCCCAGGATAGCTCTGTTCAAATGCCGGGTATCATCTTCACTACGGCATACGATCAGTATGCACTGCGTGCGTTCGAGGTACACGCACTCGACTACCTTCTCAAGCCGTTCACCGCGGAACGGCTGCAATCTGCAATTCAGCGGATACGGGAACACGCGCTCCTTGATATAAAAAGTGATCGATTGCAGAATGAGAGCGGGAGTTCCGGGAGCCACACAACACGCATGGTCTTCAAATCGCGTGGCCGCATCCTATTTCTTCCCGTGTCGGAGATTCGCTGGATCAGTGCGGAAGAAAACTATGTTCGGCTCTGTGTTGGCCAGGAAACACACCTTCTTAGAGAGACAATGATGCATCTGGAGGAGCGCCTGGACCCGCGGCTGTTTTTGCGAGTGCATCGCTCTTTCATGGTGAACCTCAATTATGTAAAAGAAGTACGTACCGAGGGAGATGGGGACTCAGCCGTTGTCATGAGCGACGGACAGAAAATTGCCATGAGCCGTAGCTTCAAATCCAGGTTACTTGAACGCATCCATCGCTAGATTGTGCTTGATATCGTCATCTCAATTCCTGAGAACTGGAGAAGCGGCTCGTATAATATCCAAGGTCGTATAGATATTTACGTGTAGTTACTCCGAGAAAGCATGTGGCTTTCTATTTCATCATGCGTATAGGGCTATTGCTCATTTCTTTTCTGCTACTCGTCACATAGTCGAATGTCTCGTGTGTGTCGGATCACAAGATGTTCTTTAATATTTGTGATGACATCTACTATTTCATTGGCTGCGATTCCGGCGAAATATCTGAGAGATCAAATCGTAAGCGAAGTTGTCAGAGAGCATAGTTCTTCCGCATGGAAGGTAAGCTTTCGGTGCAGCGTTGCTGCCGAGACAAGACGGATCTTTCAGGCGCTTACTACACCTGAGCACATAGAGAACTGGCTCTCATTCCCATTTTGCCGTTCCAGTTGCAGAAATCAGGCATCGAGGCTTCCAAATGGATTTTCAGTGGCACATTTATGTGCTGACGAGCTTCTGTTTAATGCAATTGCCGCGGTGTATTCGACTTGCCGTACAAGAAAAGTAGCATTTTCATGGAGCGTCGAAGGGAAAGTTGTACCCGATCGCACTTTCGTCGACATTCGCCTTTGCGGTGATTTCGAACGAAGCCTTTTGCGGCTGCAACACACTGGATTTCGCTGTGAAGAAGACTGCAGATGGCATCAGGCCCTTTGGTCGGCATCACTTCAACGTCTATGTAGATTCTTCGATCCCATGTTTGGGATAATGTCCGATTATTCCGGAGGCAGCAATATCCGCTAGCAGAGTGGATATTGCTCGGCCACTCGCGATAATCAAAGCGTAGTTATTCTTAGTCTATCTGGGTACCGTACACAGACCTTGTGACTACATCGTTCTGTGCGAGGTTGATGGCAGAACAGTTGGGAGTTGCCGCGAGATCGCTGTAATTCTGTTTTGACGCAGCAGGTGGTCTGCTCGGCATGAGAGCGCCCGCGTGCACACCGTCTATCGCTGTCACTTGGCCATATAGAGGAAAGTGCTTTTGCTTGCCTCTATTACGATAGATTCTTATGAGTGAAACATTATGCATCCGAGCCCAGGTTCTCGCATGTTCATCGATTTGTATAAATTGGTCAGGATGCAGTAGCTTTGATAATTTATCGATCTCGTTTTCCACCACCTGTGTAGCAGAACTGCCGCCCTGCGACTCCGCTACGCGCAAGTAAAAGTAAGCGACCGCAGGATCTTTAGGCATCCATTTCCCATCACGTGCCAGGAGCCCCAGAATGACAGACGATTTCCACATGCCTGCGCTTGCTGCGTCGCAAAGCGCATGAAGCGCTTCCTGGTGTGATCTGCCAATCTCTGGATAATTTACCAATAGAAGGCCAAGGGCATGCATTGAGGGGACAAAGCCATCGGCTGATGACTCACGAAAGAGCATCGCGGCTCGCTGCAGATCGCGAAG
>DASZXD010000133.1:0-8218 GCA_035546015.1 Occallatibacter sp.
AGGCGGCGCGGCCGGCGCGGGCGTAAATGCCGGCGGAGGTGGCGCAGATTGCGCAGGCTGCTCTGAGAGCGTGCGCAGCAGCTGCGTGAATCCGCCTGCTGCCGGAGGCGCTGACGGAGCTGGCGGAGGCGGCGCAAGAATCGGCTCCGGAGCCTTCGGTTCCGGCTCCTGGTTTAACGCCTTGAGCAGTTGCGTGAATCCGCCCTGTGCAGCCGGACCCGCCGGAGCAGGAGGCGGCGTGGCCGGTTCGTTGAACGGGAAACTGCTCGACGGCGATGGAGTCGAGGCCACAGGCTTCAGCGCATCGAGATCGGGCGTTGACTGCGGCGAGAGCGACGAGAACATCTGCGTAAAGCTGCCTGGCCCTGAGCTCTTCGGCGGTTCCGAAGCTGGAAAAGCTGACGGAGAGGATGCCGGAAACGAAGGAGCTGGCGTGCTTGGCGCAGGTGGTGGCGCTGCGCTTGGTGTGCTCGGTCCAAGCCCCTGAAACATCCGCGTGAACTCACCCGGCCCCTGTGATGCTGGCGGTGGCGGGGCAGGCGTGGGCGATGGCGCGCTCCACAACGGATCTGCCGGCGGCTTGGAGCCTGCCGAACTGAAGATGCGCGTGAACTCGCCTTGCCCCTGCGGAGCAGAAGCTGGCGCGGGCGTCGATGCAGGTGGCGCAGGCTCTGCCGGTTTGGTGCTCGGCGACGAAAACATCTGCGTAAAGCTGCCCGGCTGGCTCGCTGCCGGTGCAGGCGCTGGCGGCGGCGCCGGTGGTGCAGGCGCAGGAATCTTGTCCATCGATACGGGACTGAATACCTTGGCCAGCTCTTCTGAAGGCCGCGAGGTTGGAGGCGGTCCTGCAGCTTCAGGCGTCCGCAGCGCCTGCAGCATGCGCGTGAAATCTCCCTGCGGAGCGGCGGTCGGTGGAGGCGCAGGCGAAGCTGCAGCGGGTGGCGCAGCCGGCGCTGCAGGGGCAGGTGTTGGCGCATGCGCAATCACATCGGCCGCAGGCGTCGAGAACATTGCCGAAGCCGAAGATGAAGGAGGCGCGCTGGAGGGAACAGGGCTTGGCGCTGGCGGTGTGGCAGGACTCGCATTCAGCGACTGGAACATCGCCGTAAAGCCGCCCGGCTGGCTCGCTGCCGGCGCGGCCGGCGCAGCAGGCTCGGGTGAAAACGCCGGCGGTGGTGCAGGAGTCAGTGCAGGAGGTGGCGCTGGTGCAGGCGCTGCCGCAGGAGCCGGTTCAGCCGGCTTGGCGTTCAGCGACTGGAACATTGCCGTAAAACCGCCGGGCTGGCTCGCTGCAGGTTCAGGCGGCGCAGCAACCGGCTCAGGCGAAAAAAGTGGTGATGAAGCTGCGGGGGCGGCCGCAGGCGGGGGCGCAGCGGCAGCCGGCTCTCCCGGCTTTCTGGTCAGCTGCGCCAGCAGGTCTTCTTCGTCCTTTGCCTGAGGCGCGGAGGGCATTCCGAAGATGCCGGTCGCGCTCGATGGCGTACCTCCTGGCGGCTCATCGGATTGGGGGGAGAAATGCTTGCCGAAGCGATCCCTGAACGCGTCCATGCGGGTCCACCATCTGTTAGAAAAAATTGCGTTGTTCCGGAATCCAAGACTACATCGCCTTGGCTTGACAGTAAAGAGCACACAGCCTACGATGCAAGCACACTCGATGGCAGCGAGGTCAGGGCAGGTTATCGCGGCATTGATGATCCCCTTCGCGTGTGCGCCTGGCTGCGAACCGGTTACCAGTCACGAAAGCCAGACGATTTGGTTGCTATGAAATTGCTATGAAATTCCTGTCACGGGTCGTTTGGTCCGAGGGAATGTATCTCAGCCCTCATCATTTCCAGACGCAAAGCCGATACTTCGAAGACTCCATGGCCTTCCTCGCCTCATGCCTGTGGCGTGAGCCGTGGGGATTGCTGCACGCCGAACTCGATCCCAAAGCCATTCGTAACGGTACCGCCGTACTGTTGCACGCCTCGGGCATCTTTCCTGACGGCCTGCCTTTTGAGATTCCCAACTCAGATCCCGCGCCGGAGCCGCGCAATCTGCTCGACGTCTTCCCTTCGACTGACGCCGTGCTGCCGCTCTACCTCGCAGTGCCTGCCCGGCGCGACAACGGCTTCGACACCGATCTGAGCGCCGCGCCCAATGGCAGCCGCTTCTCGCGCATGCAGCGTACTCTCCGCGACGAGACCAACGGCATCGACGAGCGCGAGATCGATCTCGGCCAGAAAAACATCAGACTCCTCACTGAGGCAGAGCTCACGCCCGAGTTTCTCTCCATCCCTCTTACGCGCGTGCTGCGCGACGGCCGCGGCCACCTGGTCTGCGACGAGGACTTCATTCCGCCCTGCCTGCGCATCAGCGCCAGCGAAACGCTCATGCTGCTCGTGCGGCGGCTGATTGACGCAATGGGCGAAAAAAGCGCCACCGTGGCGCGCGGTGCGCGGCGTCATGGACGCTTCGAGGCCGGCACCGGCGCGCTCGATGTGGCCAACTACTGGTTCCTGCACGCGCTGCAGAGCGCTATCGCTCCGCTGCAGCACCTCGCCTCCACGCGCCACGCACACCCCGAGGACATCTTCATCGAGCTTTCGCGTTTGTCGGGCGCGCTGTGCACCTTCGCCGTCGACTCCGATCCGCGCAGCCTGCCGCACTACAACCACCGTGACCCCGGCCCGGCCTTCCGTATCCTCGACGCGCATATCCGCAAGCATCTCGAGATCGTTGTGCCGTCGAACACGGTCACGCTCGACTTCCATCCCACCGAGCCTTATCTGCACGCCGCCGAGGTGCGCGACGAGCGCTGCCTGCGCCGTTCTCGCTGGGTCTTTGGCATCCGTTCCTCCATTGCGGAGTCGGATTTGCTGCGCCAGACCCCGCGTCTCGTCAAGGTCTGCTCCTCCAAATTTGTCCCTGAGCTGGTCAAGCGTGCTCTGCCCGGCATGACGCTTACGCATCTCCCCGTTCCACCCACGGCCATCCGCGCCGAAGCTGACATGCAATACTTCGCTATCGATACAACCGGGCCCTGCTGGGAACACATCCTCCAGACTCGCCAGGTCGGCGTGTATATTCCCGGAGAAATCGCCCAGCCCGAATTCGAACTCACCGTTATCGTGGAGACAAACTGATGTCCACTCCCCGTGTGAACAGTCTTGCCCTCTGTTTTCAGGAGGCGCTCACCGCCATTGTGCGCGTGCGCTTCCAGCGCCAACAGGTGCAGGACTCGGAAAGCTTCCGCGCGCAGATGCGCCGCTCGCTGCAGTCAGCCATGCAGGACGCGCGCGCGCTCGGCTACTCCAGCGACACCGTGCAGACAGCAGTCTTTGCCGCGGTCGGCTTTCTCGATGAGAGCGTGCTGAACCTGCAGAGCCCCGTCTTTGCCGACTGGGCCCGCCGTCCGCTGCAGGAAGAGCTCTTCGGCGGACACCTCGCCGGCGAAACCTTCTTCATCAATCTGCGCAATCTGCTCGGCCAGCAGGACTCCTCTGAAGTTGCCGACGCTCTCGAAGTCCACTGCCTCTGCCTCGAGATGGGCTATCGCGGCCGTTACGCTCTCGGCGACAGCGGCGAGTTGCATCAGCTCCTGCGCCAGGCGCTGGCCAAGATAGAGCGCGTGCGCGGCGCAGCACAGCTTGCCCCGCCCATCACCGCGCCCGAGGTGCCGCCCGCGCGCAAAGTCGATCCCTGGACACGCGCGCTCTTCCTCACCGCCTGCGTGCTGGCCGGCCTTACGGTCGTGGCCTTCGGAGGATACGAAATCATGCTTGGCTCCGGCGTCACTCAGGTGCAGAACGCCGGAATCACTTCGCGATAGGAGCCCGTTGTGCTAGCGATCGTGCTTGCAATCGTCATCTTTGTGCTGTCCGTTTTGCTCGCCTGGCTGGTGGGCCCTCTGCTCGGCATCGTCGGCACATCGCTGCTGGTGCTGCGCATTATTCTGGTCGCGCTGGGCACCATCGCTGCCGGCCTGCTTGTCTTCTTTCATCTGCGCGACAAGCGCCGCGACGCTGCCACGCGCAACATGCCGGGCGGCTCCGATCTCGACAATCTGCTGCGCGACGCCGAGCATCGCCTTGCCACAGCACAGCGCACCGGACCCAAGTCTCTCGACACCCTGCCGCTGCTTTACATACTGGGCGAAGTCAACTCTGCCAAGACTACCGCGATCATCAAATCCGGCTTCGATCCTGAACTGCTCGCCGGACAGGTCTATCGCGATCAGGATGTGGTCGCAACACCGGTGGCCAATATCTGGTATGCCTCCGCCGCAGGCGGATCGGCCTTCATCGAAGCCGGCGACGCCGTCCGCAAGGCCCCCGCACTCTGGAACAAGCTGGTCCGCAAAACCCGGCCGCGCGCTGCGCGTTCAGCCATGGGCAAGCAGGCCCCGGTGCGCGCCGCGGTTGTTTGCGTCAGCAGTGAACTGTTCCTGGGTGCAACTGCAGCAGACACATCCCTCGCTGCCGCGCGCGCTACGAATCAAATGCTGCGTGACCTGGCGCAACAGCTCGGCACCGAGGTCCCGGTTTACGTCATCCTCACCAAGCTCGACCGCATTCCCTACTTCACCGAGTACGTGCGCAACCTCGACAGCAACGAGGCCACACAGCCGCTCGGCATGGCCTTCCAGCGCAACACCGTCTCCACCGGCCTTTATGCGGAAAAGGCCATGGGCGAAGTCGTCGCCGCCCTCGATCACGTCTTCTTCTCGCTCAGCGAGTACCGCGCCACACTGCTGACGCGCGAAAACGATCAGCGCAATATCGACCCCGTTTACGAGTTCCCGCGCGAGCTGCGCAAGCTGCGCAATAATCTCGCCTCTTATTTAGTTGAAGTGGCGCGCCCCAGCCATCTGAACGCCAATCCCTATCTCCGCGCCTTCTACGCCACCGGCGTGCGCGCCACAATTGTGGAGCAGATGGTGGCCGCTGCCGCGCCGCAGCCAAAGGCAGAGGCCGCAGGCTCCGGCGCAACGCGCATGTTCACCGTGCAGGACATGCAGGCCGCGCAGCAGCAACAGCAGCAGCCGCAGATGGTCTCACGCAAGCAGGCACAGTGGTGCTTTTTGCCGCGCCTCTTCCCCAACCAGATTCTCGGCGACCACAGCGCGCTGGCCGGCACCAGCAACAGCAGCCGCACGCATACCTTCCGCCGGGTGGTCTTCGGAAGCATCTCGTTCCTGCTTTTCCTCTATCTCATCGGCCTCACCGCCTCGTGGATTCACAACACCAGCCTCGAGCACGACATCGTCAACGCCGCGAACGCGCTGCCCACCACCATCACGCCGCCCTCGGTGCTCGCGCCCGGCGACCAGCTTGCCCAGCTCGATCAGCTGCGCGCCGCCATCGTCAAGCTCGAAGACTTTCAGCAAAACGGCGCGCCGATTCTCTACCGCCTTGGCCTCTATCACGGCAACAGCCTGCTCGACGCAGCACGGCGCATCTACTTTGACCGCTTCCACAACCTGATGCTGGCCAACACCCAGGCCAATCTCGTGGCGTCATTCAAGGCGCTGCCGGGTACACCCGCGCCTGGCGCCGACTACGGGGCCACCTACAATCCGCTCAAGGCCTATCTCATCACCACATCGAATCCCGAGAAGAGCACGGTAGACTTTCTGCCTCCCGTGCTGATGCAGTATTGGGAAAACGGCCGCACGCCTGAGACCGATCAGCAGAAAAATCTGGCCGAGGCGCAGTTTGAGTTCTACGCAGCCGAGTTGCCCAAGGCAGATCCGCTGCAGATCGCGCCCGACACACTGGCCGTCAATCAGGCCCGGACGTATTTGAATGGATTCGGCGGCTTCGAGCGCATTTATCAGTCCATGCTCACCGCGGCCGGCAAGGTTGCGCCCTCCATCGACTTCAACAAAATGTATCCCGGCTCTTCAGCCACCGTCACCGATCCGCACATCGTGGTCGGCGCCTTCACCAGGCAGGGTTATGCGTTCATGCAGGACGCCATCGCGCACCCTGACCGCTACTTCAGCGGCGAAGTCTGGGTGCTCGGCAACCAGGCGCCGTCTTCCTCACTCGATCGCGCTGCTGTCACTCAGCAGCTCACCCAACGCTACACCGCTGACTTCCAGACCGAGTGGCGCAACTTCCTCCACGCCGCGGCGGTCACAAAATACTCCAGCCTGTCTGACGCTGCAGGCAAGCTGCAGATGCTCTCCAATCCCAACTCGCCGCTGCTGGCGCTCTTCTTCACCGTTTCGCAGAACACGGCGGTGGCCAATCACGATATCTCCAGCGAGTTCCAGCCCGCACAGGCTCTCGTCGCGCCCGACAATCCCAACAAGTTCGTTGGCCAGGGCAATACGAACTACATGAACGGCCTCATCTCGCTGCAGGCCTCGGTGCAGCAGGTCGCATCTACGCCAGGGCCTCCCTCGCAGGACCCCGCAGTCGTCGCGCCGATCACGAATGCCTCAACAGCCGCGCATTCGGCAGCTACACAGACCGCGCAGGCCTTCAACATCGATCAGCAGGCGCACGTCGACCAGACGGTGCTCTCTCTGATGCAGGACCCCATCAATAACGTCGACGCTGTCGTACGCGGACGCGGCGCTGCCGCGGCCAACGGCGGCGGAGCCGGCTTCTGCTCCGCCTTCAACCAGATGGCCAGCAAGTATCCGTTCAATCCAAATGCAACGGCTGAAGCCAACGCATCCGACCTCACCACGCTGCTGCAGCCCGGCTCCGGCGCGCTCTGGCAGTTCTATAACGCATCGCTCAACAAGCTCATCATTCCGCAGGGCACAACGTACGTGGCCGCGCCCGATGCGCCCGTCAAGGTCAACCCCGACTTCCTGCGCTTCTTCAACCGTGTAGCCGCGCTCTCCAATGGCCTCTATGGACCCGGCTCGCAAGGGCTGCCCTTCACCATTCACATCCTGCCCTCGAAGAGCATCCAGAGCGTCTCGTTCCAGCTTGACGCGCAGACTCTCTCCGGCTCTGACGTCTCGAAGCAGTTCGCGTGGTCGCCCTCGACCAGCCAGCACGCCGCGCTCACAGCCAACTACGGATCGAACAGCCTGCCTCTGGAGTTCAACGGTTCGTGGGCCGTCTTCCGCCTGCTCGCCAAGGGCAAGGTGGAGCAGAGCGGCGCAACCGATCGGCTCGCCTATCCGCTCGAGATTGCCAACACGCCGATTGTCGTGAATGGAACGCCGCTGGTGGTGCACATCGAGCTGAGCGGCCCCAATGCCAGCCTCATGATGCCTGGAGGCCTGAGCGGCCTGCGTTGCGTCTCCACCGTCGCGCACTGATCAGAACGAACAGATAGGTGCTCCACCTTGGTCAATTCGCCTTCATTGCGAATTGACCAAGGTGAGAAAACACAACTCTCAGCTCATAGAAATTTCGATCACGCCGCCGGCTCATCCACCGGCAGGAACTGCAGCAGCAGGCAGGTGACGTTGTCCACCGCACCCTGTTGCTTGGCACGATCGATCAGCGCCTGGCATGCATCGGCCAGGTTGGTGCGTGAGAGAATCAGCGACGCGATGATCTTGCTATCGGCATAGCGCGTCAGTCCATCGCTGGTCAGCAGCACAATGTCGCCCGCTTCGAGATCCCCCGTAAAGATATCGGGCTCCACGATCTCGGCCGTCCCAATCGCGCGCGTAATCACCGACTGCAGCGGCGAAGCCTTGGCCTCTTCCAGGTTCATTGCGCCCTTGCGCACCTGCTCGGCCAGAAACGAGTGGTCGTGGGTGATCTGCGCGCATACACCGCCGCGCATAAAGTAAGCTCGGCTGTCACCCACGTTGCCGATCAGCAGCCGCCGCCCCTCAATGCACGCCGAAACCAGCGTTGTCCCCATGCCGCGCAGCTCTTCGCTGCCCTGCGCCATCTGGTGGACCTGCTGGTTGGCGGCCACTATTGCGCTGTAAAGACGTTCTTCGGTTGTGGCCTCGCTGCCGGCGCTCTGCGAAAAATGCTCGACGAGCACCTTCACCGCCGTGGCGCTGGCCACTTCTCCGGCCGCCATTCCACCCATGCCGTCGCAGACCACAAAGATCTTCGATTCGAGATCGTAGCCAAAACCATCTTCATTGTTCGTGCGCTGGCAACCCACATCTGTCAGCGCGACCACATCGATCTTCAGCTCAGTTCCGCTAGTCATGGCAGAATTCTTCTTTCGCCCGGCACTGGGCCCGGCTTCAAAGGCCTTTCCTGAACTGCAAAAATGCAAAGTGCGCTGTAACAGCCGTGTT
>DASZXD010000134.1:0-6218 GCA_035546015.1 Occallatibacter sp.
CGGCGTGGAGCCCAGCCCGGTCTGATAGAGCAGCGGCAGCAGAAACGGCACACCGCCGATGCCGAGACGCGTGAAGAGACCTCCGTTGACCGCGGCGCGAAAGGTGCGAATGGCAAAGAGTTTAAGTTCGAGAAGGGGATAGAGCAGGCCTCGCGCATGCAGCCAGTATCCGCAAAGCAATGCGGCGGAGAGCACAAGCATACCGACAATCTCTCGCGCGCTGAGCGTGTGCTCACCGAAGACCTCGAGCACGTAGGAGAGCAGCGCAATGCCCGATCCGAAGAGGATGAGGCCGACAAGATCGAGTGGGTGCGTGGACTCTTCGCGATAGTCAGGCAGATGGAGGTAGACCATTACCAGGCCGACGACGCCGATGGGAATATTCAGGAAGAAGATTACGCGCCAGTGCAGATAGCCCACAATGAGGCCGCCGGCGATGGGTCCAAGCATGGGCGCGATGAGAGCAGGAATGGCGACGAAGCTCATGATGCGAATGAGCTCCGATTTTGGAAATGCGCGCACCAGCGTGAGCCGGCCCACGGGCACCATCATGGCGCCGCCCATGCCCTGAACGATGCGGCATGCAACCAATAAATGGATGTTGGTTGAGATGCCGCAGAGCAGCGAGCCGAGCGTGAAGATTCCAATGGCCGAAGCAAAGACGCGGCGCGTGCCGAAGCGATCCGCCATCCATCCGCTGATGGGGATGAAGACAGCGAGGCTGAGCGTGTAGCTGGCCAGCACAGCCTTCATGCTGAGCGGCGCTACTGCCAGCGCATCGGAGATAGCGGGCACGGCGGTATTGAGAATCGTTGTGTCCAGCGACTCCATGAAGAATGCGACCGCAACAAGCCATGGCAGCAGCCGCCTGCTGGCCTCAGAAGGGACGGGAGAGAGAGCGGCTGTATCCGTTGACGGGGATGCGCTCATAGCGGGTTAAGAAACGACAAGCCAGATTACATATTGCAGATTCGATGCGGCCGTAGATCGGCTATAACCCATCGATGCATTATGCCAGTTCGCTCACGAGCTTCTGCGATCCGTGGTTCTCCGCATTCTGCTCTTCACTCTTCTTGAGCAGCCAGTAGTGGAAGCCGTCGACGATGGCGTTGAGCGCAGCCTGGTTCATGTCACTGCTTACGCCGGCGGTGATCCAGGGCTCGTGGCCGTCGGCGTGGAAGCTGACAGTGACGCGCACGTGCGCAGCAGAATCATGCGCCGAAACATCGAGTGCAGCCACAGTGAAGGTGCCAAGACGCATCTCGGCCAGAGCGGGATACCACTTGTCGAGTTCGTGGCGCATGGCCTTGGTGAGCGCATCGACAGGGCCTGTGCCTTCGGCGCGCGTGGTAGCCACGACCGAGTCGCCGATGGTAAGCGTCATGAAGGCCTGCACAAAACGGCTGCCGATCTCGTCGGATTCGTCGAAGACGCGCCAGCTTTTTACGCTGAACCAGTTGCGCAGGGTACCGAGGACCTTCATGCATGCGAGGCGGAAAGAGATCTCGCTGGCGGTGAATCCGCCGCCTTCGATCATGGCCTGATTTGCGTCCATAAGGGCCTGCGCCTGCGAGGAGTTGAGCGGCACACCGAGCGACTCAGAGAGCAGCATGATGTTGGCGCGGCCCGACTGCGCGTTGACACCGATCACCGGATTCGCGCCCACTTTAGCCGGATCGCACCAGAGATACGCGCCGGGATTTTTGCGCTCGCTCGACCCGTGCATGCCCGCCCATGTGCCGAACGCGCCCGCTCCAACAATCGGCGTGCCGTGCGGCGGCTCGAGGCCGAAGGCTCCATAAGCCGTGTGCGCAAGGCCGGTGAGGCCGGCGAGCGACTCCGATGGAACAAACTCTGCTTCGCAGCGCAACTGCATGCCACCGATGACGGTGGTCAGGTTGACGTTGCCGCAGCGCTCTCCCGTGCCGATGAGCGTGCCCTGCACCTGCACCGCGCCGGCAAGAATTGCGGCGCGTGTATTGGCAACACCGAGGCCGCGGTCAGTGTGCCCGTGGAAGCCGAAGCTGGCTTGCGGGTACGTACGCACCAGGCCTTCGATAACCTGCGCGACCTCTTCGGGACTCGATCCGCCGTTGGTATCGCACACGACGATGCGGCTCACCTGCTGACGCACACACTGCTCAGTCAACTGCCTGAAGTAGTCAAGGCTCTGTTTGGCTAATTCGGGATCGCAGAGATTGCCATTCTCACGGCGGCCACAGTTGGCATCCATGGCGTGCTCGAGGTCGACGATCACTTCGAGCCCGTGCGATTGCAGGCAGTCAATGGTCTCCCAGGTCATGAGGAGGTTTTCCTCGGGCGTGGTTTCGAGCGATCTGGTGACGTCGAGCAGGCGCGACTTGACCACCACCACCGCAACGGGAATGCGACGCCTGTGGTTGAGAATGAACTGAACGTCGGGCCACTCTTCCACTTTGGCTCCACGACCGCGCGAACGGCCGAAGAGCGCGAGCTTCATGGCACCGGTATCTACGCTGGCCAGTGCGTGCGTGAGGTCGCCCACGAATTGATTTGCGCCGGCAAAGCCAATCTCTGCATATTTCACGCCAAAGGCGGACATGCGCTCGAGCAGCATCACCGCGTTGGGGATGGAGATCTCGAGGTTGGGCTGCTGCAGCCCATCGCGGAGACTGGTGTCGAATAACTCGACTTTGGGCAGTTCGACTTTTCTTGCCGTTTCCTGGTTCATCGTTTCCTGCGCTTTCGAGAGACGCACTCGACGAGCTTCATCCGGACCGCAGACCGGATTCGCGCTTGCTAGCCCGAGGGTGCGCGTGGCTTCCCTCCTATTTTCTCATTTTTGGAGATTTCAGGTGTAGACGGTAGACTGATCACCTCGGATGATCTGGGCAGAGACTTGCAGTGCTTGGCGGTGTTTGTTGAAAAATAACCTTATACCTCGACTCGTACTGCTTCTGATTGTTTAGCTATCCGCCATGACATTTGGACAGTCTTCGGCATCAGATCGTCCAACGAAGGTCGAATCGCAAACAGATCAGATTACGAAGTTTTTCATCGGCCAACCAGCTGCCAATTCTGCCTATGAGACCGGCTCTTTGCACATTATCTATAGTGACGGAACTGACGTTGCCCAAGTCCTTCCGCCGTTTGAACCCAGCACTGATAAGGAAGTCTTTGTAAACGCCGTTGGATTCACAGGAGTCGTGTTGGCACAAGACGGACAAACATTAGGGTGGGAAGTTAATTTCGATGCCCCTGGTCAGTCTTATTCGATCCCCTTGAGTGTTGTGGTCTTTCGGCACAAAAAAGTACTTCATTCCTTCGGTGGAATACAAATGATTTGGGATTGGATGTTTGTTAAAGGCGGCAATCAGGTGGCCATCGTTTCGGGACCGACTCATGGGCCAGAAATTGGGGATTATCGGCTCTATGATGTGAGAACTGGCAAGCTTGTGTCAGAAGTCTTTGGCGATGAGGACACCCAGTCGTTGAAACTTGATGCGCCGGAATGGGCAAAACAATTAGAGGATCACTTACACAAACGCTCGGCTCCTTAAAGTGCGGGAATATTTTGCGCTACTGATCGGACGTGCGCTTTTCGTATATTCTGGGCGAATTACTGGCATTGCTATATCGCCGGCGCGACGGAGGCCTGACCGATCGAAGTCGCAGTTGCTCCGATCTCCTGATCCTTGTACTGGAGCTGATATAGCTTCCAGTAGAGGCCGCGACGGGCAAGCAGTTCCTGGTGGGAGCCCATCTCGCGTAGATGGCCCTTGTGCATGACCAGAATCGTGTCGGCACGCTGCACGGTAGAGAGCCGGTGTGCGATGAGCACGCTGGTGCGGCCTTCAACCATGCGCTCAAGCGCGCCGCGAATGCGTAGCTCGGTGTCGGTTTCCACGCTCGACGTGGCCTCGTCGAGAATGAGGATACGCGGGTTGTAGGCCAGCGCGCGCGCAAAGTTGATGAGCTGCTTCTGGCCGGTCGAAAGCGAGTTGCCGCGCTCGCGAACCGGCTCTTCAAACCGCAGAGGCAGGCTGTCGATGAAGTCGATAATGTTGACATCGGTAGCAGCGCGGCGCAGCGCGGCTTCGCCGATGGCCTGGTTGCCGAGGCGAATGTTTTCAGCGAGGGTGCCGGTAAACAGGAACGGGTCCTGCAGCACGACAGCGAAGTGCTCGCGAAGGGCACGCAGATCGTGCCGGCGCAGATCGACGCCGTCGAGAAGGATGCGGCCTGCGGTGACGTCGTAAAAGCGCATCATCAGGCTGGTAAGAGTGGTCTTGCCCGCACCGGTGTGACCTACGATGGCAACCGTCTGTCCCGGCTCGATGGTGAAGGCGACATCTTTAAGAATCCACTCAACGTCGGCGATAGCGGCGAGTTCGGCGGCGCTGGCCTCGGAGCGTGCCGCACGTGCTACGGCGGCCTGTTGCTCTTCAGTCAATTTCTGATAAGTGAACCAGACATGATCGAATTCGATGCGGTTGGAGCCGTCGCCCGTAACAGGACTCGCCGGGCTCACAATTTCCGGCTGCGTGTCGAGCAGTTTGAAGATGCGCTCGCAGGCGGCCATTGCGGCCTGGAGGATGTTGTACTTGTCACTCAGATCCTGAATAGGACGCCAGAAACGCTGCGAGTACATGTTGAAGCTGGCCAGCATGCCAATGGTGACAGAGCCTGCAAGCACGCCGAAGCCTCCACGCCACACGACGAGCGCGATGGCAATGGACGATAACAGTTCGACCGCCGGATAGTAGAGGGCGTAGGCAAAGATGGTGTCTTTGAACGCAATCATGTGCTGGCGATTGACGTCTTCGAAGTCTGCGTATGCGCGCTTTTCGCGGTTGAAGAGCTGCACCACGCTCATGCCGGAGATGTGCTCCTGCGTGAAGCTGTTGATGCGGGCGATGGCGGTGCGTACACGGCGGTAGCTCTCGCGGACATGGTTGCGGAAGACTCGGGTAACCATGAGGATGATGGGCAGCACAGAGAATGCCAGCAGGGCCAGCCACCACTTGATGCCCAGCATGACCACAGCCATGAAGGAGAGCGTGAAGAAGTCGTTGACGATGGCCAGGATGCCGTCTGTGAACATCTCGTTGACGGCATCGACATCGGAGGTCAGGCGCGTGACCAGGCGGCCTACGGCGTGGGTGTCAAAGAAGCCTACGTGCATGCGCTGCATGTGGCGGAAGATATCGCGACGCAGATCGAACATGATCTTCTGGCCGGTCCACTGCATCAGGTAGGTCTGAATGAACTCAAAGAGATAAGACGAGATCTGCAGGGCCAGGAAGATGGCTGCGAGCTGGGTAATGCCGCGCATCGGGTCAGGCGAGAGGCGGCGGGTGAGCCACTCTGCCGAGCTGAACCAGTGTGTGGAGGCAGCGACGGAGTGACCTTCGGGGCTGCGCGGAAAGTAGTGGTCAATGCCGACCATGACCAGGAAGGGACCGGCAATGTCTCCCAGCGATTTGATGGAGACGGCAATGGCGGAGATGGTGGCCTGGAACCAGTAAGGCCGCAGATAGCGGGCCAACCGCCGCGCCAGCTGCGCGTCGTAGACCTTGCCAACCGGGTCTTCATCTGGCTTGCGGGCCGACTGCCGGCCGGAGTTCTGCGGCTTATTTTTCTCTTTGTCCGCCATTGGGGTGGGTGGGACTTCCTCTGTTCATTTTACGGGGAATTACGCTTTAAGGCAGACTTATCCCTGCCTCTTTGCCCGGCTACAGCTGTACAGATGGAGGTCACGGGCGCCACGTTGCAAAAACGTGAGGTTATGGGCAGACGGTCATTCTCTCCCAGGTGTCCAAAACCGAGGGACCTGGGTCGCCGGACCGGATGCCGTCATGTCCGGGCACGCAAAAAGCACAACCCCGCCAGATGGTCTGGCGGGGTTGTGCTTTTGCGTTGGTGCTTGCCTCGAATTCGAATCCTAGAATTCAAATCGAAGCGTGAGTTGAACCTGGCGCGGAGTGAAGTGCGACGAGCTGTGCCCAGGAGTGTATTGCAACACGCCGTCGCCCGAGCCTGGGTTGTTGAGGCCCTGCATGTTAAAGACGTTGAAGGTGTCCATGTTAAACCGGAGCCGCGTCGATTCCGTGATCGGGAATACCTTGAACACGGAGAGGTCGGCTACGAAGTTATTCGGGCCATTCAGCAGGGTCTTGGCATAGGGATTGACGCCAAAGCCGCCGCCACTGGGACCGGGCGAGTAACCCTGCTTGTCG
>DASZXD010000135.1:0-3662 GCA_035546015.1 Occallatibacter sp.
GATATACTCAATAGATGCACACCCTTGACGTGTTCCTGTAGCCTCAATGCGAAGCCCGCATAAAATCAGATCTACACCCCAAAGATCATGCAGATGCACCACACCTTCCACGCGCATCTCCGCATCCACCACAATCAGCGAAGTAATCTTGCGTTCCTCTAAAATCGCCAGCGCCTTCGCCGCAAGCTCACTCGGCGCAATCGTCCGCGGATGCGCATTCATCGCTTCGCCTGCCGTCCTGCCCAGCGCCGCGCCACCCTCGCGCTCCAGCAACCTGCGCAAATCTCCATCGGAGATGACCCCACGCAGGCGCCCATCCTCCTGTACCGTCGTAATCCCCAGCTTCTTGCGCGACATCTCGTAGATCACATCCGTCATCGGCGTCGCCAGAGCAACCACCGGCACGTCGTTACCCGAGTGCATCAGCTCACGCACCAGCGCCAATTGTTTGCCCAGCTTGCCGCCCGGATGCAGCTCCGCAAAATCCTCCGCGCGAAATCCCTTCTTCAAGCTCACCGCAATCGCCAGCGCATCGCCCAGTGCCAGCATCGCTGTCGTTGAAGCCGTCGGCGCAAGATTCATCCTGCACGCCTCGCGCTCCACGCTGCAATCCAGCACCACATCGCTTGCCGTCGCCAGCGTCGACTCGAGATTGCAGCAGAAGCTCACCAGCGCATCGCCTTTACGCTTCAGCGTCGCCAGCAGCCGCAAAATCTCCTCCGTCTCGCCGCTCGCCGAAAGCGCAATCACCACATCCCCCGGCATCAGCACGCCCAGGTCGCCATGCACCGCCTCCGCCGGGTGCAGAAACAGCGCCGGCGATCCGGTAGAGCTGAGCGTAGCCGCGATCTTCTGCGCGATGATGCCGCTCTTGCCCATTCCCGTCACCACCACGCGCCCGTTCCCCTCGCCGCAGCGCACAACCAGTTCCACTGCCCGCGCGAACGGCTCCGCCATCGCGCCTTCCAGCCGCCCCGCCAGCGCCTCCAGCGCCGCAGCCTCAGTGCGTACCAGCGCCGCCGGCTGAAATTGTTCGTCTTCGCGTGAAGGTGTCATCGGCTTCTGATGGTAACAGCTTACGTGGTCCAATCTCAGAGCGCATCGCGCCGCTCCCATTCCCTATTCCCTGATCTCTATTGTCTGGTTCCTGCCCTGTAACCCTCCGCCCCCGTCCCCACTCTTACAATAGTGATGAGAGGTTCTTCCCTTATGCGCCGCCGCAACACCATCGTCCTCTTTGCAACGCTCTTTCTTCTTGCCACCTTCGCATGGGCAGGCTGGGCCAACTGGGAATACCGCCAGCAGGCCGCCGCGCGCGTCCTTGCCAATGCAGCCCGAGGCGAACTCGTCGCCGACCCCGCGGGTGGCGCGGCCATCTATGTTTCGCCGCTCAAAGGCAAAATGGCCCCGGCCTTCGCGCTTGAAGACATGAATGGCAAAAAAGTCTCGCTCGCCGGCTATCGCGGCAAGGCCGTGCTCATCAACTTCTGGGCCACATGGTGCGCTCCCTGCAAAATCGAGACCCCGTGGCTCGTCGAGCTGCGCAACAAATACGCGGCGCAGGGATTCGAGATTCTCGGCGTCGACACCGAAGGCGACGACCTGAAAGCCGATGACACCGCGGGCTGGACCAAAAACAAAGCCGAAGTTGCGAAGTTCGTCCAGCAGGAAAAGATCCCTTATCCCATCCTCATCAACGGCGACAGCATCAGCACGCCCTACGGTGGTCTCGACGAGCTGCCCACATCGTTCTTCGTCAACCGCAAGGGCACCATTGTTGCCGCGCAGTTAGGGCTCACTTCCGAAAGCGACATCGAGTCGAATATCAAGAAGGCGCTGGCGCAATAACGAATCGTCAATTGACTAATTGAGATGATCGCTGCATTAAGAACTGCAATGCGAAAAGCAACGTGGCCTGCCACACTATTGCTGTGCTTCACAGTACTGGCCGCAAGCGCCCAGATCGTCTCCACTGACGCGCGGAACCGCCCCGCTGCCCGGCCCGAAGCAGTCGCTTATCTCTTCCCCGAGCAGGTCACCGTGCCCGCTGGAAAGCCGGACACCGTCGCTCTGCACTTCCGCGTAGCGCAAGGGCTGCACATTAACTCGCACACGCCCAGTGACGACTCGCTTATCCCGACAGTATTTTCGATCCCCGCAGACAAGAACGTGCATCTCGACTCGGCCAACTACCCTGCAGGCGCGGTGATCAGTCTCGCAGTTGACCCCAAAACAAAGCTCAGTGTGTACACCGGCGATTTCGTCGTAGAGGCCCGCATCGTCGCCGCGCCGGGCAATCATCTGGTCCAGGGAAAACTGCGCTATCAGGCCTGCGACAACAACGAGTGCATGCCGCCGCACACCATCACCGTGCCCATCGATGTAATTGGGAAATAATCTGAACGGAGCTGCTCTAGCCAATCCAGCAGCAATAAAAGATATAAGTCAACACAGTCAGACACACGCAACGCAGCACAGATCGACCTCGCGGGAAAAATTGGAGCAGCAACTCCAATCTATCTGCCCGCATGTCAAACCCGCACTTCAATCTGCGCGGTGATCCATAACGCCGGTACTCGCGGCGCCGCACGCCTGCCACGCCGCGCGATTATCTAGGTAATGTCCTCGGTGTCGTATACCGGAGCAACCGTTCGCTTCTTAGGCACTCCGTGGACTGATGCCAGCAGGTCGTCCACCACATCCTCAAGCTGCTTCTGGCTTTCAATCACATCGCTGATGCTTTTCAGCCCATCCGGCTCTTCCACGCGCTCCACCAGCGCCACCGCATGGCACTGCGCCACATGATCCAGCCCCAGCCCCTCCGGAGTCTTGGCCTTGATGCTCACCTGGCTCAGTCCCACGCACAGCAGATCGGCCACGCGCGCGCGCATCTCCCCGGCAATCGGAGAAATCTTCGGCGCAGCCAGCACCAGCGTGATGTCCACATTGCGAATGCGATAGCCCGCGTGCTGCAGCTCTTCCAGCGCCAGGTTCAGAAAGATCGCGGAGTCGGCATCCTTCCACCGCGGATCGCCCGGCGGAAAAAAGCTGCCAATATCCCCCGCGGCCACTGATCCCAGCAGCGCGTCGGTTACCGCGTGCAGCAGCACATCTCCGTCCGAGTGTCCGGCCAGTCCTTCGGGATGCTCCAGTGTCATGCCCCCCAGACGCAGCGGCACACCCGGTTTAAACGCATGCGAGTCCCAGCCAAATCCGATCCGTATATCCATGATTGCGTGCCTGTCCCTCTTGCCTTGTCGGCCACGTCCCGGGCTTCCCTATCCTTTTCGCGCTTTTTGCAAAAACCCTGGGAATCCACACCATTCACCGGCCCCGCTGGCGCAAGTAAAACTCAGCCAGTGCCAGGTCGCCCGGCTGCGTTATCTTCAGATTAACCTGAGAGCCGTGGACCACGGCTACCGGGTGCCCGGCCCGTTCCACAACCGAGGCCTCGTCCGTGCCCACAAAGCCGTCTGCCGTAGCCTCGGCAAAGGCCCGCTGCAGCAGCCCATACCTGAATCCCTGCGGCGTCTGCGCCAGCACCACAAACTCCCGCGGAATCGTTGATGTAATCAACGCTCCGTGCGCCGTCCGCTCAACCTGTTTGATCGTGTCCACCGCCGGCAGCCCCACAATCGCCGCGCCCTGTTCCGCCACTGCAT
>DASZXD010000136.1:0-9308 GCA_035546015.1 Occallatibacter sp.
AGTCCTCGTTCCATCGCTCACTCGGCCCGTCAAGAAGCTCGCGAAAGAGTTCCACAGCTCTGGTGTGCATGGAAAAGAGCGCATCGAGCGAGCCCTGTGGAAACTCCGTTTCCGGCAGTCCCGCAAGCCGCTCACTCCATCGCTGCTCCGCGCCCCAGATATGACGCGCCAGCGCCTGCACATTGGCTGAGTTGTTGATTCCGCAGGGTAGCTCCAGCACCGCCGGATTGGCTTCGAAGTGGCTCTTCCAGCAATGCGCAGCCTCGTCGCTCCATGCCAGCAGCTCTTCCAGGGAAATCCCAACACCTGAGCTCATGGTTCTCCTTTCACAATTCAACAGGAGCGCCCGAAAGGCGATTATTTGCGCAGCGTCTTCAGTGCACGATGGCCTATATCCTTGCGGTAGTAGATTCCCTCGAAATCGATCTCGGCCAGTGCCTGATAGGCATGGGCCAGCGCTCCCTCGAGCGACTCAGCCGTGGCGGTCACGCCTAGCACGCGTCCGCCTGCTGTAACCAGTTGCGGTCCCAGCTGCGCTGAGCCGGCATGAAATACCTGCACACCGACAATCCGCGCCGCCGCACCCAGCCCGCTGATGGGCAGGCCTGTTTTATAGCTGCCGGGATAACCCGCGGAACTGGCCACCACGCATGCTGACGCCCCGGGAGCCCAGCGTAATGCGGTCTCGCTCAGCCTGCCGTCGATGCACGCTTCGAGTGCATCCACAAGATCGCTTTCGAGCCGCGGCAGAATCGCCTGCGTTTCGGGATCGCCGAAGCGGGCGTTGAATTCGAGCACTTGCGGCCCGCGCGCGGTCATCATCAGGCCGATGTAGAGCACGCCTTTGAACGGTGTGTCTTCCTCGGCCATACCGCGCACCGTCGGCTCCGCGATGTGACGCACAATCCACTCGCTCATCGCCGGCTCGAGCAGCTCGTCCATGGTGTAGACACCCATGCCGCCCGTGTTCGGTCCGGTGTCGCCCTCGCCGATGCGTTTGTGATCCTGCGCGGGAAGAAGCGGCGCCACATGGGTGCCGTCGCTCAGGCACAGGAAGCTCACTTCGTCACCTTCGAGGAACTCCTCAATAACCACCTGCCGCTCGGATTCGCCGAGCAGAGTGCCATCAAAAAGGCCATGCGCCGCTTCGAGGGCTGTTTCGCGCGTATTGCAGATGATGACTCCCTTGCCCGCAGCGAGACCGTCAGCCTTGACGACGATGGGCGGGTGAAAGACTTCGACGGCCTTTTCGAGCTCCGCCGCTGTGGCGCAGACGGCGTAATTCGCTGTGGGAATGTTATGCCGTTGTAGAAACCGCTTGGCGAAGCCTTTGCTGGTTTCGAGCATGGCCGCCGCCTGCGTTGGACCAAAAACCCGAAAACCCCGCTCGGCAAGCGCGTCCACGACACCGATTGAAAGCGGCAGCTCCGGCCCGACGATGGTTAGCCCAGGCTGCTCTGCTTGAGCGAGACGCACCATGGCGTCCAGGTCCTTGAGATTGACCGGAACGCAACGCGCCACCTGTGAAATGCCGCCGTTGCCCGGCGCACAGACGACCTCGTTTACCCGCTCGCTGCGGGCCACGGCCCACGCCAGCGCATGCTCACGTCCGCCGGAACCAAGAATCAGGACCTTCATTGGAGCCAAACCTTCCCTGCGGCCTCTCAGAAGCCGAACAGATTATGGTCGGCAATGCGGGTGGGCGAAGTCAAACAGACGCGGAGAGCGTGTGTGAGCCACAGCTCCCGGATGGGAACAGAGCAGCAATGTGGCCCCTACTGCTTTGCGCCTTCCTTGCCGCCGTGAAAGGCGCCTTCGGTCGTGGTCTTGGTTTTGTGAAAAACCTTCTTCGTGCCGTGTTTGGTCACCTTGTAGGCCTTTGTGGTGCCCTTCTTCACGTCCTTGCCGGTGGTCTTGGCGACTTTCTTGGTGCCCTTTTCAGCGGCTTTCAGGTCCTGCTTTGCACCGCTGTCGTCGGGTCTGGGTTGGCTCCATCCGGAAGTCTGCGCGAAGAGCAGCGCGGCTCCAAGAAATATGGCGGGGATGCTTGTCTTAACTCTCATACACAGGAGCATACTCTTGCTTCCATCCCAAGCACAGCCTCGATCAGGGGGAGTCGCTCAAAATTTATAGGCCATGGCCGTGGTCCGGTTTCCTCACCGCGCTTCACCTATACTGAGCCGTGATGGAGACCCGCATCAAGCCGCACCTGGAGCAGGTGGCGCAGGACGAACAACGTGCCGAGCAGAGTCGCACGTACAGGCGTAACCAGGTATTCGGGCTCGTGCTGTTGGCCGCGGCTATCTGCGCATGGTGGCTCTTTCACACCAATCCGAAGTGGATCTTCCCTCCCGGCTGGTGGCGCCCATGAGTCTTTCGCGGACGGCGGACGGCGGCTTCGCCGCAGGAGATTCTGCATTGCCACTTGTTCTGATTCTGCTGGGCCCCACCGGCAGCGGCAAGACAGCTCTCTCGCTCGCATTGGCCGAGCGCTTCAACGGCGAAATCGTGAGTTGCGACTCGGTTGCCGTTTATCGCGGCATGGAGTTGGGCACTGCCAAGCCATCCCCGGAGGAACGTGCGCGCGTGCCGCATCATTTGATAGACGTGGCCGACCTGAACGAGCCTTTCACTGCGGGCGCCTATATGAAGGCCGCCCGCGCAGCGCTGTCTGAGATCAGCGCACGCGGCAGGCTCCCCATTGTCACCGGAGGCACTGGCCTTTACCTGCGTGCACTCACTGATGGGCTCTTCGCCGGACCGTCGAGACACGAAGATTTGCGCGCGAGGCTCGCTTTGAAGGCAAAAAAGCGCGGAAGCGTCTGGTTACAGCGAATCTTAAGCCGACTCGATACTGCGTCAGCCGCACGTATTCACGCCAACGATACGCCAAAGCTGATTCGCGCCATTGAGGTTTGCCTGGCTGCACGCAGGCCCATGTCAGAGATGATAGCCCGCGACCCGCTCATCGGTTTCCGCTTGCTGCGCATTGGGCTGAGCCCACCGCGCGCCGCTCTTTATGAGCGGCTCAATACGCGCTGCGCGGCCATGTTTGCAGCTGGACTTGTCGAGGAGACCCGCACATTACTCGACCGCTACGGACACGTGAAAGCCCTCGATTCGCTCGGCTACCGGCAAGCCCTGGCTGTGCTGGCCGGGACATTGAGCCTGCAGACTGGAATAGCTGCTGCCCAGCAGGGACATCGCAACTATGCCAAACGCCAGTTGACTTGGTTTCGCCGGGAGCCTGATGTGCATTGGTTTGCCGGATTCGGCGACGATGCCGAGATAATCCGCAGGGCCTGTGAGCTGGTGCAGGAAGCTTAATTCATTAACGTTAATGCGTCCCATCAGCCGGAATCCAGCGCCCGCTCTCTGGCGGTATCATCGACTGCAGGCCAAATCAGCCTCACACACGTTACGAAAGAAGGACATGCGTATGAACGCACTTATCAGGATCGCAGCATTCGGACTGCTGCTGCCCGCCGCCATCATTCCCGCCGCGGCGCAACAGGACTACTTCTCAAATTGGCCGACGGGCGCTTCGCCGCAGGAAGTCGGCAAGCGGGTTGCCGAGCATTTCGTCACAAGTCCGCATCAGGGCAAGACCACCATCGTCTACAGCGAAGTGGGCACATGGTACGGTGGGCTGACCTTTGCACACCTTACGCACGACGACAAGCTGCGCGACGAGCTGATCCAGCGTTTCCAGTCGGTCATGCCCGACGGCTCCGAGGCAGACCGCATTCCCAAGCGCGACCACGTCGACGACTCGATCTTTGGTACCGTGCCGCTGCAAATCTATATCGAGACGAAAGAGAAAAAATATCTCGACTTCGGGCTGACTTTTGCCGATCGCCAGTGGGAAAATCCACTGCCCGACGGCCTGTCGCATGAGACACGCTACTGGATAGATGACATGTACATGCTGACGATTCTGCAGCTCGAAGCCTATCGCGCCACGGGCGACAAGAAGTATCTGGACCGCGACGCGAAGGAGATGGTCGCCTATCTGGATAAGCTGCAGCAGCCCAACGGCCTCTTTTATCACGCGCCCGATGTGCCGTTCTTCTGGGGCCGCGGTGACGGCTGGGTCGCAGCCGGCATGGCTGAGATGTTGAGCAGTCTGCCAGCGGATCATCCAGATCGCGCGCGCATCATGCAGGGCTACAAGCTGATGATGGCTGCGCTGCTCAAATATCAGGGGGCTGACGGAATGTGGCACCAGCTGATTGACAAGCCCGAGTCGTGGGAAGAGAGCTCGAGCACCGGCATGTTCACCTTTGCGCTAATCACTGGTGTGAAGAACGGCTGGCTCGACGCGGCAACCTATGGACCGGCTGCGCGCAAGGGCTGGATCGCGTTGGCTGGCCATGTAGATCAGAACAACAATGTGACCGATATTTGCGAAGGCACGAACAAGGAGAACAGCCTTGACTGGTACCTTGAGCGCCGTCGCAATACCGGCGACTTCCATGGCCAGGAGACTGTGCTGTGGGCAGCTTCGGCTCTGCTGCGCTGAACTCGACTCAAATCACTGGCGTCCCAGGTTTGGTGTGGCCACATCGCGCCTAACCTGGGAGAGTATTGTCTCTTAATCCAGCCGCGTAAGATATGCTTCACCCTCGCTCAGGCGAAGATGGCTCGCAATATACTCGGCCATCTGGCGGTCGTCTCCTTCGGGCCGGATGCGTACCCAGTAGCTGTTTTCGCCGGGGAACTCAATTACATTTGAATCCTCATACGTGCGCAACAACTGGTTCTTGAGCCTGATTGCATCACGCTCAGAGTGGAACGCGCCGATCTGTACGCACCAGCGGCCGCCGGTATTGATCGATTTCGGTGTCTCGTACACATCGATGCGCACGCGTGCCAGACCGGCGCGATAAACACCGGTAGCTTTTGCAGAAGCCATCGACATGTCGAGTACGCGATCTTCAGCGAACGGGCCACGATCGTTAATGCGCATAGCGGCCGACTGTCCGGTGGTGAGATTCGTCACCAGAATCAGTGCGCCCAGAGGCAGAGTGCGATGCGCGGCTGTCATAGAGTTGTCGTTGAAGACCTGCCCATTAGCCGCCTTACGTCCTTTATAGGGAGCCGTATACCAGGTGGCAAAGCCTACCTGGGTCAATATCGGATGGTGCGTTGCGATGTAGTCGAGATCTTCGGCTGTTACTCCGCCCGGAGGCACAGGGGTAATCGGAATCCGTGCCGGCGGAGGAACTTCCGCCGAAGAGCTCGTAGCAGGTGGTGGAGTATAAACCGGTTGCTCCGGCGGCGGCGGCAGAGCCTGCGGAGGTGGCAACTGCGCCTGATTGCGATGGTGGCACCCGCTCACAACGAGCGTTGCGGCGGCCAGCACTGCCAGTAAAACAGGTTGCAGCCTGCTCACACGCAGGCCTGAGCTGCTTTGTGTTAGGCGTCCTGCGTCTAAAGGATCACCTGCATGTCTGGTAAAACCGCAGGCAACCGAAGACTGAAACCAATCCATTCTGCTCAAACTCGTGGATCCTTTGGCCCGCCTGCATTCTGGTCCATTCGATCGGCAAGATTCCGTAGCGTATCGGCCAGGGAGCGCATGGCTGAGATCGACTCCCGGCGTACCTGCGGAACCACCGCATCGTTCACATAAGCAACTGCGTGGCGCAGCTCCATCTCGATCAGTTCAATCGCTTCTTCCAGGCGCCGTCCCACTCCGCCGGGACTCGGTGGTGGCGGGGGATATGTACTCATGGCAATAACCTTCGTACCAGCGCAAAGCTGGCAACTCGCCTCCAGTCTGCTGTACCTCTACCTGCGCGTCAATGCCCCAGCAGCGAGGGGTGCCGCATGTGTTACTAGCTTGTAGTGATTGCGGAAGAGCACGAATGGTTGGCTAAAAAAGGTTGCTCAGCAGGTTCCTGCCTTGAAAATTTACGCCGAGAGCTGCTGTGAAAGCGCAGAAAACAGCTCACGCGGCATCTGAAGAGCGTGCTCTTTTGCGCCGCGAAAACTCGGCGAGAAGATAAAGCGGGAGCCCGAGAACAGCAATCATCATGGCAAACGTGAAGGCAGAAGGCTCCTGAGACTCAGATCGCCTACAGAACACTATGCGAACCAGTTGAATATATGACGCCGATTCGATACTGGTCGCCGGCGGCCTTGATTTATGCGGCCGCCGGCGGCAGTTCAGGGCTTTGGTGCTTCGCGGATTGCTTCGCTCGCTTGTTGAGGCGCGGCTTGAACGCCACGCACCTCATGGATTGCATTGAGAAGCACAAAGTTGTGAATCATTCCGTCGTAGCAAACGGCTGTCACGTCATTGCCTGCGCTTCTGAGTTTGCGCGCATACGCGCTCCTTCAGGTTTCCGAAGCTCGATTTCGTTGGGCTTGGTTGCGATCGTCATCTTGCATCGCCGACAAATTGAAGAGACGGAGCCATCCTGGCGGAAGGCATGCAGGAGGACACGAGGCGATGTTTAGGCCACGAGGGCCTCGATTCATGCTCTCGAGCGTTCCAAGAGCGTGCCGTGATTATATGCGTAATCGCGAATCCAGACGCCACGCGCGAGTCAATGCACGGAAGAGCCTGTGCTAAAATTAATTTACGCTCAGTTGTTTGGTTGTGAGCCGCTCTCGCCTACATCCGCCAGACGTCCACCACGTAAATTCCCCAGGCCCCTCAGCGTAATGGTCCATTGAAGTCAAGGTTTCACCACTTCAGGTGATTGGCCGGACCAGACTGCAACGCGATGGCGTGCTGCAGTCGAAGACGCGATACGTGTGGCAAATCTCGAATCGTCTGGAGCAAGCGCTCCCCAGATTCTTCTGGATACAGGTTTTCCGCATACAAGATGTGAAGGTCCCCTTGCTGCCCGAAACGATTTTTGGGTAGCGGTGAGGATTGAAGCGACTGCATCTGGCACCGTGATTCCATGGATGAATTCCAGACAGGATTCTGGATGATGGAATGTCCGAGGCCGGGGTGCAAGACAGGTATGAATTGAAACTCTTCTCAGAATTACAACTCTCGCAGACAATGCAACGGCAGTTGGCCGATGCAAATTTTATCCACCCTACACCCGTCCAAGCAGCAACTCTTCCTCCGGCACTTGAAGGGCGCGACGTGCTGGCGACAGCGCCCACGGGCACGGGTAAGACACTGAGCTTTCTAATTCCCCTCATCGAACGAATGGTCGTCGGCGAGAAGGACACAAAGACACTGGTTCTGCTGCCCACACGCGAATTAGCCATGCAGGTGCTGGACGCCTGGCGTGATCTGACGGACGGCCACGGAGGAGCCGCGCTGGTGTGCGGCGGCCTGGCGGAGGGACCCCAGCTGTCCGCAATCCGGAAGGGAGCGCGCTTGATCATTGCTACACCGGGGCGGCTCGAGGACTACTTGTCGCGCGGATTGGTGAACCTGAGCAGTGTGAAGTTGCTGGTTCTGGACGAAGTCGATCGTATGCTCGACATGGGTTTCAAGCCGGCCATCCAGCGAATCGCAAAGTTTTTGCCTCAGAATCGGCAGACGCTGTGCTACTCAGCGACGCTCAGCCCGGCGATTCGTGAAGTGGCGAGTCTCTACCTCGTGAATCCGGTGCGCGTCGATATCACCTCAGAGTTGAAACCGTCGCCCAATGTGAAGCTGCAAACGTTCGAGGTTCCTGTGGACAAGAAACAAGAGCTGCTGGAGCATCTTCTGGGAACGAACCACGGCAGCTTTATGGTATTCGTGCGAACTAAGCACGGAGCGGACCGTGTCGCCCGGCGGTTGTCGCGGGCCGGATTTGCGGCGGCCCCCATTCACGGGGACCGGTCGCAGTCGCAGCGAAATTCTGCCTTGCGCGGCTTTGCCGAAGGCCGTCATCGCGTGCTGGTGGCCACTGATGTCGTGGCGCGAGGCATTGATGTCGCCGATGTTGCGCACGTGGTGAACTACGACCTTCCCAGGGAAGCTGAAGATTTTGTGCATCGTGTGGGACGAACGGGCAGGGCCGCAAGCCACGGTGTGGCGTCGACCTTTGCTGCTCCAGACGAGGCGCATGCGCTCAAGAAGATCGAGCGCACTTTGGCCATCAACACAAAGAAATATCGTGTACGCCCAAACCCTGCGGCGTGCAGGTAAGTGGCCTGATCTTCGTTGCCTGCTGATCCCTTCCGGCCCTGAATCGCGGAGCGATTGTTCGATTCGTAAGTTATCTTCTTCGTGATTATCAGGGACCTGCTCGGACTTTGGTAGGCGAGATCATCTTGCACTCCCATGCTGCATTTCCTCTTGTGGAGTTGGTACCGTCACATACTTTTCCAGAAAACGCGAGTACTATATCAGCGGAGGGATTAAGCATTGTCACTTTTTGTTCCCACCGTTCGAAGTGGTCAGACTGGAAAAGTACGTAGCTTGGCGGCAGGAGCTGCTGATCGAACCGGCACTAGCGCGCTTCTATTACGGGGGGTCCAATGAATGCGTTGCTCGTGTATCCAAGGTTTCCTGATACCTACTGGAGCTTCCGGTATGCTTTGTCCTTTCAGGGGAAACGGGCAGCACAGCCGCCGCTTGGGCTGATGACCATTGCTGCTCTCCTGCCTGCGTCCTGGAATAAGCGCCTCGTCGACACCAATGTCGAACGGCTCAAGGATTCCGATCTTGCCTGGGCCGATGTGGTGCTGCTGAGTGGAATGCATGTACAGCAAGAAGATTTGATCGCGATCATTCGCCGGTGCCGCGCAAGTGGGTTGCGGACCATCGTGGGCGGCCCCATTACCAGCAGTGTGCCGGCCGCCGCTCTGGAAGCCGACTGCGTTGTCATTGGAGAGGCAGAGAGTCTAATCGTCGAGCTTGCCGGCGATCTCGAATGCGGCTCGATGCGCGCTGTCTATCAGGCCGAAGGGTATCCATCTTTGGAGCACAGTCCTCTGCCCGATCTCAGCCTGATCCGATTGAACCGTTACAGCACAATGACCGTTCAGTATTCCCGAGGATGTCCGTTCAACTGCGAATTCTGCGACATTATTGAGATTTATGGCAGGCGCCCGCGCACCAAGGCTGTAGCACAGGTGCTTGCGGAATTCGATCAGTTGTACGAGGCTGGCTGGCGCGGCCCGGTATTCATCGTGGATGACAATTTCATCGGTAACAAAGTCCGTGTCCGTGGTCTGCTTGTCGCCATGGCCGAATGGGAAAAGACGCGCGGCTATCCCTTCCGGTTCATCACAGAGGCTTCGCTCAATCTCGCAGACGACCGCGAACTGCTTCAAAGCATGAAAGAGGCAGGCTTCACGTCCGTGTTTCTTGGGATCGAGACTCCGGACGAGTCGAGTCTGGT
>DASZXD010000137.1:0-15592 GCA_035546015.1 Occallatibacter sp.
GGTATGTTGCCGGCGGAGTGCAGTACGAATGGCAATTTGACGAGGGTGACAATGAACGCACCATCGACGTCACCGCCGAGCGCGAACGTCTGAAGAAGGAGATCGCGCGGCTTGAAGAACTGGTTGCCAGCGGCGAGCGCAAGCTGAACGATTCGGACTTCCCCACGAAGGCGCCTGCGAAAATTGTCGAGGGAGCCAGAAAGCAGTTAGCCGAGAACAAGCTGCTGCTTGAAAAAGCCCGCGCAGCGCTGGCTGCATTGCCGCCGGAGTGACAGTCACCCATGCCCTGCGTCTGTGCCCAATGCCTCGAACACACCCGGACACTCGGTCTGGAGGAGGGCACAGACTCCAAGGTGATGATCCGCAAGGCGTACTACGAGGCGGCCAAGACCTGGCATCCCGATCTGTATGAGCACGACAAGGAGCTGCGGCTCAAGGCCGAAGAGATGTTCAAGGCCGTTCAGGTGGCGTACAACGAACTGCTGGAACACTTCGAGAATCCGGTCGAGCTGCCCGTTGAGCTGCCCGCCAGCGAGTTTTTTGCACGACCCGCGCGCGCAGATAGCGAACCGCACATCGACTTTCACGGCGCACCCGGCTGTTATACCGAACAGGATTTCTCGCCTAAGGCTCTCGATATCGCCTGGAGTCATGTGCGCGAGCCGGACCGCGCGCTGGCGCTCGTCGACCTGTCGCGGCATGGATCGTCGCTGGGCGATCTGTCGCAATACGTGCTCTTTACCAAGCTCGGAATCTACGTCCGCAACGCGCAGAACATTCTGTCGCTCCTGTGGTACGACGACCTGGGCGAGCTGCGGTTTGTCGACCAGCGCAAAGGGGGCAAGCTGCCCATGTGGCAGCGGTTCATCGAGAAGATCTCCAACACCGAGCAGAAGTATTCACTCGAAATCTACCGCCGCGACGGCACGCTCTTTTATGCAATTGCCAGTCAGGCCGACGACGGTGTAAAGAAGGTTATCTATAACTTTCTTCAACAGAAGAGGCCACAGGAGCATCATTAGAACTATGGAGTGGAAAAGCCACCGCATCGAAGCATTACTGGAACAGGCCCTTATTGAAGATAAAGCCGCCAGCGATGCCACAACGAACCTGACCATCGACCCCGATCTGCGCGCTTCGGCCTCGATCATCGCCAAAGAAGAACTGGTGGTGGCGGGCCTCGGCGCGGTGCCGCGGCTTCTCGAAATCTTTGCGCGGCTCGACGCGCGGCCGCAGGCGCACACGCGCTACGAGGTGGTGAGCCATCCGGAGATCTTTGATGGCGTGCGCGTACAGGCCGGACAGGTGCTGGCGGTTGTCCGGCACAATGCGCGCGTGCTTCTGAGCACCGAACGGGTGATTCTGAATCTTATGCAGCACCTGAGCGGCATCGCCACGCTCACCCGGCGCTATGCCGATGCCATCCAGGGAACGCATGCGCGGGTGCTGGACACGCGCAAAACGGTACCGGGAATGCGTGCCCTGGAAAAATACGCCGTACTGTGCGGAGGCGGCACGAATCACCGCATCGATCTCGCCTCAGGCGTTCTGATCAAAAACAATCACATCTCGCTTGGCGGCGGGCTTAAAAAGGTGCTCGCCCGCGCGCTTGAGTCGCGCAAGCCGGGGCAGCGTGTGCAGATCGAAGTGCGCACGGCGCAGGAGCTGGAAGACGCACTCGCAGGCGGAGCGGAAGCCATTCTGCTCGACAACATGACTCCGGCGCTGGTAAAGCAGTCCATCGAACGCATCAAGCAGGAGAACCGCTGGATTCCTACGGAAGCTTCAGGCGGCATCGTGCTCGAAAACATCCGCGCATACGCTGAGACCGGTGTGGATTTCATCAGTGTGGGCGCTCTGACGCACTCAGCCAGGGCTGCGGACATCTCCATGTCGATCGTTGCGGAGACACGGTAGCTCATGTTCGATCTCGACGCTCTTGAAGCAGAGCTTGCGCACACCATCTTTGCCGGCAAGCTGCACTTTGCGCCGATCACCGACTCCACCAATAACGATGCTCTAGCCGCTGCGCGCAGCGGAGCGCCGCATGGCTCGGTCTGGTTTGCCGACGAGCAGCTTGCGGGGCGCGGGCGCGGAGGCAATGCATGGCGCTCGGCAGCAGGCGATGGGCTTTACGTAAGCACGCTGCTGAGGCTGGCCATTCCGACTGACCGGCTGCTGCTGCTGCCGCTTGCAGCGGGCCTGGCAGCAGCGGACGCGATCCGGAGCGCATCTGGACTCGACATCGACCTGCGCTGGCCCAACGATCTGCTGATCGGCGAGAAAAAGACCGGCGGAATCCTGGTGGAGGCAAACTCAGAGAATGGCTCGGCCTTTGCCGTGGTTGGAATCGGCATTAACGTGCACCAGCAAGGATTCGAGCCGGGGCTGGCGACGCCTGCCACGTCGCTTGATCTCGAGGCGGGGCGCACGGTCAACCGGCAGTCGCTGCTGGCGGCTCTGCTCAAGGCTGTCCAATATGAGGCGGAGAGCCTGCGCAATCCGGAGACGGCTAAAGCCATCCCGGTGCGTGTAGAGGCGGCTTCCAGCTGGGTTCGAGGCCGCGCGGTGGAAGTGCATGGGCCACAGGCATGTACAGGCATTACTGCCGGGTTGGACGAGCATGGATTCCTGCTGGTTAACACCGCGGACGGTCAGCTAACCGTGCAAACAGGAGGCATCCGGGCGTGCATCGACTCCAGCGAGATACACTGAAACTATGCTGCTCGCCCTGGATGTAGGCAACACAAACACGGTGCTTGGCCTCTACCGGCTTGAGGGAGACAATCCCCCAGCCGCCGTTGCCGCGCCCAACAATGGAGGTGGTCATCCGGAGATTACCGCCGCAGGCCCAGGCCAGACCGCCGGTAATCCCAGGCTTGCCGGACACTGGCGCGTAACTACACATCGCGCACGCACGGTGGACGAGTACGGCGTACTCTTTGTGAATCTCTTTGAGATGCACGGCTTTTCAACCAGCCTTGTAACGCACATCATCATTGCATCTGTAGTGCCACCGGTGGACACCACGCTTCGCCGCGTATGCGAGAAGTACTTCCACATCGAGCCCATGTTTGTGGAACCGGGCATCAAGACTGGAATGCCGATGCTCGTGGATAACCCCACCGAACTGGGAGCAGACCGGCTGGCCGATGCAGTTGCCGCGTATGCGCGCTACGGCGGCCCGTGCATCGTGGTGGACTTTGGCACCGCAACCAAGTTTGAAGTTATCTCTACTCGCGGCGAGTATCTTGGCGGAGCTATTGCGCCGGGGCTGGGGATCAGTGCAGATGCGCTGTTTTCACACGCGGCGCGGCTGACGCGTGTAGATATCAAGCGGCCGCAGAAGGTGATCGGCACCAATACCATCGGTCACCTGCAAAGCGGTATCTTCTTCGGATACATCGGATTGGTGGACGGCATCATCGAGCGCATCCTGGGCGAGCTGGGCACGCAGCCGCGTATCGTCGCCACCGGTGGACTGGCCCGGATGATTGCAGCGGACTCGCGGTATATCCAGGAGATCGACGAGATGCTCACGCTGGAAGGGCTGCGCATCCTGTTTGAGCGCAATCGTAACGTCCGCCCGCGTGGCCGCGCGCATGAAGTGAAAGCCTCCGGCGAAACACAACGTACTCCGGGAGCGAGGACCGAAGTCAAGGTGGGAGAGCGGCAGGCGTAAGCCCCCTTTTTTCGCTGCCGTACGTGAGGCGATCCTCGTGCAAAACTACTTTAATTACTTCACTGAGATCGAAGAGCGCTTTCAGCAGCGCCGCGGGGCGATCCTTCTGCTTTCCACTCTGGACTGGGCGCTGATCGAAACCTGGCGTGAGGCCGGTATTCCCCTTGAGGCCGTGCTGCGCGGCATTGACACCGCATTCGACAAATATGAGGCACGGCAGAAGCGTGGACGCATGCGGCGAATCAACGGCCTGGCATGGTGCGCGCAAGCGGTAATGGAAGCCGCGGTGGAGTTAAACGAGGCGTCTGCCGGAACGGCTCCAGCCGCGGCCACAGAGCGCGAGTCGGGTTTTGAACGCGAGCGGGTGGCAGTGCATATCGAGTCAGCAGCAACAGCGCTGGACGGTGCCACAGTTGCACAAGAGGCCTGCGCAGTAACAGCCGCGCGGCTGCGTGAACTGGCTGCTGAGTTGCGGACTTCGTCAAGCGGAGCCGCCGACCTTGAATCGCTGGAGCGTTCGCTTACTGTGCTCGAGGAAAAGCTCTTCGCCGCACTCAAGGCCGCTGCGCCGGAAGAATTATTGGTAAGCCTCAAGGAGCATGCAGCACGCGAGCTTGCTCCCTATCGCAGCCGTATGGGCGTAGTCCAGATCAGACAGGTGGAGAGCCAATTTGTGCAGAAGCAGTTACTGGTGCACTGCAACCTGCCACGGCTGAGCCTGTTTTACATGAGCCAGCAATGAAGCCGCCTATGCCCGCTGAATCTCAGCTCGTACAGATCGAAAAGCCAATCTACGGCGGCGCGTTTCTTGCACGCGTGGAAGGCAAGGCCGTCTTTGTACCTCTGGCATTGCCTGGCGAGCAAGCGCGCGTACGAGTGGTTGCGGACAAGCGTGGGTATGCGCAGGCCGAAGTGGAGGAGATCGTTGCGCCCTCTCAGGAACGCGTGGCGCCTGCTTGCCGGCACTTCGGCATATGCGGCGGATGTGACTATCAGCACGCGAACTACGAGGCGCAGCTCGCATTCAAGCAGGCTGTTTTGCGCGAGACGCTGGAACGCGGCGGCGTGCACGCACCAGCTGAGACCAGCGCGCTTGCGGCGAATCCGTGGGAATATCGCAACCGCATCCGGCTTGCAATGGATGCGGCAGGAAATCCAGGCTATCGCGGCAGACGGTCGCATGCAGTGGTGCCAATTGCGGAGTGCCCGATCGCTGCGCCGCTACTGGTGCGCGCTGCGTTGGCAATTCAGGAGATCGCGGCAAATTTGTTCCCGCATCTGCGTGGAACAGAGATTGCTCTCTTCTGCAACGCGGAAGAGACCGCGCTGATGGTGGGAATTGACAGCTCGAAACCGGCCAGAATTCCACTGAAGGATTTCTGTGCGGCCCTGGCTACGAAGGTTCCCGAGTTCAGTGGAGCAGAGTATGCAATCGACAGCGGTGCAGGACAGCCGCCGCGCACCGTGGCGTGCTGTGGCCACACCTCCCTCACGTATCGCGCCGCGGGCTCCGCATATCGCGTGGATCACGGCGCATTCTTTCAGGTAAACCGCTGGCTGGTCGACTCGCTGGTGGACGCCGTAGCGAGTGGACATCGGGGTGCACTGGCCTGGGACCTGTTTGCTGGCGTTGGACTCTTTGCGCGGCGGCTCGCGTCGAGCTTTATGCGTGTGGTTGCAGTGGAATCCGCTCCGAGCGCAACGACGGCGCTGGCGCACAATTTCAATGGCACCGGCGCGCGCGCAGTGAAGACAAATACACTCGACTTTCTGCGGCGCAGGCAGAAAGGCGAGCGGCCCGATTTTATCGTAGTTGACCCTCCTCGCACAGGCCTTGGAGCCGAGACGACTGCCCTGCTGGCTGACGTGGCTGCACCTGCACTGGTCTATGTATCATGCGACCCGGCGACGCTGGCGCGCGATCTGCGCGCGCTGATTGCATCAGGATATGTAATCGAGAAGGCCGTGCTTGCCGACCTCTTTCCGCAGACTTTTCATATCGAAACCATCGTGCATATGCGGCGTTGAGCGCACACGGCAAAAGTTCGCGTGCCGAAAGGCCATTTCCCTGATAGGCTTTTGCTCATCCCAGCCATTCAATGGAAACCGGGCCCATCACGAGCAGTCAGTCCAGTAGCGGCCTGAAGACCGCACCACTCTTTCATGCAGCATGGCTCTTCGCGGGCGGCATCGTCATTGCACACTGGTTCTGGCTGCGGCCCAGTTTGGTTCTCCTTGCAATTCTGCTCGTCGCAGGCCTGTGCGGCATTGCCGCGCTACGCGCGCTGCGTATCGCGTGGCTGCCGTTGGCTCTGTTGTGGGTTTTGCTGGGCGCGTGGTGCGGACTGATGGAGCCGCAACCGGCTCCATCACCTGTACTGGCTACGCTCGCTGACAATCTGTTACGCACGGTTGAGGGAACGATTATCGATACGGGACCGGTGCGTACGGATATGGAGCTGAACGTCGATGAGCCCGCAACGGAGTCACCTTCACAACGCGTCGATGTGCAGGTTGCGAGCGTCGAGCAGGTAACGAATGCCTTCGATGATCAGATACCTGTCTCGGGGCGTGTACGGCTGACCGTGCGGTGGCCCGCAGGACAGCTGCCAGTAAAACCGCTGCGTTGCGGAGAGCGCATTCAGGCTGTAGTTCGCCTGTTGCCGCCGGAGACTTATCACGACCCCGGCGTATGGAACCGCGCCGATTACCTGCTCGATCAGGGAATCACTTCAACGGCAAGCGTCACAATCGATCATGTCGAAGAAGTTGGTGAATCGCACGAGAGATTGATTGGTTGCCGATTCAGCCAGTGGCAGCACGGCGCTGCTGCACGACTGCTGGCTTTGCCGGGAGCGATGCGCAAATTGCCACCGGCGCTACGGCTTTCGCCCAGCGATGCAGCCATGCTGGCAGCGATGGTCGCCGGCGACCGCACTTATCTCACCCACTCGCTACGCGCAGGCTTTGAGCGCACAGGTTCGTTCCACATGCTCGTGGTCTCTGGATTTCATCTCGCCATTGTGGCAGGATGTCTGCTCTGGATTTTACGCAAATTACGTATGCCGCGCCTGCCGGCAACGTTCATGACGATTGCCGGCTCGTTTGCTTACGCACTGTTCACTGGATTTGCTACACCGGTGCAGCGGTCGCTGTGGATGGTCTCTCTTTATCTACTGGCGCGGCTGGTTTATCGAGGCCGAAATCCGCTGAACACGATTGGTTTCGCGGCGCTGTGCCTGCTTGCAGTAAGCCCACGCAGCCTCTTTGACGCCAGTCTGCAGATGACACTGCTTGCGGTGATTGCCATCGCAGGCGTCGCCGCACCGCTGCTCGAGGCGACGATACATCCGTATCTACGAGCAACACGCGAGCTACCCATCACAGCCATCGACGCAGGACTTGCTCCGCGGCTGGCGCAGTTCCGCGTAACCATGCGCATGTTCGCAGTGCGCCTGCGGGCGGTTGCGAATCCATTTATTGCATGGCGGGCTTTTCCATGGACAGTACGGTTCACGATTCGCATCGCGGAGCTCATTACTGTCTCCTGCGTTGTGGAACTGGCTATGACGCTGCCGATGGCTATCTACTTTCATCGCCTCACGCTGTTCGCATTGCCGGTGAATCTGCTGATTCTGCCGCTGCTGGCCCTGCTGTTGCCAGCAGCTCTGCTCATGCTGCTCGCGCTGCTGTTGTGGCCGTCTATGGCGGTTGTGCCTGCCGCGGCAGTGGCGTTGTTGCTGCATCTTGGCAATGGACTGGTGCATTTCTTCGGTTCGCTTGCTCTGGCTGATCTGCGTGTGGCAACGCCGCTGCTTTGGCAGGGTGCGGTGTTCTGCGCATTGCTCGCAGCGGCAATCGTGCTGGCGCATCGTGGCCGCCGGCCGCGGCGCATGGCGTGGGCTGCAATGATGCTGGCTGCGCTGGCAGCAATTACACCGCGGCCTATTGGACATCCACGCAATGCGCTTTTAGTGGAAGCCATCGATGTGGGACAAGGTGACTCGATTCTGCTCATCACGCCCGATGGTAAGACCCTGCTAGTCGACGGCGGAGGGTTCGGCGGAGGGCCGCGCCAAGCGTCACAGGACTTTGACATTGGTGAAGAAGTGGTATCGCCTGCGCTGTGGTCACGCGGCATTCGGCATCTCGATGCCGTGGCGCTTACACATGCGCACTCCGATCACATGGGCGGGTTGCCCGCAATTCTTCGCAACTTTCGCCCGAAGGAGTTCTGGGTGGGAAACAATCCGGATATACCTGCGTACAAGGCGCTTCTGGCAGAGGCTACAGGGCTGCACGAAGAGATACGCAGCTTCCGTGCCGGCGACGGTTTTCTCTTTGGCAGCGCGCAGATACGCGTCCTGGCGCCGTTTGCGGATTATCGCCCGGGGCCTGAGCCTTCTAACAACGATTCGCTGGTGTTGCACGTTGCGTATGGCGCGAGTTCCGTGCTGCTCGAGGGCGATGCTGAAGCTCCAATCGAACAGGCGATGCTGAGCGAGACCGGCCTGGCAAGCACGCTGCTTAAGGTGGGTCATCACGGCAGCATTACTTCCACACGGCCGGAGTTTCTAGCGCGCGTAAAGCCTCAATGGGCGATCATCTCCTGCGGATTGCACAACCGCTACGGGCATCCGCGGCAGGAAGTGCTGAGTGAGTTAGAGAAGGCGCGTGTGCGAACACTGCGCACGGATATCAATGGAATGTCCTGTCTTCGTCTGGATCAAAAGGGCGTGACAACCGATCTCGACTGTGACTTGCAACCGGGGCCCTGAGATGGGAGATTACTGGCCGGCTGCCGCGCGGATGGCCAGCAGTTTTTCAAGCAGCGGCTTGAGTAGTTTCAGGTCCAGCGCATTGGCGCCGTCGGATTTGGCATTGGCGGGGTCATCATGGACTTCGAGGAAGAGACCGTCAATACCTGCGGCCACGGCAGCACGCGCAAGCAACGGAATGAACTCCGGCTGGCCACCGCTGACACCATTCGCCGCCGAGGGCTGCTGGACGGCGTGGGTGCCATCGAAAACAACCGGCGCCAGGCTACGCATGACAGCCAGGGAGCGGAAGTCGACGACCAGATTGTTATAACCAAAGCTTGATCCGCGCTCAGTAAGAAAAACGCGTTCATTGCCTGTAGAGCGTACCTTCTCAACACCATGGACCATGTCCCACGGCGCAACGAACTGACCCTTCTTAATGTTGATGGCGCGGCCGGTCTTTCCTGCGGCCACAAGCAAGTCAGTCTGGCGGCAGAGAAAGGCAGGAATCTGGAGAACATCGACAGCTTCAGCGGCAACTTCGCAGTGGCTGGGCTCGTGGACATCAGTCAGCACCGGCAGACCAGTCTCACGTGCCAGTCTGCCCAGGATGCGCACTCCTTCAAGCAGTCCTGGGCCGCGAAAGCTGCGGACACTGGTGCGGTTGGCCTTGTCATAGCTGGCTTTGAAGATGTAGGGAACGCCAAGATCGACCGCGATGCGCTGGATGGCGTCGGCCATCTTGCGGGCGTGATATTCGCTCTCAATGATGCAAGGGCCTGCGATGAGAAAGAGCCGGCCCGTAGCCGCAGGTCCAACCTGGACCGGCCCGATTTCGAACGAGTGACTCACACAGCCGATTCTATATCGCTCACAGATCAGCCGGTGTGGCTCCGGGTCCACTGCCAGAGGGCGCGGTCGAGGGTACGCAGCGGCGTCGGGGCCGGCAGATCACTTTGCGGCTTCACGATGTTGCTTTCGGCCAGGCGCTTGCAGAAAGCCACGTATTCCTCATAAAACCGCACGTCGTGACGGGCGTGGCCGAGAGCTTCGAGAGCGCGGAAGTCGAGCACCGTGTACTGCTCCGGGTAAATTGCTGCGAGGATCGCCGAAGCGACCGCAATGTCGACCCCATGCAGCTCAATAAGTGCGTTGACGGCCTGCTCTGTGGTGGATTCAGGCGCGACGGCTACCGCCAGCGCCCGACGGATTTTCTCATTGCTGTTGCCGATCAGATAATGTACAGCGCGCTCTGACTTCCAGCGCACGATGGCTTCGAGATTAGCAAGTGTAAAGTCGCCATTAAGAATGGCCTGGCCGGCTTCAAATGCGGCCCTTTCGAGTTCGTGTTGCTTTTCGTCTGCCTTTTGCCAGTACTGATCTGCTAACTCCTGTAGCTCCCCTTCCTCTGGCTGGAGCTGAAAATACGCGACCATCTTGAATTGACTCCCTTCCTTTTCTTCCTGCTGTCCTCGAATTGTGTGGCTCTCTACATGGGAAGCGCCACTTATACGATGCCGGAAACCCCACCTGGAATTTGTGAACCGCAGGAAAAACTTCCACAAGATAGGCCTACCGCAAAATCGTTGTCAATAGCCCAATTGAGGCCCCCAAAGGTAATCACCCAGTAAAGACTTTGCGTACCTACTGGAGACTCTTGAGAAACCTTTCATCGGCAAAGCACGCGACCGAGTCTACACCTTATCCGCGAGCCGTTTCTATAGACGAAGAACCGGGGCCTGCGTGTTCGTTAAATCTCATGTTTAGCATATTTACATAAATATGATAATATGCTTTTGTGCGAACTACGATTGACATTCCCGACGAGATCTATCGTGCCATTAAGGTTATGGCTGCGGAGCGGGGCACGACAGTACGTGAGCTCGTGCTGCAGGGAGTGGAGTTCGTACGCCGACAACCGAAAACGGCATGTAAACGATTCGCCGTACCCGTGATTCCTTCCAAGCGGCCCGGAACATTGAACCTGACCAATGAGCAGATCGATGAGCTTACGGCTTTTTCCTGATGTAAATGTCTGGGTGGCTCTGCACCACCAAGCTCACACGCATCATGAGAGGGCACTGGAGTGGTTCGAGCAGTTAGACCCGCAAAGCTCGCTGGTCTTCTGCCGCCAGACACAGATCGGACTATTTCACCTACTGACATCTGCGATGGTGATGGGTGATGAGGTTCTCACGCAGCGGCAATGCTGGACGCTTTACCAGCAGTGGATCTCAGCAGGCAAAGCATCGTTGCAGAGTGAGCCGATCGAAGTGGCACAGACCTTCGAGCAGCACACCACCACGGACTCCTCGTCGCCCAAGGAATGGGTAGATGCATATCTGGCGGCATTTGCCGAGACGGCTGGGCTGACGCTTGTAACCTTCGACCGTACGTTAGCCGGAAAAACGAAAGGGGCAGTACTGCTCAGCTGATCATCAGCAAAAACAATCAGCCACGGCTTGGCTCCTTTGATTAGCCGCCCAGCGACCGGTTCGAGATAATCGTCCGCTGGTCAGAGTCGGGACGTAGCTGTTTCCGTTACAGGTTTAGACGCATCAACCCCACGTTCCCTGCGGTTCTTGTAGCTGGCCACGATGAACTCGCGGAAGAGCGGATGCGGCTCGAGCGGCTTGGACTTGAATTCGGGGTGAAACTGGCAGCCGAGGAAGTACGGGTGATCAGGGATCTCGATGATCTCGACATAGGTGGCGTCGGGCGTGGTGCCACTGAGGCGCAGGCCGCCGCCTGTAAGCAGCGCCTCGTACTCGCGGTTGAACTCGTAGCGATGGCGATGGCGCTCGCTGATCTCGGTAACTCCGCCGTAGGCCTTTGAGGCAAGCGAATCTTCTTGCAGCACGCAGGTCCACGCGCCCAGCCGCATGGTGCCGCCCATCTCTTCCACGCCCAGCAGCTCGCGCAGCTTGTAAATCACGCGATGCGGCGTGGCGGGGTCAAACTCGCTGGAGTTCGCATCCTTGAGTCCGCAGACATTGCGCGCAAACTCGATGCAGGCAGTCTGCATGCCGAGGCAGATGCCAAAGTACGGCACCTTCTTTTCGCGCGCGTAGCGGATGGCATTGAGCATGCCTTCGATGCCACGCTTGCCAAAACCTCCAGGAACCAGGATGCCATCGAAGCCTTCAAGCTGCGACTCGTAACTGCGATCCTCTGGCGTCTTGGACTCGAGCCCTTCGGCTTCGATCCATGTGACTTTCAATTTCAGATTCTGCGAGATGGCGCCATGCGTGAGCGCCTCCTTCAGCGACTTGTAGCTGTCCTCGTACTCGACGTATTTACCAACGATGGCGATGGAGACCTCGTCCCTGGGGTGATAGCAGCGGTCGACGAGATCCTTCCACTTGCTCAGATCGGCCTCGGGCGCTTCCTTGTGGAGATATTTGAGGATGAGTGAGTCGACTCCTTCCTGGGCAAAGCCGAGCGGAACTTCGTAGATCGACGGGACATCCTTGGCTGCGACCACGGCACGCTCTTCCACGTTGCAGAAGGCGGCGATCTTCTGCTTCATGTCGCGGTTCAGGTTGCGGTCGCAGCGGCAGAGCAGCACGTCGGCCTGGATTCCGATGGAGAGCAGTTCCTTGACCGAGTGCTGCGTGGGCTTGGTCTTGAGCTCCTGCGCAGCAGCAATCCAGGGGATGAGCGTGAGGTGCACGAAGACTGTGTTTTCGCGGCCGAGTTCCTGGCGCATCTGGCGGATGGCTTCGAGGAATGGGAGAGACTCGATATCGCCCACGGTGCCGCCGATTTCGACGATGGTCACATCGGCCCCGTTCGACGAAACCTTGCGCATGGCGTTCTTGATCTCGTTGGTCACGTGCGGGATGACCTGTACGGTTTTGCCCAGGTAGTCGCCGCGGCGTTCCTTCAGAATGATCTGCTCGTAGATGCGGCCGGTGGTGAGGTTGTTGTCGCGCGAGAGCGGAGCGTGGGTGAAACGCTCGTAATGGCCCAGATCCAGGTCAGTCTCTGCACCGTCGTCGGTCACAAAGACCTCTCCATGCTGGAAGGGCGACATGGTCCCCGGGTCGACGTTCAGGTAGGGATCGAACTTCATCATGTTGACCTTGAGTCCGCGGCTCTCAAGCAGACAGCCGATGGATGCCGCCGCAAGCCCCTTGCCTAAACTGGACACAACTCCGCCCGTCACAAAGACATACTTTGCCGACATGGGTGCAACCTCAATTTGAAATGTTGTGATTGGACGTACCTGGTGGGCACAATCAAGTATGGCAGAAGTTGAGCGTGCAGACAAAGTGGAAAATGAGGCGTTACCAAACCAGTTCACTTGCCGGCATCATGATGCTGCGTTCCCTTCTGTTTCTCGTCAAATGCCGCGCGCGCGGCGGTAACACGCCCGTAGTTGGCTTCTTTCCATTGCCAGATGCCGCAGACGGCCTCTCCCAAACTCTCGCCCAGCTCGGTGATGCGGTAGTCGACGTGCGGTGGAATGACGGGATGAACATGACGGGTGACAAGGCCGTAGCGCTCCATCTGCCGCAAAGTTTTCGTAAGCATCTTCTGGCTGATATCGCCCACCTGTTCCTGAATGCGCGTAAAGCGAAGCTCTCGGGCTTCAGAGAGTACCTCGATCACCAGCAGCGTCCATTTGTCGGCGATGAGGTCGAGAATCTCGCGCCCAAACTCCCAACCTGGGTTCTTCAGGATCTCGGTATATGGAGGTTTTACAGTTTCCATCGAGTAAGTATAGAAGAAAAAGGTGCCTACTTGCCATTAGAAACTGTCGGGGCTAGCATCTCGTTTGGAGGGAATCATTCCTTATGACTACGATCACTCAATCGGCCCGCACGCTTGGCAAAACAGGCCCAGAGGTCTTCCCTATTGCTCTTGGCTGCATGGGCATGAGCGGCATGTATGGCGAATCCGATGAGGCTGAGTCCATCGCCACCATACATGCGGGGATTGATGCAGGCGTAAATCTGCTCGATACCGGCGACTTCTACGGCATGGGCCACAACGAGATGCTGGTTGGCCGCGCGATTGCCGGCATGCGCGACAAGGTGCTGCTCTCGGTGAAGTTTGGTGCGCAACGCTCGCCCGATGGCAGCTTTCTCGGCTTCGATGCGCGGCCAGCAGCCGTGAAGACCTCGCTGTCGTACTCGCTTAAGCGGCTGGGCGTAGATTACATCGACATCTACCGGCCAGCACGGCTTGACCCGGCAGTGCCCATTGAAGATACTGTGGGCGCAATCGCCGACATGATCAAGGCCGGCTATGTGCGGCACGTGGCACTGTCTGAGGTAGGTCCTGAGACCATTCGCCGCGCAGCAGCCGTACACCCTATTGTCGACTTGCAGATTGAGTACTCGCTCATCAGCCGCTCACCCGAGGAGAAGATTTTTCCTGTGCTCGACGAGTTGGGCATCTCGACAACGGCCTACGGCGTGCTCTCGCGCGGCCTGCTCTCAAACTCCAAGCCGGCGGTCAAGGGTGATTTTCGCGCCGGACTGCCACGCTTTACGGGCGAGAATCTCGCACGCAATCAGGAGTTGGTGGCGAGACTGGGCGAGATCGCAGAGACCAGAAACATCTCCACGGCGCAACTGGCGCTGGCCTGGGTGCTGGCCAAGGGTAACTCGATTATTCCGGTGATGGGTGCACGGAAGCGGACTCAATTGGCCGAGAGCCTTGCCGCGCTGGACGTGAAACTCAATGCCGAAGAAGTGAAGCAAATCGAGTCGGCAGTGCCGGCTGATGCAGTGGCAGGCACGCGATATGATGCACATCAGATGCGACTGCTCGACAGCGAGAAGTAAGATACGGGCAGGGTAACCAGATTGCCCTGCCCTGTGACTTTCATGATGGGACGAATCTCAGTCGTCAAGACGGATATTACGAAACTTGCAGTGGATGCAATCGTGAACGCGGCAAACAGTTCGCTGCTGGGTGGCGGAGGCGTGGATGGAGCGATTCATCGCGCTGGAGGGCCGGAGCTGCTGGCCGAGTGCCGGCTACTAGGTGGCTGCAAGACGGGCCAGGCAAAGATCACTAAAGGCTACCGGCTGCCGGCGAAGTTTGTGATTCACACTGTTGGGCCGGTATGGAACGGCGGCAAATATAACGAGCCGGAACTGCTGGCAAGCTGCTACCGGTCATGCTTTGCCATCGCACGCGAACGCGGGCTGAAGACGCTGGCCTTTCCGGCGATCAGTTGTGGCATTTATGGATACCCGATTCCGCAGGCGGTGGAGATTGCGGTGCGCGAAACACGCACGGAGCTAGAGGCGAATGCAGCAATTGAGCAAGTAATCTTTGCCTGCTTCGGGGATGAAGTGTATGGGGCGTATCAACGCGCAATGACTGCATCATAAGCCCCGCACTATCACGTCAATGTCTGTGATAGGTTCCCTTGCCCCACGGGATGTTGATGGAAACGGTGCAGTCTTTGGTGGAGATTGTTGCGTTGAGCATGCCTGCCTCCTTGCCGATGACATAGGGTAAATCGACAAATTGCACGTGGCCATTGGCGTCGACAGGCTTCTGGCTCGTGCGCTGCTCACCGGCAGAGTTGCTCTGCAGCAGGACCTGCGAGTTGGGCTGAAAACCGTCGCCTTCGATCAGTATGGCTTCGCCGTCAGGTGTGGAGAGTAATGCTGATAGTTTGCAGCTTTTGTCTGTCGCTTCGATGGGGAACGGAACCAGCGTGCCGGGTATCAGGATCTTATTGTCCGGGCTTCTGAGTACAAGGCGCAGCGGCTCGCCGTCTGCAGCCTGCACACCGAGGTCGTATTCAGCATCCTGCGCTACAGTGTCGCGGTCTTCTTCATCGGGATTTGGCTTGCGCATGAGCAGCAGGCCCTTGCGGTTCACATAGACTGCGTTTGAGAGCACATTGAGATCGTTAAGGTCTTTGCCGATAGTCCACGCGGCGAGAATGTAAGGCGCCCCCTCAGGCACGCCGGCAGCGTAGATGCGATACCGGATGAAGTGGCCTTCAGGACGCGTAACTTCGTCAACTCTGACAAAGCGCAGGCGCGGACCTTTGGGGTTGTTGAAGCCGTTGTCCCAGACTATCTGGCTTTTGAGCATCTGCATGACACTCGGCGGCAGGTTGTTGGCAGGCTCCGAGGAAGCTCCCGGTGTGGAGGGCACCTGGCCAGAGATGGCGATA
>DASZXD010000138.1:0-18403 GCA_035546015.1 Occallatibacter sp.
CGCTAGATGCGCAGCCGACGGCCAGCCCTTCGTTGATGCCTCCGGCGGCCTCACCGCTACCGGGGGCGCTTGACTCGGACCTGGGCACGGGTGGGATTTCGCAAGCCGAGCCTTTTGAGCTTACGCCGCGGATGTCGGCACCGGTTCCGGGGCGGCTGGAGTTCGATGGGGCTGGGTTGAGCCGGGGAAATTTCGAAAGCAATGTGCTGGGCCAGACGGCTGCGGCTCTCCTCGATTTGTCCAGCCGAGAGACGGCTGTGGCCACGGCACGGATTGAAGCCGAACAAGCTGAGACTAACCTTAACCATTTGCATGATTTAAAGCCGCTGGGCCAGCTGCGGGAGTCGTTCATTCTGGCTACCGGGCCGGATGGGCTCTGGATCATCGATCAGCATGTGGCCCACGAGCGGGTGCTGTTTGAAAAAATTATGCGTGACCGGCAGATAGAGCAGGTACAGAGGCAGCGACTGCTGATGCCACTGCTGGTTGAGCTGAAACCTGAACAAATGGTTATATTTGCGCGGATCGTTGAGGAGTTGGAACGGAACGGCTTTGAGGTGGAACCCTTTGGGCCTCAGACTCTGGCGGTGAAGGCCGCTCCGGTGGGCTTGGAGGGACGGGGACTGGAGCGGATGATCACGGAAGTCATCGATCAGTCAGCGAGTGATCATGTGGAACCAGAGCAGAATGAGGATCTTACAGCGCTGCGGACGCGGATTGCCGCGTCGATTGCCTGCCACTCGGCCATCAAGGTGAATACCGCCCTTGACCCGGCACGTATGGAATGGCTATTGTTGGAACTTGCGAAGACCAGTCATCCAACCAGCTGCCCGCATGGACGTCCAATAGCTTTGCTGTATTCTTGGAGAGAGATCCTGCGGGCCTTCCACCGAGTTTAGGGGTTAAGGAAGGTGGCTACCCCCGCTCTCAGGAGCGAGGCTGGCCGGGCGCTACAGGCAAAAACCCGGGACCATGTATCTCGGAGTGCAGTTTTGAGCCGTTGTAACCACCATGGAGCGCCAAGCGGCCATTTGGGGGCCTGCGTGGTGGAGGCGAGCAACGGTTTTGCATGAGGCAGAACGGACGCAATATCTCTGGGTATGCCGTATCGCCAGCCTGGAAGTGAGGTTTTTCTTTGACATCAGAGCAATTGGAAATTTCGCGCGCCGAAAGGCTGCGCCTGAATGGACACGGGGCGCTCACACTGGAAGACGCCCGTACCTGGATTGAAGAGACCGGCTTGTGTCTCTTTTTGCCGCGGCGTCAGTTCTCCGCCGGTGTTGCGCCTTCGTTTGTCGAGGCTGTTGGCGGGCATCGCAATCCTACGCCTGAGCCGCAACAGATTGCGCTGGCTGAGGAACTGCTGGTGCGCCTGGAACTGGATGGAGTTGCCGTACGGCTGAATCTTTTGGGCCAGCCCGGCGAACAGCCTGACTTTGTGGTGGCCGCCTGGGTGCTGCCCTATGTGTATGCTCTGCGCGGCGATCGTGACTGGCGGCGCAGCCCGCAGTTGACCGGGTCGCGGCAGGTCTCGCCGCTGGCAATTCAGACTTATAAATTGCTCGAAGCCGGAGACGCCACGATTCCGCAGCTCAAGCACACGCTGGGCAAGGAAGTGACCGAAGTGGCGGTGTTGCGCGCAATCACCGAGCTCTGGCAGCAGCTTCGTATCATTCCTGTAATTTCAGCGCCGGGCAAGGCTGCGCAGTGGCAGCTCTTGCGCCACAGGTTCCAGAAGGCTATTGCTGAAGGCGCGTCAACCTCCCAGGTGACGGCAATCTCGGTGCTTGCCTCGATCTATCTGCAGGCGGTGATTGCGGCCAGCATGGAAGAGGTTGAACTGTTCCTGGCTCCGCTGACAGCTCGCAGCAAGGTGAGGGAAGTGCTGCGCGGGCTGGTAGCAACGCGGCAGGTGCACACAATTTCTCTGGGACATGCGCCGCATTTCTATGTTGCAGGCACGCTGCCGGAGTTCTCCGTAGCTCCGACAATCTATGCCAGCTCGGCGATGGCGGCATCACCTTATTTTCTGCACGCACGCGAGTCTGAGGACGAGTTGGTTGAGCATGTGGCTCCGACAGCTCCTGCTCCGGTGGTGCATCATACTCCAGTACCGGTTCCAGCACTGGCCGCTCCGCGAGTGACTGCGGAGACCTCGACCTCTCATGCGCCTCGGGTCCCGGCTGCGCGCAAAGCTGCTTCGAACGGCAAACCTCATTTTAGCCGTCCAGCTGCGCGTACACGCGACCGCAAACCAGCACAGACTTCATCTGGGAGCCGCCCGGCTCGCCGGCCCAGTCGCGATGCACGTAGTTCGAGTTCGCGGCCGGCGAACGGCGCACGGTGGACCGCGAGTTCGAATGGCAATGGTCATCACAACGGGGCCAGAAATGGATCAAGCAACGGGACGCACGTGAACGGCAACGGGCACAGCGGCTCGCGGAATAATGCACACACTTCGCACGGATCGAAGAGTGCTGCGAATGGACGCAGCAGCAAGCCTGTACCAGCGTCGAGGACGCAGCGGAACGGACGTGCAGCGAGCGGTAAACCGGCTGGGAAGACGAGTGTGACCGTTCGCGGCAGCGCAGTGGGCAATATGGGGCGTAAGGATGGGCGCGCCGGCGGCAGCCGCAAGCCTGCTCTGACGGCTGGAACCAAGGCCGGCAACGGCAAGCGGTATGGCTTTACCGCTCCGGCGAAGCGGGGGGGGACGAAAAAGCGCGGATGAGCGGAGAAGAAAGCCGCACTAGCTCCCCAAAACCGGTCCGAAAGACGATTATTGCCATTGACGGACCCGCCGGAGCGGGCAAAAGTACGATTGCCCGGCGGCTGGCCCGTCACTTTGGTTTACTCAACCTCGAAACGGGAGCCATGTACCGCGCATTCGCGCTGAAGGCGCTGCGCGCGGATTTTCCTTTGGATAGCAGTCCTGTCCTGGAGCAACTGGCAACTGAAACTTCCATTCGCCTGGAGCCTGGAGACGAGGAAAATCGCGTTCTGCTCGATGATGAGGATGTTACCGGCCAGCTTCGCAACCAGATGGTCACCGATGCTGCCTCGCGGGTGAGTGTGTTTCCTGCAATTCGCGCGTGGATGGTGCGGCTGCAGCAGCAGCTTGGCGCTGAGGGCGGTGTGGTGATGGAGGGCCGGGACATCGGTACCGTTGTTTTTCCGCACGCGGATGTGAAGATTTTTCTGGATGCTGCACCGGAGGTGCGTGGGCAGCGGCGTTTCGACCAGCTCGGACAGGGCGGCAAGACGCCCACAGTGCAACCGGAAGAGGTGATCCGCGATCTGCGCGCTCGGGACGAGCGTGACCGCAACCGTGCGGACTCGCCGCTGAAGCCAGCAGCCGACGCCGTACTGCTGGACTCGACGGATATGACACTGGAAGAGGCGGTTGCAGCGGCTACTGCGATTGTGGATGCAAAGCTGGCCGCGGGCGGGGTATCTGCCTGATTTCATTTCCTGTGTAGTTGAGGCAATATTTCGGCAGAAAGTGTGGGAGTGAATCCTGTGCGACTGGCGGGGATGCCATTTGCCCATGCGTGCGGAATGCCGTTCTCTGCCCGAATGCTATAGGCTCATAGATGTATGGAACCGACCTGCAATCGCTGCCATCAGACTGTGCCGGAGGGTAGTTGCTTTTGCCCAGCGTGCGGACTGCCGCAGATTGTCTACTCGGCCGAGAACTTTACCGGGCAGGGACAACCGGAGCGGTGGAACCAGGCGGTGCGCGATGCGGCCAGTATTGACTGGCGTCCGGGGTTGAGGCTTGTGCTCTCTCTGGCTGTGCCGGCAGGGATCATCTGTTCATTGCTGTCGCCGGTGAATGTGCTGGCACTACTGGTGATGACGGCGACCAGCGCATGGGTGGTGGGGCTTTATATGCGCAGCCAGCGGCCAGCTTGGATTACGATCGGCGCAGGGGCGAGGCTGGGACTGGTAACAGGCATCGTGGCTGCGTGGACGTCAGCAGCTGTATCGGGTGTGGCTCTCTACGCGGGCCGCTTCTGGTTCCACTCCGGCAAAACCTTCGACGAGTTCTGGATGACGATGGTCAATCAGCAACTGGTGCAGGAGTGGACGTCAATGGGCGTGGATGCGCAGACGATTGCTCAGGCTCGAGCGTGGGCGATTTCGCCGGAGGGACGCGCGGGCGGGGTTCTGGGTGCGCTGTGCTTTCTGGCGGTCGCGCTGCTGATATTCTCAGTGGCCGGTGGCGCTCTGGGTGCGCGGTTCCTGGGTCGCAGACGGCGGCCGGAGATCTAAAGACAGGGAACAGGGAATAAGAGCCAAGCCTGAATTCCGAGGTGAGGTCTGTCCGGCCTCACCCTGGGAAGAATCCGTGCTCAGTTTCAGTGCTGCATGTTAGGCATTGCGCCCTGCGGGTGCTCGGGAGCGGGCGTGTAGGCCTCGGGGTCGAGGTGGCCGCGATGGCAGGTGCCGCAGGTGACCGGAGCGGCGGGCTCGGCCATCTTGTCGATGGCAGCGACTTTGGCTACGTAGTTCTTCTTGAGGTCCTCGGTCATCGTGTACATAATGCGGGCCATCTGCTTCTCATCCTTCTCGTCCGAGGCGAAGTTGAGACGTGGCCGGCCATTGGGACCTAAGTTGTTGGGATCAGCGGCGTGGCAGGTGTCGCAGTGGACGCCAAGGTCGCCTGCCCAGTGTTCCATGATTTCATGAACCTGCTGGCCGGTCAGATCTTTGGGCAGCACCTTGAGATTGGTGGGAGCAGGATAGCTGCGCGGCGGGCGTGCGCCTTCAGGCGGAGGACCCTGCGGAGCCTGGGCAACGGTGGAGGCAGCAAAGACGGCTGCAGCGAACAGAGCTACGGCGGCGGTGGGTGCGATAAGGGAAGTCTTTTTCACGTGCGGGGTTCCTCGCGGATTTGAGATGCCTTTTACCGATGGACGGAATTTTACTGCACGCGGACGCACTTGCCAGTAAATCTCTTGGGGCCGGAAACGCAGGGGTGGTCAGGAACGGCAAAGCGGAGCGGCCAGTGCAGCGCCGGGTTGGCCGGATTGATGCCAATACGTGGCGAGACCATGGCTTCGCGGACAACAAAGCCATCGTCGCGTAGCTGAAGTGCGGATGCGGGGTCGAGGAGATTGAGGCCGTTATGGGTTGGGCGCGTGAGTCCGAGTGCCAGGCAGAGGCGGCTGGGGCCGCTGGTGAGGCTTCGCGGGTGCGCGCCAGGAGAAAGACTACGGTTGCGGGCCATCTGTTCAATGCCGGCTACAGGTTCGAGGGCGCGCAGCAGGACGCAACCGGCTCGTCCGGCTGTTTCACAGGAGATGTTCATGCAGAAGTAGCGGCCGTAGATGGCGTAGACGTACGCATAGCCGGCGGGGCCGAAGAGAACTTCGTTGCGAGGTGTGGGGCCGCGATGAGAGTGAGCGGCAGCGTCAGGGGTTGCATGGTGCGGGCCAAGGTAAGCCTCAGCTTCAACGATGCGGCCGGCGAGGATTCCAGCTTTTGTGTGATGAACAAGCAGCTTGCCGAGAAGACGCGGCGCGACATGCTCAGGAGACGCCTCAAAGAACGCGCGCCGCATGAGGCGGCCGGGCATACAAGACCTGGCCGCACGTGGATCGATACTTTCCCACCCTTTTCGCGAAGCGTGCGAAAAGGATGGGGCACGAGAGACCGCTTTACGGCTTACTTTTTGTGGCTTTTGTTCCATTCCTTGATGAGGGCGAGGACCTCTTCGGCGTGGCCTTCAGGGGTGACTTTAGGGAAGATGTGCAGCAGGGTCTGATCGGGACCGATGACGAAGGTTGTCCGCTCGATGCCCATCACTTTCTTGCCATACATGTTCTTTTCCTTGAGCACGCCAAACTGATTGCAGACTTTCTCGTCTACATCAGCAAGGAGAGTGTAAGGCAGATCGTATTTGGCCTTGAATTTGGCCTGAGCGCGTGGGGTATCGCGCGAGATGCCAAGGACAACCGCGCCGGCTGTCTGAAGCTTCTTGAACGTATCGCGGAAACCGCAGGCCTCAATGGTACAGCCGGGAGTGTCGGCACGTGGATAAAAGAACAGGATCACTGGTTTTCCGGCATAATCGGACAGGCTGACGGTCTTGTCTTCGTCGGTCTGAAGAGTGAAGTCGGCAACTTTCTGGTTCAGTTCCATGGAGCGTATCCTCACGGGTTGGGCCGCTGATGGCGATTTGGAGTGCGTCGGGTTTGGAAAAGTTTCCGCAGACGGCGTCAAGATTGATTCCAGGTTTGATTATTGACGAGTGGAGTAGTACGTGTCATCGCAAGCAACAAGAGATTTTTTAACAGGCATTGCCGCTTTTGCGCTGGTAGGCCTGCCGGCGGTGGCTCAATATCCCGGCCAGATTGCCGCAACGGATAAGAGCACACCCGAACTGCGCGCCGTAGCGGTTCTTGAATGGACCGGCGATATTGAACATCCCAAGGCAAGCCGTCTGGTGCCGGTGAGCGTCTTCGATGGGCAACAACTGCAGGATGGCGGCCTTTATCTGGCACAGCCAGAACCTTTGGCTCTCGAGGGCGAGGTTGAGTATCAGCTCAAGGACAATGGCAAGAATACCGGACTGTTTGTGATTGGGAATGCGGCTCTGGAGCAGGGTTCGTGGGTAGGCTACGGGACATGGAAGCCGCTGGCAAAGCCCAAGCCAACTCAGACGGCCAGCACGCAGTCGTGGAAGGACGACGAAGACAGTGACCGGCCAACATTGCATCGTAAGGCGCACAGCGACGATGGCTCCGGAAAAAGTGGGTCTGGATCGAACGGGCCGGCTCCCGATCCGGACAGGCCAACGCTGCACCGGGGTGGCGACGGTGGCAGTTCGGGAGACTCGAGCAGCGCTGGTGGTTCGAGTTCTGCGCCCGCACCCGACCCGGACCGGCCGGTGCTGCACAAGAGCGCAGATGAGACGGCCAGCAGCGACGCAGACCGGCCGAAGCTCCAGAAGAAAGACAGCGGTGATGATACAGCACATGTTTCGTCGCTACCGTACATTTCGGATCCAGATCGGCCGCGGCTGATTCCGGGCAAGCCTGCGGACATGGGTCCCGCAGTGTTGCCGAGCCTTGTCGGTCTGCCGCCTGACATGGAGCAGGCGGTCGCGGTTTCGGACTCGAAAAATAGGCCAGAACACATCTGGAGCTATTCATGGGCCAATCCATCGGATGAGACGAAGTACAAGGAGCAACTTGAGGGTATGGCGCGCACTGCACTGGGCCTGAACGTCGCTCCGGCACCGACCGCATCACCGGGGAAGAAAAATGCCGCAGCACGCAGCAAGACGCGGCTCGCACTGCCACCACCTCTGCCGGCACCGCTGATTGATGAGCATTTCCGGATCTTCGAGCTCGCGTACGGGGCAGGGGCTACGCTGGTGCTGTCTGCACGGACGGAGGGGAGTGGCGCGGACGAGAAATTCGTCACGCTGGTGGCACAGCCGGATCTTTATGGGAATTTAGCGGTGCTGCTGAAGAACGTGACCGATGCCGCGCACCTGGACGATAAACCGCGCATGAGGCTGGTGGATGCGGTAGATGCGATGGCAGACAATCGTGGAGAGCTGCTTTTTGAGCTAAGAGGGCAGACTCAGCGGCAATTTGCCTTATACCGCGTACTGCGCGGTCAGATTGCGCAGATCTTTACAGGTGGTACCAGGGATCTTTCGGTGGCAGCCAGCCAGGCAGCAAAGTGACTGCTTCCGGCTATCCATTGCGCGCATCAGAGATGCGCATCATGGCAGGCTGAGCCCGACGGCAGACACACTACGGGAATACAAAGCAGTCAAGAAATTTGGGGATATCGAATCAGCTGAGAGCGTCTTAGCTGTTGCTACGTCCACGCATACGGGAGCGATAGACGATCGCACCGCCGACGGCTGCGCTTGCGAGCAACAGATACGCCCAAGCTGCTCCACCCTCAGGCGCCCTTAAAATAAGAAACATACCAAGCAGATTAGCTAGCGCGGTCATAAAATTATTCTCCTATGGGGGATACTGAACTCTATCCTGTGGAGAGGAATAGCCCTTGTCCACTAACACGAAGGTAGCATTTGTGCGCCGCGTGTCAAGGGTGAAATGTTTTGCAACCTGGGCCAATTAGCTGGTCTTGGGAACTGTTGCAACAAAAGTAGGACGCAGATCGAGGAAAATCAGTCACTTTCTCCTATACAATCAAAATTGAAAGTGGGCTTGTTGCCACTTTTTAGAGGATTTTCGGAAGAATGGCATCAGCCCTGACCGCCCCCCCTGTTGAAACTTCAACCGAGGTTTCAGCCGAAGTAACTTCTGTCGCCCAGGTATCCGCCGCGTCGCGCACGGCCCACGCCGTTGCAGCTCGTGACCAGGTGCACATGGGCCGCGCCGCCACGATCGACGAGGGCCTGAACTGGCTCACCGTGGCGTTCATGGCGATGTTTCACGTGGGAGCGGTGGCGGCGCTGTTCTTCTTCAGTTGGCAGCGGCTGGCGGTTTCGGCAGTGCTCTATGTGCTGGCCATTAACGTGGGTATCGGCATGTGCTATCACCGGCTGCTGACCCACCGCGGATACCAGGTACCGAGATGGCTGGAGTATGCGATGAGCGTGTGCGCCACACTCTCGCTCGAGGGCGGTCCGATGTTCTGGGTGGCGACGCATCGCGTACATCACCAGCTTAGCGACCAGGAAGGCGATCCGCACACGCCTCGCGAGGGCACTTTCTGGGCGCACACGGGATGGATTCTTTTTGGTGAGGCGCTGCATGCGCAGACTGAGGCGTTGAGCCGCTATGCGCCAGACCTACGCCGCGACCGCTTTCACATGTGGCTGAGCAAGTACCACTGGTTGCCGATCACGCTGACCGGTGTGATGCTGGTTGCGGGCGGATGGTACTTTGGCGGATGGGCGAATGCTCTTGGAATGCTTCTGTGGGGAGGCTTTCTTCGCGTGACGCTCGGGCTGCATGCGACATGGCTTGTAAACTCGGCTACACACTTGTGGGGCAGCCGGCGATTCCAGACGCGCGACGACTCGCGCAACAGCTGGTGGGTAGCTCTCCTGACAGGCGGCGAGGGCTGGCACAACAACCATCATGCGCATCCGGTTTCGGCACGGCACGGGTTGACCTGGTATGAGGTAGATCCCAACTTCTGGGGCATCTGGCTGCTCTCAAAGATTGGGCTGGCCAAGAAGATCCAGGTGGCCAAGTTCGATCCTGAGAATCCCAAGCCGGCTGGAATGTAAGGCGGTTCTTTTCCCCTTTTATCTTCAAGCAATAAGAAAAGGCACTCCATGCGAGTGCCTTTTCTTATTTGAAGCCGACAGATTCGACGCGGCCTGTAGGATGAAACGCATAGGGGGATCGATGCGCCGCCGTACGTTCATTCAGACCGTTTCCTGTCTTTTTGCCGGATCGACGCTGCAACGCGGCAGTTCAGCAGCCGGAGCTGCCGGCGTAGCCGATGAAAGTGCTCCCGCACCGTCTCCGTTTCAGCCAGCAGGCGACGAACAATTCGTGCGGCCCGATGTGCACGCGGGCGACCGGCCTTCGGGCGCGAGCTTTGCCACGCGCTCGCCGGCGCTGGGCTGCTCGGGTGCTGCGGGTACGGCGCATCCGCTGGCTACACAGACGGCGATTGCCATGCTGAAGCGCGGTGGGTCGGCGGTGGACGCGGCGATTGCGGCGAATGCGGTGCTTGGATTTGTAGAGCCGACGAGCTCAGGGCTGGGCGGCGACTGCTTCGCGTTTGTGTGGGATCCGAAAGCTGGCAAGCTGGCGGCGATGGCAAGTTCGGGGCGCTCACCCAAAAAGCTTTTGCTTGAGACCGTTCGGTCGCGGGCGAAGAATGGCGCGATCCCAGCGCTGGGCGCTGTTTCGATTTCTACTCCGGGATGCCTGGACGGATGGTGGACGCTGCACCAACGCTACGGCAGGCTCAAATGGGCGGAGTTGTTTGAGCCGGCAATTCATGCGTGCGAGAGCGGCGATCCTGCGCCGCAGATAATCGGCTACTACATCAAGCGCAATATGGCGGCGTTTCTGCGGGCGGGTTCGGGCGTGGAAGAGACGGCGAACGCCGTGAAGACATACATGCCGGGCGGCGTTGCGCCGAACGAATATGACGTGCGGCGCAATCCGGACCTAGCGCGGACGTACCGCATGATCGCCGAAGGCGGGCGCGATGCGTTTTACGATGGGCCGATTGCGCAGACGATCGATGCCTATTTCAAGCGGATTGGCGGATGGCTCTCAGCAGAGGATCTGCGTGAGCACCATGCGGAGTGGGACGAGCCGCTGGTGACTAAATATCGCGGCGTGGATGTGTACGCCATGCCGGCGAATACGCAGGGGCTGGCTACGCTGCAGATGCTCAACATTCTTGAAAATTTCGATTTGCGCGCGTATGGATTTCAATCGACGCAGTCGGTGCATGTGCAGGCTGAGGCCAAGCGGCTGGCCTTTGAGGATCGAGCGCGGTACTATGCCGATCCGAAGTTTGCGAAGGTTCCGATCGAATGGCTGAACTCGAAGGAATATGCAAAGCAGCGCGCGGGGCTTATTTGCACAGACCGGGTGATGGACCGTGTTTATCCGGGGCAGGCGCCGGGGCATGGCGATACAACATACTTTACGACAGCCGATGCGGACGGAATGATGGTGTCGATGATCCAGTCGAACTTTCGCGGAATGGGGTCGGGGCTTGTGGCGGATGGGCTGGGCTTCATGTTTCAGGATCGCGGGCAGCTTTTTTCGTTGCAGGATGGGCATCCAAACATCTACGCGCCGGGAAAGCGGCCGTTTCAGACAATCATTCCGGGATTTGCGGCAAAGGATGGAGTGCCGTGGATGTCGTTTGGCGTGATGGGTGGCGACATGCAACCGCAGGGACAGGCACAGATTGTAGTGAACCGCGTAGATTACGGGCTGGATGTGCAGGCGGCGGCGGATAGTCCGCGCTGGTATCACGAGGGCTCCTCGCAGTCGATGGGCGAGGACCGCGCGGGGCTTGGGCCGCTCGGCATACTGCATCTGGAAAGTGGCGTGCCCACGGCGACGCACAAGGCGCTCGCCGATCTCGGATGGGTGCTCGGTACAAGCCAGAGCGGCTTCTTTGGGAGGTATGAAGGGATCGAGCGCCGAATGCAAGGCAATGATCGCGTGTATGGGGCGGGCAGCGAGATGCGTGCCGACGCTGTGGCGCTGGCGTATTGAGTTTTGCCCGACCGCAGGAACGCGGTGTATGCTCGTCTGCGTCTATGCGCAGATCAATTTCACATGCTTTTACCGTGGCGGCTCTTCTCTCTGTGGCCGCTCTGCTCTCAGCACAGGAAACAGCGAAGCCCAGGCCGGAAGATACAGAGGTCTATCAGCCCGTGCCGCCCATCGTAACGCCGGGCACGACGAATGCCGATCCTCCCTCCGATGCGATTGTTCTTTTCGACGGCAAGAATCTCGACGAGTGGGTTTCGGCACAGGACCACACGCCGGCGCAATGGTTCGTTGCCAAGGGTGTGATGACTGTGAACAAGGCGAAGGGCGTAGGGAATATCGAGACGAAGCGCCGGTTTCACGATTATCAGCTTCACATCGAGTGGAAGGAGCCTGCCGACATTACCGGCAGCGGCCAAGCGCGCGGAAACAGCGGCGTGTTTCTTGCGTCTCTGGGGCCGGGCGACGACGGATACGAGTTGCAGGTGCTTGATTCGTATGGCAACACAACTTATGTGAACGGACAGGCGGGCTCGATTTATAAGCAAGGCATTCCGCTGGCGAATCCTGCGCGCAAGCCGGGCGAGTGGCAGAGCTATGACGTAGTGTGGACTGCGCCGACGTTCAACAGCGACGGCTCATTGAAGACGCCAGCATATGTGACGGTCTTCTTCAATGGCGTGCTGGTACAGAATCACTTCCAGTTGCAGGGCCAGACGCTTTATATCGGCAAGCCGTTCTACAAGGCCTATGAAACGGCACCGATCAAACTGCAGGCGCACGGCGACAAGAGCGAGCCGATCAGCTATCGCAATATATGGGTGAGGGAGCTGAAGTAGCGTCTTACTGGCGAATTTTGGCGCGGACCCACAGGGTTAGGAAATAAGGTAGAGCCACTACAAGAACGAGAACACCGGCTGGGAAGCCTACATAGCGGTAGCTATCAGCAAAGTTGACGGAGTGGCTGCCGAGCAGATTCCACGCAAGCAGAGCAAAGATAGAGATGCAGGTGGTGGCGAAGAAAGTGAAAAAAGCAGCCGCGAGCGAGAGCAAAAGGCTCTGAAAGAGGCTGAAGCCTTCGAGCGGGAAGCCAAAAACCCTTGTGCTACTTTGTCCGGATTGAATCGACTGTATCACTGGTGCCAACCCCTGTCTCTTAGGATACAGGCTTACGGCCAGTACTGCGCAAATTGAGCGGCGGCATGCGGGCTGCCTTGCTAGACACTCCGCAGAAATGCGAGCAGGTGGCGGAAGTAGACGGCCTGATCATCCCACAGAGCCAGATGACTGCCGTTGGGACAGATGGCTGAAGCGGCATTTGGCATCATCTTTGCCATCCTGATCATGTCATCCGGGTCCATCTCGTCGTACCTGGCGCCCATCGTAAGCGTCTTCACTCGGATCTCGTGCAGGCGATCCCAGCGATCCCAGTCCTTGAGATTGCCAGTTACTTCAAACTCGCTCTTGCCTTGCATCTGGTTGTAGATTTTCTGATTGGCAGTGCGAAAGGCACGGGTAACAGGTTCCGGCCAGGGCGTGAGCCGGCAGATCATTTTGGGATACAGCGTCTCTTCGACGATGTGACTGTATGCGGGGTTGTCATAATCCTTTGCCGCAGTGAGAGCGTCAAGTTGCGCCGCCTGCTCTGGGGAAAGTAGTTGCTGCTTGAGCAGATTGAGGCGTTTCAGGTATGACTGAACGCCTGCTGTCATGTTCGAGATGATCAGGCCGCGCAGGTGCTGCTGGTGGTTGAGCGCGTATTCGATGGCAAGGATTCCGCCCCACGACTGACCGTAGAGCACGAAGTTGTCGAGCTTCAATCCCTGCCGGACCTCTTCCACTTCAGCTGTGTAGCGATCGAGAGTCCACAGCGAGGGATCGTCGGGCACATCAGAGTTTCCGACGCCGAGCTGGTCATAGTAGTACATCTCGATGCCCGCGTGGGGCAGGAACGACTCCATGGCCTCAAGATAGTCGTGCGAGAATCCTGGACCGCCATGGAGCAGCAAGACCTTCACCGGGCCGGAGCCCATGCGCTTGGTCCACACTTTGTATTTGCCGCTACAAACGGGAATCATGCGGATGCCGGCGACACGAATACCGCCGGGATTGAGGGCGTCCGCAGGCAGCTCCGGTTCTTCACTCACGGCGTGCGCAAGGCGCGGCACGGATGCGCCGCCGGCAATTGCCGATATGCTGACACTGGCTTTAAGGAACTCTCTCCGTCGCATAGATGAAACGATAATGGCGCAGCCGGTGTGGGTCGAGCAAGAAGTTGTCGAATTGTGTTTCAGATTCGAGCGGATGGGAGGCGGACGATTTCAGAAAATTGTGAAGAATGTCGTGACGTCCAGATTAGAGTGGAGCATCACTTACCCGGCCCGGGTCATCTAGAATACAGACTTATGGCCAGCACTGCACAAATCGAACTGTGGCATGCGGAGAAGGTTGCCACACAGGTGACCGTTCACCAGGCCTCGAATGGACTTCGGTATGCCGCGTGGGGCGAGACGCGCATCTCAGACGCAGATCTGGAGAAGCTGGTAGGCGCAGTGCCTGCGACACTGACGCCTGCGCTGGCTAACCGTGCGTACTACTTTGTTCCACTGGCGATCGCCGATACGGGCGAGACGATGATTGCGCCGGCATATAACGTGGACCTAGGGGACCGCGCGGTGTGCCATCGTAATGCCTCGTTTGGCGCGACAGAGGCGGTATTTATTTCAACGCGACTGGTAGAAGACCGCTTTGGGCTGGCGTTCGAGTTCTTCATCAACGTAGCGCATAATTTTGTTGAGGCTGCCGGCGTGCCGGATAGCTTTGCTACTTTGGCGTGGTCGCAGGCCGAGGCGCAGGTGCGCGGCGAAACCAGTCAGGATGCCTGGGAAACCCGGCGGCGTGCGCAGGAGAATCGGGTCGGGCAAAAGGGCATAGACGAGCGAGCGCGGAATAATTTTTACGAGTCGTCATTCTCAGATGCGCTGGCTGTTTACATGCTCGCGATGGCTGTGGACTTCGATTATCATGACCTGCGCGAACGGGAGTATCCGCTGCTTGCTGCGCCGGCGCTGGCGGAACGGTTGCGGCATGTGGCTGGGCTGTTTCCCGCAAATCCAGCGTACGAGTTCCAGATTCTCTATAGGCGTAAGGGCTGAAGAGCGCCACGACGTAAGAGCTTTCCCAAAAAGAATCAGCTGAGCAGAAGATTGGGTGCGGGCGGCAACGCTGCACTCAGCGACGCGACCACTCCGTCATCAATGCCTGGGGTGAGCGGCATCTGCTGCCGGCTCTGGAAGTTGTGCAATGCAGTCAATGTGCCGGTACCGAGCACGCCGTCAATTCCGCTGGGATTGAAGCCTAGAAGAAAGAGCATCAACTGTGCCGCGCGCACGGTTAGATTCGGTTGATTGCCAGGGTTTTGATAAAGAGCATGGGCCTGTTGCAGTTTGATGTCGTATTGGTTCTTTGCGTAATCCACGCCGTTATACACCGATGCGTAGTCGGCCCACTGCTGATTCTGGAGCGCGGCTTGCAATTTATTGTGAAGAATGAATCCGACGACTGCCTGAAGCTGGGCATCTTCCGATGCGGCCGCACTGCTGACCATGTCCTGCACTGAGTTGTAGCCAACCGATGTTGCATTCGATCCCAGAACTTGCCCGAGTCCCCAGGATGTGCTTTGCAATGCCGCGGTGCGCGTAGGTGTTGGGAAGGAAGGATCAGCGGGATCATTTGGATTGAGGTTATACGCTTTCGCCAGGCGTGTGTATTGAAAGTCACCCGACGCGCCGTAGCCACCAGCTACGGGATTGCTTACGTCCGGCGCAGTTGCATCCCAGACGCCGTGCGTAAGCTTCGAAAAAATATGCCGCTCGAAGAGAATCTGCGGACGCCGGCTTGCGAAGTAACCGCACCCACGCGTTTCAACATGAAGCATGGCCCAGAGCGTAGCTGCATCAATGCCGAGGGCATTCATGGCATTCTGCAGGCCGTTGGCTGTAAGAGGTGCTGCGGTGCATGGAAAAGGAAGAATGGCCATGTGCGGAAACCTCGGTGTCTGACTTGATTATGAAGAAATCGCTCAAAAAATCGGCAGGAATCTGCAAACCATCATCAATGGCCTATGCATGAGCAGCTGTGTTTGCTGTGCGTGTACAGCTTAAGAGCGCCTCAGGGCGAATGCAAGCTCTTTCTGATTTGTTTGGGGCCTCAACTGGTGTAGAGATTCGTGCTCAAGAAGTCATTCCTGAACTTGCCCTGCGGGTCGTACCGCTTGATAAGCGCCTTGAAGTCGGCGAGCTTTGTATAGCGCGACTCAAGCTGAGCAGGTGGCAGGGTGAAAAGCTTGCCCCAGTGCGGGCGCAGATCATAGGGTGCGAGAGCAGCCTCGATTTTTGGCAATAGCGTGCGGACGGCGGGCCACTCGGGCTTCCAGGTGAAATGAATTGCGAGGGACTGGCGCTGGTAAGCGGTGCTCATCCAGAGATTGTCGGCGGCGATGGTGCGAAGCTCTGTTACGAACAGATGCGGCGTGATCTGGTCACGCAGCTTTTCAACGGCCAGGATCGCGTCGAAGGCGTGCTCGTATGGAATAAGGTATTCGGTCTGCAGTTCGTGGCCGCTCGAGGGCGTCTGGCCGATGCGGAAATGTGGCAGACGGTCGTACCAGGGGCCGGGGATACCCAGCTGGTCAGTGCAGCTTTCTGCCGGGTGGCCGGTGATGGGGTGCAGCTTCTCCTTCGCGAGCGTCGCGTTGTAGAAAAGCTGCGGCCACTGGATGGATTCGTTCGCTGTGGCGAGCCGCTTCTTGATCCAGACCTGCGTGGCGCGGTGATGCTGCCAGTCAGTGAAGAGACTCACACTGTAGCCGGCACCATAGATGCCGTCGATGTTGTGGCGCAGCTCGTCGAAGTCAAGATTCTGATAGACGGACTGCGCAACCAGATATGTCGGCTGCACGTCGAGCGTGAGCTTGGTGACGACACCGAGAGCGCCGAGCCCTACGACTGCGCCGAGGAATGCATCGCCGTCTTTGTCGCGCGAGAGCTGTACGAGGCTACCGTCTGCAGCGACGAACTCGATGGCGGCGACGGGCGTCGCAAGGTTGCCGTTGTGCAGGCCCGAACCGTGCGTAGCGGTAGAACATGCGCCGATGACGGTGACGCCGGGGAGCGAGGCGAGATTGTGCAGCGCGTAGCCGCGTTGCGTAAGCCATGGCGCAAGCTGCGCGTACGTGACTCCGCCGCCTACGGTGACCCTGTGCGCAGCCTCGTCGAGCGCGGTGTCATTGAGGTGCGCGACGGAGATCTGCTCGAAGCGGCTGTCTGCGATGGAGTTGAAAGAGTGGCGCGAACCGAGTGCGCGCAAATGGGCGCTGCTCTTGACCAGCTTCTGCAGCTCTTCGACCGACGCAGGCGATTGCAGATTGTCAGTGCTGTAAGTCAGGTTGCCGGACCAGTTGGTGCGATGGCCGGTGGCCTCTGTGCTCGCGTCGATGTGCGGCAACATGGTGGCGGCTACAAAGGCTCCGGTGGTTTTGAGGAACTCTCTCTTATCCATTCTTCATGCCTCATGCGGGAAAAACGCGGCGGACTGTTCCTGGCAAGCATAGGGAGTCATGGTTTGCTCTCGCAAGCAGAAATTCTCTTACCGCAAATCGGCCACATCAGAGTGCCGTACAAGAAGGAAAGACCGGAATATACTTTCCACGGTGACGATTGCACCCCCTACAGAGAATGAAAATCATGCTGAGATGTAAAACATATTCTTTTTCTGCCTTGCGCGGCCGTCTGCTACTGGCCGCAGCCGTTTGTGTTGCTGCATTCCCATGGCGCACTGTCAGTGCCGCGGAAAATGCGCCGCTGATGAAGGTGCTGCCTCTGTTTACCGCTCCGGGTATTCCGGCTATGGCGGCGTCTGAGACAGAGACACCTCCGCGCAAACCAGGCCGGCCAACGCCAGCCGGGTTACCCGGCAATGGGCTGGCACAGCATCCCATGCTCTATCTGGGCGAGGGCTACAACAAGCTGCTGCTCATCGACGGTGGCAAAATTGTGTGGACATATTCGACAGGTCCCGGCTGGGAGTACGACGACGCTTGGATGCTTTCGAACGGCAATATCCTCTTCAGCCGCATGCAATATGTGGCCGAGATTACACCTGACAAAAAGGTGGTGTGGCGCCATGACGCGTCTCCGGGAACCGAGATACACACCTGCCAGCCGATCGGCAAAGACAAGGTACTGTTTATCGAGAACGGTCTTCCGCCCAGGCTGATTGTGATGAACGTCAAAACGAACAAGGTTCTTGTGCAACACGAGTTGCCCGCGCCGAGCCTTACAGATCGGAAGACCGTGCACGCACAGTTCCGGCGAGTGCGTTACACGGCCCAGGGAACCTATCTGGTGCCTTTTCTGGAGATGGGCAAGGTCATTGAGTACGACAAGCACTTCAGGCAGGTATGGAGCTACGATATCCGGTCGCCGTGGGCGGCTGTCCGGTTGAAGAACGGCAACACGCTCATCACCGACGAGCACGATGTGGAGACGCGTGAAGTGAACCCGAAGGGCGAGACCGTGTGGGAGGTGAAGCCGGACGAGCTACCCACCGAATACCGGTATGAAAATGCGCAGTCGGCGACGCGGCTTGCCAACGGCAACACAATTATCTGCTCGCGCGGCGGCAAGGACCAGGGGCCGCAACTTGTCGAGGTGACGCCTGACAAAAGGGTCGTATGGGTGCTGCAGGACTGGACCGACCTTGGACCGGCAACGGCAGTGCAGATTCTCGACCAGCCGGAAATCCCTGAGCATCCCGGCGACTCGCTGCATTGAGTTGCAGGCCGGGTATGCGCTTGCTCACGCAGGGTTCGTGTATACCACGCGGCCTTCGCAAATGGTCCAGCGGACTTTGCCCAGCATGGTCCAGCCGTCGAAAGGGGTATTCTTCGATTTTGATTTAGTGTCTGTAGCCCGGTAGGTCCACTCGGTTTTGGGGTCGAAGATGACGACGTCTGCATAGCTGCCGGCGGCGAGAGTGCCGCGGCCTTTCAGGTTGAGCAATGCGGCGGGCTGTGCGCTGAGCAGGCTCAGCACGCGGCCGAGCGGGAGACGCCACTCCTTGTGCAGCCAGCGAAGGCAGAGGCCGAGTGCGGTCTCGAGGCCGGTGATGCCGTTGGGCGCGTGCTCGAACTCGACTTCCTTCTCGTG
>DASZXD010000139.1:0-2356 GCA_035546015.1 Occallatibacter sp.
GAGATTCACGGAAGAGCAGATCATCGGGGTACTGAAGGAGGCGGAGGCCGGAGCCAAGACGAAGGATTTGTGCCGGCGGCACGGGATCTCGGAAGCCACTTTCTACAACTGGAAGGCCAGGTACGCCGGGATGACGGTGTCCGAGGCCAGGCGACTGAAGGAACTGGAAGCCGAGAACGGCAAGCTCAAGCGTCTGCTGGCCGATGCGGAACTGGACAAGGCGGCGCTGAAGGATCTGCTGGGCCGAAAATGGTAAGCCCGCAGGCAAAGCGCGAAGCGGTGGGGGTACTCATGACAGACCACGACTTCGGTGTGACGCGTGCCTGCGGGCTGGTACGGATTTCCCGATCGCTGTACCGCTACCAAAGTCGTCGGCCGCATTGGCCTGGGCTGAGTGCACGCATCGGTGAGATCGCGGCGGCCAAGCGCCGCTATGGATATCGGCGCATTTACCTGCGGCTGCGACGGGAAGGGTGGGAGGTCAACCGCAAGCACGTCTACCGGCTCTACCGCGAGGCGGGCCTGGCAGTGCGGCGGCGCAAGCGCAAACGCATCGGGCTGATGGAGCGCAAGCCGCTGCCCAGGCCGGTGACGGCAAATCTGAGCTGGTCGATGGACTTCGTCTCGGACGGGCTTGCCGACGGGCGCCGGCTGCGCTGCCTGAACATCGTGGACGACTGCACGCGCGAGTGCGTGGCGATCGAGGTCGATACCTCGATCACCGGCTCCCGGGTCAAGGCGGTGATGGAACGCCTGGCCGATACGCGCGGCCTGCCAAAGTCGATCACGGTGGATCACGGACCAGAGTTCGAGGGCCAGGTGCTCGATGCCTGGGCCTATGCGGCCAACGTGCAGCTGTCGTTCATCCGGCCCGGCAAACCGAACGAGAACGCCTACATCGAGAGCTTCAACGGCAAGTTTCGCGACGAGTGCCTGAACGAGCACTGGTTCACAGGCATGGGGCACGCCCGCAGGATCATCGAGGCGTGGAGGATCGAGTACAACACCGAACGGCCCCACAGCTCGCTGGGAAATCTCACGCCGCAGGAATTTGCCCGCAGCCGTGCGGCAATCAACGAAGAAGTAACATTCTTAACTGCAGACTCTAAATCCATGCAGGACTAAATCGGGTGTCAGGTCGGGTCTGCCGTAATCAAGCAGGAAAAAGTGCTGCTTGGACCGAATACCGAATGTTTGGGCCTTCTCCGGCGCGCTGCTGCCCGCCACGCGGATACCGTGCTGTCGGTACTCCTCGTTCAGCGCGGGGACCGTATGTCGCGCGATACGCCCACAACCACCTCGAAGCACAGCCCAGCAGTTGCGGCGCCCGTCTACAACAGCACTGCAAGGGCCGTAAGCCCCTTCACCATCATGCGTGGGATCCTGAGCACCCACCCATCGCGGAAAATCACCATGTGACGCAGCTAATATCGTCAGCGGTTTGCGTGCTTGATTGGACAAAGATAGTCAGGTCACCTAGATAAAGAGGACAAAACTGAATGCGCAGCGGATGCTTGAGCTAGGCTTACCTAGAAAAGAAAAAAAGGGCATCCTCTGCCGCGCTGTGTGAGAGTGTATCCCACTGACAATTGCAGTCTGCCACCGGAGCGACCACATGGCGACTGGGACGCGAAGTTCAAGGATCAGTTAGAAGCGTCGGTGTGTCGCGCCGTCTGTCAAGGCGCGATGACGCTGCAGGAAGGGCAGTTTATTTTCTCCGTGCCGGATTGGATCAAGGAGTACGAGGAGTTCTTAAGCAAGAACTAGTCATCCCGCTCTCCGAGACATAAATGTGCGTGCCCAAGAGAAATGGCCACAATACAGAACAGTTCTGTACACAACTCCCAACCCATAGAGAGAGCATCCAAGTTTTGCGAGAACTGCCATTTATTTGAAGAGCGAGCTTCCGGATTGTCTGGCACTCGAACAATCACCGACCATGCTCGTGAGGGCGTTCGCTCGAACATTGCCCATGAACCCGAGCCCATATCGACGTAATGCTGAATGCAATGCCTATATTTCTTTGCTTGAGTATAGCTTTCAGTTGCAGATAAACACAGTCTCTTGAATATTGGTTCTGGGCACTTTTGCAGTCCACCCAAAACTTTTTCGTAGGAAGAAGGGGTCGTCCCTCGCCCACCCCATTTCTTCCAGAGGGCGTAGCGTAGCGTATCGAAACCGCGCACGATTGCTGTGACTAGTGCCTCAAACTCAAAGAAGGGGTCTCTCGATGGTGTCACGGACCTATCACCTTCCATGCCCATCTTCTGATGAGAATTCGCGTAAGCATTGCAGTTCTTTGTGTACCAGTTTGTCAGCGCTAAGCAATGGTATATGTTCGCGCTTAGCACATACG
>DASZXD010000140.1:0-3425 GCA_035546015.1 Occallatibacter sp.
TGCCGGCCAAGCCACTTTGGCTGGCACTGCGAACCGTCAAATCCGGCAACGGTCCGCTCTTTTCTTACAGAATCCGGAGCGAACCGGGGGGGCCTTAGAGTTGTGCTTCTGAGTGGCTATGGCAAAGAAATCTGCTGAAACTTTTGCCCAGACGGGTGCGTACCTCTCACTGCAGTCGCTAAAAATCCGCTGACCGGCACGGATTCGGCGCTCCGTTCGTTTGCGGACAGTGGCTGGCAAGAGCGAACAGCTCTGTCACCTGGCTGGGTTCTTATCTTGCGCAGAATCTTGGGCATCGCGGAACCGGTAATGGCATGCCATTTGCAAGGTTACGCCATATCAATTCCAGGAGTGCCGCATCTGCGCGGTTATTCCATTCATCGTTTCAGCGCATGAGGAGGCACCGCATGGCACTCTTCCTTGACCAATTGAAGCAGATCGGCCGGAGGCTTGGCCGTGCGCCGCTCTTTACCTGCGTGACTCTGCTCACTCTGGCCATTGGCATCGGCGCCAACACCGTTGTCTTCAGTGTTGTCGAAGGTATCCTTCTCAAGCCGTTAGCGTATCCACATCCCGACCAACTCATCGGTGTGTGGAACAGCGCGCCCGGTGTCAACATTCCCCGACTCACAATGGCGCCGTTCCTCTATTTTATAGATCGAGAACAGAACACGACCCTGGAGGATATCGGTGTCTATCAGGGTGACGCGTACAGCCTCACTGGCACCGCGCAGCCCGAACACGTGCAGGGTGTCGACGTAACCGAAGGCGTTCTGCCTCTTCTTGGCGTTAAGCCGCAACTTGGCCGGCTCTTCACACACCAGGACGATCAGCCCAACGCGGCGAAGACGGTTCTGCTCACCTATGGCTATTGGCAGCGCCATTTCGGCGGAGATAGAAGCATCATCGGCCGCTCGATCACACTCGATGGCACCGCGCGCGAGATTATCGGAGTCCTTCCCCAGAGCTTTCGCTTCCTCGATTACAAAGACACAGACCTGATACTTCCCATGCAGTTCGACCGCAGCAAGACCAAGCTCGGCAACTTCAGCTATAAGGGTCTGGCGCGACTCAAACCCGGCGTCACGTTGCAGCAGGCTAACGTCGACCTGGCACGTCTGATTCCCATCGCCGTCCGCAGCTTTCCTCCTCCGGAAGGCTTCAGCGCGGCAGTCTTTGAAAAGGCTCACTTTGCTCCCGATCTTCACTCTCTCAAGAAAGATGTGGTTGGAGACATCGGCAACCTGCTTTGGGTTCTCATGGGTTCAATCGCCATTGTCTTGCTCGTAGCCTGCGCCAATGTGGCTAATTTACTGCTCGTTCGCGTCGAAGGCCGCAGGCAGGAGCTTGCTATTCGCTCTGCGCTCGGAGCCGGCCGCAGAAGCATCACGATGGGGTTGCTGACGGAAAGTCTCGCACTCGGCTTCGTGGGCAGCTTCATCGGTCTGGCTCTCGCCTATGGAGCATTGAGGATACTGGTGGCTGCTGCTCCTATCGGTCTGCCCCGCTTGAATGAGATTGGCATTGACTTTCCGGTGCTTCTCTTCACGCTCGGTCTCGCTCTCTTCGTCAGTCTCGTCATCGGAATCATTCCGGTCATAAAGTACTCCGGCGTAACGGCCAGTACCGGCCTTCGCGAAGGCGGCCGCGCTCTCAGCCAGAGCCGCGAACGGCACCGCGCCCGCAAAGTCCTTGTCGTGGTGCAGGTCGCTCTCGCACTAGTACTGCTCATCTGCTCCGGTCTCATGATTCGCACCTTCCACGCGCTGGCCCATGTGTCTCCCGGGTTCTCCGATCCGGCTTCGCTTGAGGCTTTCAGCATCTTCATCCCCGAGACACAGATTCCTGAGACGCAGAAAGAGCGTGTATTACGCACCGAGCAGGCCATTGCCAGCAAGCTCGCATCCATCCCCGGTGTCACTTCGGTCGGCCTCACAACGGATGTCCCCATGTCTGGCAATTATTCCTTCGACCCTGTTTACGCCGAAGATCATGTTTATAAGGAAGGCGAGCTCGCTCCGGTCCGCAGCTTCAAGTTCGTCTCTCCGGGCTACTTCTCCACCATGGGGATGCCGCTCGTCGCCGGCCGCGACATTACCTGGGACGAAGAGTTCCAGAAGCGCCCCGTTGCCATCATCTCTGAGAACTTTGCCCGCGAGTACTGGGGATCGCCCGCAAATGCCATAGGAAAATTTGTCCACGTGGGTTCAAGCGATCCATGGCACGAGATCATCGGTGTCTCCGCCAACGTCTACGATGACGGAGTCAGCAAGCCGCCTTCCAGCGCGGTTTACTGGCCCCTTTACCAGGACAACTTTGAGACGCAAAAAGAAATGGTGCGCCGCTATGTAAATTTTGTGATCCGCTCGCCGCGCGCCGGCCAGGCTGCATTCCGTAATGAAATCCAGCAGGCTGTCTGGTCCGTCGACCGAGATTTGCCGCTTGCCGACCAGACGACTCTGGGTGTGCTTTACACCAAATCCATGGCGCGCACATCGTTCATGCTCGTTATGCTGTGCGTTGCTGGAAGCATGGCGCTGCTGCTTGGTATCGTCGGCATCTATGGCGTCATTGCCTACGCCGTCTCGCAGCGTACGCGCGAAATCGGCATCCGGATGGCATTGGGCGCACAACGCGAAATGCTCACACGCATGTTTGTTCGCCAGGGAATTGTGCTGACCGCCATTGGCATCTTTGCCGGTATTGGGGTCGCTTTCGCCACCATGCGCCTCATGGGATCGCTCCTCTTTCAGGTGAGCCCCATAGACCCGTGGACCTATAGCTTGGCCACCGGAGCAGTTCTTCTGATTGCATGGGTTGCCTGCTATCTGCCTTCACGCAAGGCAGCCGCAGTCGATCCAGTTCACGCCCTCCGTGCCGAGTAGGCGCGGAGGCTCCTGAACGTCACTGTCAAATCGATTTGTGCAGTGGCAGCGGCCTTCTTTGCTTGCCTAGCTTGTCGATATTTAGAATCTCGGCTAGGTAAGAACGCTCCCGCGACCCTGCAGAAGAATGTACCCCTTGCGCTTTTCCATACAGCTGGCAGATTCCTTAACTTGGCCGACTTGCAGATGAGTATCCACGCCAAGCAAACGGTTTTAGAGACGGGCAAGAGGAGTTGGGCCCGAAGTAGATTGTGCACAATCAATCGCAATTACGCAGAGTTTTGATGGAGAGTACCCACAAAAATCCCTACAATCGGCAGTTCCTGAGGTTCATCGGGGGATGTTGCGGAGTCGTAAAGCTAAGAAAATAATTGGCTCCTCAGGTAGGACTCGAACCTACAACCCTTCGGTTAACAGCCGAATGCTCCGGCTTTTTGCGACTCTGAAAAGCCCAGCAGGAGCACATCTAAAGGCAGGTTGCGCTAAGGCATTCATAGCAAAAGCACATAAGCCCATCTGTCAACCTCTGAAATATGAAGG
>DASZXD010000141.1:0-4368 GCA_035546015.1 Occallatibacter sp.
CACCCTGATTCTGATCGCTGACGGTGAGATTCTGCTGTGCGACGGCGATGGAGAGAGGAAGATTCAGCTCTTTCGTCTGGCCAGCGGTGATGGCGATGTCTGGGATTGTGCGCGGGGTAAAGCCTTTTGCACTGATGCTGAGCACGTAGACGCCGGGAGCGAGTGCGTGAAATGCGTAGTGGCCCTCGGGCCCAGATTTTGCGTGGAATGCCTGGCTGGCGCTGGCAAGTGCGATCAGCGCGCCAGGGATGGCTGCGCCGCTGGGATCAAGAACCGTGCCGGTGATTGCGCCTGACTGAGCTGCAGCAAACTGCGCGAAGAGCGCAGGAATAAACAACAGCACAAGGGGGCCCAGTAGTCGCAGCTTCAGAGTCATGTCTTCCTGTTTGCGTCAGCCGTTCTTGAATAAAAAGCAACAAGTGTACAGAGCGCAAAAACGTGACGAACCAACCCGCAGAGCCGGGACAAATTCCGCGGCGGGATAGTTAAGGTATCTGAGGAGAATTGGAGCGTAGGTGCAGTGCAGCGCGAATAAAAATCATTTGGCGTCTTTAGTTAAAAGTTTCTCATGGCTGATGGGAAGTGTAAAAGCAAAATCCTGCACGAGACGTAAGAAAGATACTTCTGCTAGAGGCGTTTGATAAACGCGAGCGCTTCAGCAAGTTGCGGAAAACGCGCCTCTTCTGCCTTGAACTCGCTGGAGTGTACACAGCGCCGCAAGCCGCGCATACGCACCGGGTGTTTGAGATGAAGCATCTCGTGGTAGAGCAGGTACTCGATGGCGTAGCGAGGGCTGGATGGGCGGTCGAAGACACGGCTCACGACGATAGTGTTGTGCGCTGCATCGTAGTGGCCCAGCAGGCGCTTGGCGTGGTGCTCGCTCCAGGTAAGCTCGGGGCGGCCCAGGAGCCCACCGAAAAACCGCATATTAAGTGACTCGAAGACCTCTTCGAGGTTGTAGTAGCGGCCTTCAGGGCCGAAGTAGCGTTTGGTTCCGCGAGCGTGGCGGATGAGCTCGGCCTGACGGGTGACAGCAGCACTGGTACAAAAGCGCTTGTAGCGCAGGTTATGTGTCGGATCGATGGGCTTTTTGTAGAGTTTGGCCAGCAGAATGTGCGCAATGGCGCGAATCACGGTCTCCGGCGCGCCTTCCAGCAGATCGGAGAGGCTGACGAGGATATAGCCCTCGCGGAGGCGGATTCGTGTATTGAGCGAGGTAAAACGCCGGAAGCGTACCTGGATGGGCGGCATGGGCGCGCGCGGCCGCAACGCCCGGTACTCCTGCTGAAAGATCTCGACGAAATTGGTGCTCACCCTGGTTTGAGGATAGCAGGCAGGGCGCACCGGTTACTTAGGCTCGTAGCGGTCCTGGCCCTTCTCGTCTTTGTGCAGGTTGAAGTACGCGGTTTGATCGGCGATGAGCTGCTTGGTCTGATCGGCGAGGTCGCTGCTGCTCTCAAGGGCCTCGTGGAGGGAGATTTCAAAGGCCGGCTCGCTGGGAAGGGCCTTGAGCATTGCCTGCCAGCGCTCGATGTTTTCGTTCAGCGGCTTGAGGCTCTTGCGAATGTCGGCTTTGCGGTCGGAGTAGACGTCAAGATTGTCGCCGAGTTCGTCGACGAGCGCCGCAAAACCCTGTAACTCATTGTCCAAGCGGCTGCCGCGTGCGGAGGTGTGCGCCCGGGTGGTGAGCCCCTTGATTGTATCTGCGCGCTCGTTGAGGAACTTGACGTAAAGATTAACGCGGCCAACAGGATCGATGCCGGCTTCCGCGATCTGTTCCTGCTGGGCTTCACTCAGCGGATCGCGTTTCAGGCGTTGGGCGGAGATTGGCGCCGCCACTAAAAGAGAGAGCAGAATTGCTGCCAGAGTACGCATGGAAGATTTAGGACGCCCCGATTCAGACACTACGCGCGCAGACTCTACTTTTCGAAGACCTGCATCATGGCTTCATTCTGGGCATGGTTGACCTGCGCGAGGGTTTGCTCGACAAGCGGACGGTCCTGATAATTGCTGGCGTGCAGCATCTCGTTCAGCCTGAAGGCTGTGTGACGGAGAAGAATTTCAGCGTTCTTGAGCCGTTTGTCGTTGCCGGCCAGAGTGAGGTGAATCTTTTGCGCTATCATCTGGATTTTCTTCAGCAGACTATTGGCGTCGTCTACATTGCCAGCCTGGTATTGCTTCAGGCTTAACTCGGTCATCTGGTGGACGATCTCGGCGTAGAGGAAACACTGCTCGCGAGGCTGGGCCTGACTGGCGCGCGCTTCGAGGGCGTCGATCATCTGCTGATCAGGGGGCTTGTTGTCAAGCGAAGATGCACATGCCGGCGCCGCCGTCAAAGCTGCTGCGAGAAGCCCGGCCATCAGAACCAGTGTTCTCATGATGGACCCCCTGCGGTCTACCCCAAGGTGTGACTAATAGTAGGCCCATCCTGCGGCAAACTGCAAGAGGATAAGATGCGGCCTGCTGTCGCGAAGGTCACATCGCGGAACACATTTATTTGCGTTCACTGCGGAGAGCGGCTACTTCTTTAAGAGTTCAAGCCGTTGTTTGGCCTGCCACTCCTCATTGGGATACTTGCCGGCTGCGGCGTCGAGGAAGTGCTGGTAGTAGACGATGGCCTGTTTTTTGTCCTGAAGCTTGTCGTAAGAGATGGCCCAGAGAAAGTAAGTGGATGCATTCTCAGGCGCGAACTGAGAACGCATGGTAAGCGCGTGGAGCGTGTCATTGGGCCGCTCGAGGCGCGAGGTGACAAAGGCAAGCCCGCTCCAGGCGTCAATGTTTGTTTGGGCGATCTTGGTGGCTTCGTCAAAGACGGCGTAGGCGTCGACGTAGCGGAGCTGATGGACGAGGTTCTGACCGTGCGCGATGAGCAGATCCGGATCTTTGGGGCTGGCGGCAAGCAGGCCTGTGTAAAGCTTGTCTGAGCCCGCGTAGTCGCCCGCGTCGGCCAGTACCGAGGCCAGCATGCGGGTTACAGCCAGATCGTCGGGGTGGGACTCGTGGAGCTTCTGGAGCAGAGGCAGAGCGTCGGCCTTGTCCTGGGCAGCAAGGGCGGTGGCAAGCTGGGCTGTGAGTACCGGGTCGTCAGGGAACTGCACGAGTGCGGTGCGGAGCAGGGTTTCAGCGTCAGAGTATTGTTTGCGGGCGAGAAGCAGGTGTGCGAGGCCGGTGATGGCCGGGCGCGACTTGGGGTCTTTTGCCAGAACACGGCGATAGGCGCCTTCGGCTGTGTCGTATTGGCCGGCATCTTCAGCCAGGCTGGCGGCCAGAAGGGTGTCTTCCTCGGTTTCAGGCGAGATTTTGAGCGCTTCAATCAGATCATTGGAGGCGGCCGTTGGGTCGTTGTCGCCACCGGGTTTTGGACGGTCAATCTGCGCCAGCGCGCGCCATGCACGGGCCTTGAGCGCGGGCCCAGCCGGGCCGGGATCGAGTGCGGTGGCTGTAGCCAGTTCGGGGCGGGCCTCGTCTGGCTTGCCCTGGCGGGCGAGCAGCAGGCCGAGGGAGAGATGGGCTTCAAAGGATTTGGGATCGGCGGCGATGGCACGGCGATAAAAGCCGGCGGCGTCGTCGAGACGGTTTTCGGCGTCAGCAACATAGCCGAGATCGAAGAGCGCCCGCGCGTCATTGGGATTGGCGGCAACCCATGGGCTTAGTTTGGCTTCGGCTGTCTTCCAGTCAGAGGCGGCGATGGCGGCTTCTGCTGCCGTGACCTGCTCGGAGACAGCAACCGGAGCCGGCGGTACAGGCTCAGTGCCTGCGGGAGCGGGAATGGCGGTAGAGGAGGACTCCTGGGCCTGTGCCGGATGGAGCGCGGCGAACGAAGCCAGGAGCAGGATCAAAGCAGCGATACGAAGCACGTGGTCCCTCAGACAATAGTTTAATTCCGGCGAGGCGCCGAAGGATTGTGGCTGAAACGCTTTTGGTTCGACGCACACCATTGAGCGAAGGGAATCGGTGAAGCGTTAAAATCCGCCGAGCGCTCTGAAGAAAAACAACTCTGCACGAACTGTCCGGCATCCATTCAGACACGTAAGGCCGATTGGGGAGTCCTCTTCTTATCTTTCCGTAACAGATGAGGGCTATGGACATGCACGACGAGCGACAGAGTTATCGGGGTGAGCACATGACTTTGGTCTCGATGCAGCATATACCTTTAACCAGTGCCTATCTTTGCCAGGACTGCAACAGTGTGGGCAATAGCTCCATGCAATGTCCGGCGTGCGCTTCCGCATCTCTGATGGGGCTGGCGGGAGTACTTAATCGCAAGATTGAAGAGCGTGCGCAGGTGAGCTATGCGCGGGTTTCAGCACTGGCCGCATAACGACGCTACCGGCCTTTTAAGTCGTGCTCCGCAAGAGGCATATGAAT
>DASZXD010000142.1:0-13029 GCA_035546015.1 Occallatibacter sp.
GGGCTTTGTACAGAGATTCCGTGAACTGCGCTTTCGCCGCGTCAACATGGGGTACATGCATGGAGCGGGAGACCGGGATCGAACCGGCGACATTCAGCTTGGGAAGCTGACGTTCTACCACTGAACTACTCCCGCCCTTTAGAAAAATAACTTAAGCTGGAATGGATTCCGCCTTTGTGCTCACATTTCAATGCACGATATCGGCCTTCCGATCATTTCATTATATTCGCGGCCGTGTTCTCTTGGCAGTTATTTTAACAATCGCTTATGGATGGAGAACTTGTCAGAGTTCCGAATCCGAAGTCTTAACAAATTGTGATGCAGCGGATTCAGCAGGTAATTGCATTCCCGGGAACAATGACGATTGGCACCCACGGAACGACCGATCGCCCGGACTCAAGCCACTCGTCACCTAACACCTCAACCGCTTCGGCACAGGTTCAGCTCGCCCAGAGACGGCGACTTGCATTAAGTTAATGTGTGGAAAGCGCTCTGAACGGAGCCTCGCGGCCATTCTTGCCAGGTCGACGACAGAATTTGCCCCCATCTTTTGCATCACCCGTCCGCGATGTGCCTTTACGGTGATCTCGCTGATGCCGAGTTCGGCACCGACCTGTTTATTCAAGAGCCCGGTTGCAACCAAAGCCATGACTTGCCGTTCACGGTAGGTGAGTGATACATAGCGATCGCGGATCGGCTGCATTTCTGCTTCGCGGCTAAGGGCAACATAGCTACGTTGAAGACTCTCACGGACGGCCCCCAGGAAAACCTCATCACTAAATGGTCTTATCAAAAATTCAACAGCTCCAGCCTTCATGGCTTGAACCGATGTCGATACATCACCTTCGCCGGCGATGAATATGATCGGCGTTTCAGCACGGTCGCTGGCGATTTGCTTTTGCAGGTCAAGACCTTTGAGGTCCTGAAGAGACATACCGAGCACTAGGCAATTTGGAACGGATGACCGCGGCCGGCCGAGGAATTCCCGAGCAGACGCAAACGTTTCGGATTGCCAGCCTGCGCTGAGAATCAATCCTTCGATGGATTGACGTGATGAGGCATCGCCGTCGATGACGAACACGATAGGTGGTTCGGCAGACTTGTTTGATGATCCTGCTCCATGGTTATTCATCTGCACAGCTGTAACAGAATGATCGTGTGATATCGGTAAAGAATCGGAACGCACTCCGCTGTTCGAGCGGATCGCGGCTTGCCTGGAATTCTTGAATGTTCCCGGCGAAGAACCTGCCTTCATCGAATTTCTGTTGAATAAAGGTAAAGGATTCGGAAGTACTCCATCACTCGACAGAATGACGGCTCGTTCGATTAGGTGCTGAAGTTCTCGCACGTTCCCTGGCCAGGAATGCGAGGTGAATATATTCAGTGTCTCGTTTGGAATACGGTGAATCGGCTTGCCCATGCGCTGTGAAAATATCTCCACAAAATGCGAAACCAGCAGAGGTATATCCTCCGGGCGTTCTCGCAACGGTGGCAGCAGAATTGGGAATCCATTCAGACGATAGTAGAGATCACTACGGAACTCTCTCTGCCCGACCATATCCGACAGATCCCGATGTGTCGCTGCAACCAGACGAACGTTGACGCGATGCATCCGGCCACTTCCGGGACGCACGAATTCCTGCTCTCGCAGGATTCGCAGCAGTTTAGGCTGCAATGCCAGCGGAAGATCACCAATTTCATCAAGGAACAGTGTCCCTGTGTCAGCCATTTCGAAGCTGCCAATTTTCTGCGCGATAGTTCCCGCAGACACGCCCTTTTCCTGCCCAAAGAGTTCGCTTTCGAGTAAGTCAAACGGAATCGCCGCACAATCCAGCTTTACGAATGGGCGCTCGCGGCGCGGGCTGAGATCGTGAATGCCGCGGGCGATCAGTTCCTTGCCGGTGCCCGTTTCTCCAAGCACCAGCACGGTGGCATTGGTTGGCGCCACTCGCTCTACTTCTGCTAGTGCGGACAGCAGATTCGGACTCCTGCCTATGATCTGTTCAGACCGACATTCGATATAGTCTTGTTCAATCGTCGCTGTGCTGTCTGGGTATTCCATAACCGGCTCCAGTCTTCTTCCTGAGTACGAACCGGGCGCATCTTGCCAGTGAAACGCTTGATAAGCTCACCTTATTCCTCCTGCGTCTCATGGATGTCGTGCCCTTAGGCTGATCAAACGGTTTGGGGGGGCTCCTCATCACTAAAGCTTTGCTTAGAATCCGCAGAATCGGCCATGGCAACGACCCTGATCTTGTCAGGCATGATCCCGGAATTTGACGACCGGACCAATCAAATTGAAGCCAGACACACTTCTCCTCTGCGCGGGAAAACTCAGGGGAACTCCGCGAATTAGTTTGTCAACGTTGCTAGAGCGGCACGGATCTTTTCGAGCAGGTCTGCGCCATCGAAAGGCTTTTGCAGAAAATGGACTGCGCCTTCATTGAAGGCTACCGTCCGGGTTTCAGGATCGTTGTGAGCTGATATAAAGATCACTGGCAATGTCGGTCGTTCGAGCCTGATACGACGTTGCAACTCAAGACCATCCATACCCGACATTCGAACGTCGGTAATCACACAAGCAGCGATGGAGAGTTTCCCTGAACGCAGAAACTCCTCCGCTGACGAGAAAAGTTCAGGCGCGAATCCGGCCGATTCCAAAAGACTCTCGATCGACTCCCGGACCCGGAAGTCGTCGTCCACCGCGACCACCACTACCGTATGTCTTGCAGCATTTGTCATTCGGGGACCTATCTCCGTCTACGCTACGACGGTAGCGTCAATACGCAAAGGCGGCAATTATAGGTTTATTTAGAAACGCGAGCGATCCCCAGTCTATCGGCCATTCTGATGAGCTCTGCGAGTGATTTCGCTTCCATCTTGCGCATGATCTGGCCCCTGTGCACCCCGATCGTGATCTGACTGGTTCCCAGATCGGCAGCGGTGACCTTATTGGCAAAGCCCGCAACCACGTAAGGCAGAACTTCACGCTCGCGAGGTGTAAGAAGGGCGTAATGTCTCTGCAACTCGGTAAGTTCCGATCTCTGTTTCCGGGCTGTTCTGTCGCGTGCGATAGCGGCGTTAATCGCTCGTAGCAACTCATCATCCCCAAATGGTTTTGGCAAGAACTCAATCGCACCGGCCTTCATCGCACTCACCGAAGAAGGGATATCTCCATGGCCCGAAATGAAGACAATCGGTGGCGCATCGCCAGTTGCCAATTGCTGTTGAAGTTCCAAGCCACTCGTGCCCGGAAGCTGCAAATCCAGGACCAAGCATGAGGGAGCGTCCGGTTTGTCAGATTCCATAAATTCCTTGGCTGATCCGAAGACAGCGACTTGAAGCCCCATTGAGGAGATCAGGCTTGACAAGGCTTCTCTAACCCTGAGGTCGTCGTCGACCACAAAAACGATGGGGTTGTCAGGACTCATGCAATGACTTTCGGTTGGGCCGGGAGAGTAAAAGAAAATGTGGTCCCGCAGCCTTCGGCGGGCACTGCCCATAGCCGGCCGTGATGTGCATCGATGATTGAGCGGCAGATTGCCAGCCCCATACCCATCCCGCTTTCTTTCGTCGTAAAGAAAGCCTCGAAGGCCTTCTCCGGATTTTCTATCCCTATGCCCCAATCCCGAATTTCTACCAGAACTGTTTCCGGACTTTGAAGCCTAGTGCGGATGAAGAGTTTCTTCGGTCGCTCCGCAACTCGGTCCATCGCTTCGATTCCGTTTTGAAGCAGGTTAAAAAGGAGTTGCTGTAACTGCACTCGATCGCCTTCCACAGTTTCCAAGTTATTTCCGAGATCCATTTCCACGCTGACAAGCCTTTTCGAAGTCTCACCCGCCAACAGGCGAAGCACCTCCACGATAACTTCATTCAGGTTAAGACCGGTCTTTTCAAGAGGAGCTCGCTTAAAGAGTGCTCGGATTCGCCGCAGGATTTCTCCCGCTTCCTTGCCATCTCGAACGATTCGTTCCGCAGCTTCCTGCGCTCTAGCCAATCCTGGTGGCTCAGCCGATAGCCAGCGCAGGCAGGCGTGGCCATTTGCTACAACTGCTGCAAGAGGCTGATTGATCTCGTGTGCGATAGAGGCTGCAAATTCACCAACTGTGGCAGCCCGCGTCGCTCGCGACAGCTGCGCTTGAGTGTTGCGAAGTGCCTCCTCAGATTGTCTACGCTCGGTGACATCCTGGGCTACGGCGATATACTCCAGTTGACCACTCTGATCTCGGATTGCATGAGCCACAGAATGCAGATACTTGATCGATTGGTCAGCCATTAGCAAGCGAAACTGCCATTCAAAGTTCTTGCCGCCGTCTCGTGCCTTTTCGACCATTTTTTCGTACAAACTAATATCCTGCGGATGGACTCGAGTGCGGATTAAATCGAGCGTCACGGGCACGCCGATTTCAAACTCATAGATGCGATAGAGCTCGTTTGACCACTCGATCTTGTCTGTCGCCACGCGCCACGAATAACTGCCTATTTGACCGAGACGTTGGCCTTCCGCAAGAAATGCTTCGCTGCGACGCAGAGCTTCTTCCGCGCGTCTGCGTTCAATGCCCTGTGCGATAATACCTGCGGCATACGAGAGAGCTTCGAGAGTACTTTCCGTGAGCGGCTTCTGTGAGAACATGCCCATGACGCCCACTAGCCTCTCCTCCAACACCAATGGGTAACCGGCAAAAGAAGTCATCTTCTCTCGCCGTGCCCAGTCTTTGTCACTTACGCGGGGATCGTTTTGGGCTTCGTTAGTTAAATGCGGTTTTCTCTCTTGGGCTATTAGGCCGATTTTGTGTTGTCCGACGGCGATACGGCTGTGGAGTCCATCCAGGTGGGTGTACATTCCCGCACTTGCTTGCAACTCCAGTTCGCGGCCGTCGCCGCTGAGCGTCCAGATACGGGCGAACGCGGCATCGAGATGCCGAACTGCTGCGTGGGCACAATTGTGCAGGGCCACCTTCAAATCCACTTGATGCGATAGGGCCACTCCGATCTCTTCTCGGAATGCACTTATGCGTGTGCGCTCTTCCATCGCCGCGCGAAGCGCTGTCTCCGCCTGCCTTCTCTTGCTAATATCGCGGAGGAACCCCGTAAAACTTTTACGGCCGTCTCTGGTTTGCTCGCCGAATGAGACTTCTACAGGAAACTCTTCCCCACTCTTCCGAAGTGCGGTTAGTTCGGTGCCTTGCCAATTTATGTGCCGCTGACCGGTAGCCAAATACCTTGCGAAACCACCCTCGTGCAGTTCCCGCATGTAATCAGGCATCAAGAGGGTTAAGGGTTTGCCGATTATCTCGACCGGGTCATAGCCGAATATCCGCCTCACGGCGGCATTGGCAAGGAGAATTGTGCCACTCTCATCCATGCTGACCACTGCGTCATTCGCTGCTTCAAGAATCACTCGATACTTTTCTTCGCTGCGCCTCAGATGTTCCTCAGCATGCTTGCGCTCGGCAATTTCCTTTCGCAACTCCGTGTTAGCCGAGGCAAGTTCTGTAGTTCGTTGCGCGACGAGCCGATCGAGTTCGCTCGCGAGCCGCTTCTGATCGCTTCGGAGCCTCGCCTCCTGCAACGCAATGGATGCATGATTCGCTGCTACGCTCAGAATAAGTCTCTCGGTTTGCAGCGGAAAATCTGCTCGCTTTGACCCTGCTACGATTACGCCAATTTCACCCTGGAGCCCGAGCCCCAGCGGCACAACCGAAATGTCCAGGTCTCCTAGAAGTTTTTGCGTAAGCAGAGGCCATTTCTGAACGTCTGTGCCTAACGACTGTTTAAGAACCTTGCCGATCTCATGCGGTTGGTCTGCCGGTCTTTGCGGCTGAGCGAGCCGAGCCATCTCCACAGGCGCCTGACCGTTTGTATCGTTCAACTGCACATAGACGAGATCCAGTTGGAGCATGCGCAGCAGCGCATCGAGCAGGACATCGACAATCTGGGTTGGCTCGCCGCCGATCCACCTGGCAGGAAGGGCGAGTACGCTAATCAGATCATTAATGCAGCGCTGAAGATGCTTGATCTCCTCTGCAACATCTCTCGGTTGCACATCCATATCTCAGGCCGCCACAGATGAATTTCCCCGGCCAGCTCGCCGCTGGCGAAATTCTCGCAGGAACTCATCCGGCGGTACATAGAACGGATTTTCCTGAAGTATGCCGCCGATGATGACCATCGGATGCGTCCGCATGATGTCAATCACAGCGTCACCCCCAAAACGTCCCAGATGGTAGGTGCAGATGACTGCGTCATCGTGACGATGCCATACATCGTTTACACGCGACTCGAACTCGATCACGTCATCGACATGAGATCTGCCTTCAACCGCCCAGTCCATACGACAACAAATGCGGCTCAGCGGGAAGCCGCCCTTGGCGTTTCCGCTGGCCAGATGCTCAAACACCTCCAGCATCTGATCTTGATCGAAGCGGCCGTCGGGCAGGTAGACTTCGGTGTTGGTGTGGAGCTCAAGCTGCCCGCTCTGCAGAGCAACTGCTGGGTCGATGCCGGCGTCAATCAGGCGTTGCAGGTGATCTGGACGTTGTTCCGGGTTCAGGACGTGAACAGCTTTGTCACCAGATTTGAACCCTTCCTTTATGAACGGAAGCAGGATGCGATATTCCTCCTCGTCGTTCGAGAAGAACGCACAGACATGGCGAACCGTGCCAAGTTGAGAACCTGCTAAAGAGATTGGTGGCGCTTGTCTGGTCATTTTTCGACCCTCCGTAAAACTCTGCTCAAGATGCTGGATGGGGCCCGAAAGGCAGTGCGAAATCAAGATGTCTCCTGATCGGCATCCTGATGACTATCCGTTCTCTTGGAATGAACAGCTTGAGATCATGAGGCGGGGCAGCCTGAATTGGCCTGGAAGAGAATTTTTCAGCTCAACTCAGAAGGGAAACGTGCCGGCCAATGATCGTGCATCAATCATACTCCGGGAGCCTTTCAGTTACCGTGGCGAAGGTGCCGTAAAACGAATATTTTCTAAGGAATTCGTAATGGTCCTGGCGCATTGGATCCACTGCGTGCGCGCCGGAACCTCGGGAAAACGACGCGTAAACAGCAACACGCTCATGCATACCAAAGTATCGATCAATACCTTCGTCCAATTGATTCGACTACACGCTTCTGTCTAAATCACTACAGTTATCTTCGTTCACGCGAAGCTCAATGGACAATCATGCGCGACGGTTGTAACTAGTTCGTGCACAGGAAATTCGCTGGCAACCTTCGAGAATGAACAGGAGAGATAGATGAGGAAAAAGAAAACGGTGATTGTAACCGGGGCCTCGCGGGGCATCGGAGCAACGATCGTTCGAGTATTCCTCGGCCACGGCTACAACGTTGTCGCGAACTCTCTCAGTCTCATTGAAGACGAGTTTGCGCCGGCTCCGGATCTTGCACTCGTCCAAGGAGACATCGGGCAAGAAACCACGGCCGAAAAGATTGCGGCCACCGCGATTTCGACCTTTGGTTCGATTGATCATGTCATCAACAACGCCGGCATTTTCGCGGCAAAGCCATTCACGGCGTATACGGCCGAAGATTTTCGCCAGTTCACTTCGACCAACCTCGCAGGATTCATCTTCATTACTCAGCTTGCTGTGAAGCAAATGTTAGCGCAGGGCGAAGGCGGAAGTGTAACAACCATTACTGCCGCATTGGCAGACAATCCCATTGCAGGCGTTCCGGCGTCGATTCCGATGATGACCAAGGGTGGTCTGAATGTCATCACTTTGAGCCTGGCCAGCGAGTATGCCAAGAAGAACATCCGCTTCAACGCTGTTGCTCCCGGCGTTGTCGACACTCCGATGCACGAGAACGACGACAAAAGCCGTTTGAGAAATCTCTCGCCAATGGGGGCGATCTCCGAGGCTAAGGACGTTGCAGATGCAGTCTTGTTTTTAACCGAAGCCCGCTTTGTGACTGGGGAGGTGCTGCACGTGGACGGCGGTGCGCACGTGGGCAGATGGTAGTCGCAAGGAGTTCGCAGCCGGTCAGCGCAGAAGTCCGGCTGAGAGAACTGGGCATTGAACTTCCTGCGGCTCCAACTCCCTTTGGCAATTATGTCGAAGTCCTGCGCTCGGGCAATCTCCTCTTCCTCACCGGAATGCTTCCCGTCGTGGACCATAAGCCGAAGTATCTGGGCCGTCTTGGCAAAGAGCTCGACGCAGACGCAGGGGTCGATGCGGCTCGCACCGCCGCATTAAGCGCGCTCTCGGCCATCAAAGGGCATTTGGGTTCGCTCGACAAAATGAGAAGAGTTATTCGGCTCGGAGTATTCATGGCAACATATGGAGATTTCTTCGATCAGCCCAAGGTCGCTGACGGAGCCTCGGACCTGTTCGTGAGCGTATTGGGCACCAGGGGAATTTCAACCCGACTTGTGATCGGCGTGGCAAGTCTTCCGCTGGGCATGCCCATCGAGCTCGAAGTCGTTGCAGAAGTGGGGAAGTAGAACGCGGATTGCGTGCCCGCTCGCAAATGCAGACGGCTTGCTACTTTAAATTACCTTGCGCTAGCCAGTCTTCGAACAGGGTCTTTCCGAGCCTGGCGCCGGCTTCTGGAACGAGCGTTCGCTCCTCGATCGCGATGCCGTAGTAACGAGCGTGCGGGTCAGCGACGACCTCGCGTGAATCCCCACATGAGGCTAGACCCCGACGGATCGCCTCATCTAGGCGAAAGATTTCCGGTCCCGCGATTTCAACCATGCCATTGACCGGCGGCTCCGCCACGATCGCGCCTAAAGCAGCCGCGACATCGTCTGCAGCCATCGGCTGGAAAAGCACAGACGGCAAATGAACTTTGTTGCCGTCAGTTGAAAAATCGGCGATGCCTTTGACGAATTCATAGAACTGTGTCGCTCGGACAATTGAGTAAGGAATCGAGGCAGCCTTGATCAGATTTTCCTGCGCGATCTTTGCGCGGAAGTATCCGCTTTCGAGCATGCGCTCAGTTCCTACGACCGAGAGCGCGATGTGATGTCTCACGCCTGCCGCTGCCTCAGATGCGAGGAGGTTTCGGGTAGATGCCTCGAAGAAATTCATCACGGCCGCGTCTTCCCACGATGGGGCGTTCGCTACATCTACGACTACCGATGCACCTTTTAGAGCTTCGGCCAGGCCTTCTCCGGTGACCGCGTTGACGCCTGATGAGCGCGATGCAGCCAGCACTTCTCGTCCATCAGCACGAAGTGTGTTAACAAGTCTTGAACCGATGAGTCCACTACCGCCAATCACAACGATTTTCATGTATTCTCCTTTCGGGATGCTCGAAATCGAGCAGAGCAAAGGGTGAAAGCGTTGCCCACAGTGGGCCTATCAAGGAATGCAGAATCTGCGTGTCAAAGGCCCAGGTCGCTCAATCCCGGATGGTCGTCAGGTCATCTTCCCAGAGGCCAGCGGAACAACTTTCATGGTCAAATTTAGTTGATGCGTAATCACGCTAGTTTGTTTCACGATCAGAGGTCTAATTCGACTGCGGTCTTCGGAGTTGAACAACAGATCAAAAGATTCCCTTCGGCAGGCCGATCAAGCGGCTCGGGATCGTAGCTGACTGTTCCATCGATTAACCCAGACTCGCACGTGTGGCAGACGCCCATGCGGCAGGACCACCGGACGGGAATGTCGCAGGCTTCCGCAAATTCGAGAAGACTTCCGTACTGCGAGTCCCACGGCACTGTGAGACCGCTGCGTGTGAAGGAGACCTTCGGGCCGTTGCCAACGGTTTCGGCGGGCGGGTGCGGGGAGACGGGTGTGGTGCTCGCGATTCCCGGTGTGATCGAAGACCCGGCGCCGAATACCTCGGAGTGGATCGAAGAGTCAGGCACGCCCCAGGAACTCAAGTCTGCGGTAAAGCCGGCGAGGAAAGCAGCTGGCCCACAGAGATAGAAGTCTGCTTCCTTCGGTACATGAAGCTCTTGCAACGTTGCGAGACTCAGGCGTCCGGGGACGTCGTAATCTCTACCTGGCTGATCTCTATCGTTCGGCTTGCTATATGCCACCAGGGAACGGCTCTGCGTAAGACTGCTCATAAGGCCTCGCGCCTCCGCCGCAAATGGGTGTTCCGTACCGTTGCGAGCACCGTAACACCACCAGACTTGCCGCATCGAGTTTGTGGCCCTATCCGCGAGGGAGTGAAGCATTGCGAGAACCGGGGTCGCACCGATACCGGCGCTGAGCAAGACAACAGGTGTGTTGCCCGGAGCGAGTATGAAGCTGCCTCTCGGCGCACTCACCTGAAGCAGGTCGCCAACCTGAACCCGGTCATGGAAATAGCGACTTCCCGCACCGCCGGCACGCTTCACGCTGATGCGATACTTTCCCGTACCCGGCGGGCCGGACATTGAATAGTTTCGCAGGATTGGATCTGAGTCTTTGTTCAGCTGGAGTTTGAAGACGAGAAATTGACCGGGAAGAGCGGCTGGTAATGGGCTGCGGTCTTCTGATTCCAAAACAAACGAGAGTACATCAACACTCTCGCACTGTACCACCGCAACTCGCAGTGAGCGGAACCCAGGCCACATCGGAAGCGGCGTGGGAGACGGAGCAAGGCCCGCATTGCCAACCTGGCCGCCTTTCTCGTCGGCCGCTGCCAAGGATTTGAGAGACTCCTTCCAGCCCAGGCTGAGTGCTGGGACACGCAGAGCACGCTGCAGTTGATCGGGGTCGTGGCCGGGCAGATATAGCAATCCATCCACCTCCTGGACAGTGACATGTTCCGGCCCATCGGCGACTTTCATGATCTCGTCACCCATGCCAATTTCGCCTTCTTCGATGACTCGGAAATAAAACCCAGGTCTTCGATGCGAAACCAGCAGTGCCGGCATGGCCGGGTTGTTCATCCGTATGCCGACTCGATAGCAGGTGACGCGCGGCTGAGTCACTTCAAACAGTGCGCGGCCGATCCGGTAGCAATCTCCGATGCAAACCTCGTTATCGGGCAGACCTTCGACTGTCAGGTTTTCGCCAAACTGGCCGTACTCAAAATCATGTCTTTGAAGGTAAGCCCCCCAGTAGCGATAAGAGTCGAGCTGATACACCATCACGGCGCGGTGCTCTCCGCCGTGTCCCGCAAGATCGCCCTGTCCATCACCGTCAAGATTGAGGCGGCGCGCCATCACCCTGCCTGCTACGGGTCGTTTCCAGATAGCGGTGTGCACTATCTTGCCTTGCCACATAATGTCGCGTGGAAGACCTACGTTCACAGAGATAAGCGACTGCACAAAGTTTCTACCTTTCGACATGAGCTCCGACCGGCTTCTCGTATCCCGGGACCGGCGAGGCAGCGGTACCACTACTAGGATGCACCTTCGCAAAGTATTGTGGAGCCTCGCGCCGGTCGAACATTCCATAATCGCGGACCACACGGATGTTCCGCAGGCGCACGCTCTCGGGCAACGTTACGTTTCGTGCGAAGGCTTCAGCGGTTGCAAGGTCGCCCCACTTGATCAGCGCAATGACGTCGCCGGGCGAGGCTACCGCGTCGAACACGTCCCAGGTAACAATGCCGGATGCACCTGGATCGAACCCAAGTGACTTCGCGACTGCGTCTGCACCAGCCTGTTTGACCCAGTTCGGCTCACGCTGCGCGTTGAGCAGTGTTATCGCCTTACCCACCCCCGCCTCGGTGACATCCAGGCGTTGCTGGAGCAGTGTCTGCCCCGGGGGCACGCGCGTGTCCGCCACGAACTCGCCGATGTGCATGCGATAGTCGGCGAAGACCCGATCGCGCGCAGCCTGCATCACCTTGTGATGGTGGGCCTCGACGCTCCAGCGCACCAGAGCCTTTTCATCGCGCCAGCTTGACAACGAGAGGAGCCATCCCGGGCGCGTCAGACTGGCGTAACGGTCATTGTCGACGAAGCCATCGATTTTCTCGAGTTCCGGCCGCAGCATCTTCGCCATGCCGAAATAATTGTCGACTTGATCGGATCTCGGATTGACTTCCAGCATTCCACAAAACATGACAGACTCCTTTGTCTGGTTGACGATCCGTGGCCATGTACGATCACGCAGCAACAGCGTTGCGGTTATCTTTGCGGTTCCTATGTCTTGCGGCTTAGCGCAGCCGTGTATTCAATCAAGCTCTTTTGAATTCTCCCAATCGCGTTCCGAATGAAGCATTCGGTTTGCTGCTGCACTCGCCTTAATGCTGTTTACGCACATTCGATCTTCTCGCAGGGACTTCACGGTCCGTTGCTTAAACTCCAACGGTGATGAAGGCTCACGATTACTGCTCTTTTTCCCGGTGGGCCTGATCCGTTTTCCGCTTGCCAGAGCCGGAGATCGAAGGAGCCGCTTTCGCGCTCGATGAAGCCTGGCTTTCACAGATGCCACCGAGAGTCCGAGATCCTGTGCTATTTCCTTCATCGAATGCTCTTCCGATAACCAAATGCCTATCGCTGATCGCAACTTGGGATCAAGCCTCTGGAGCGCGCAGCGGATTGCATCGCATCGCTCTTGCTGATCGTAGAGCTGTTCCGGATTGAGAGCATCGTCGCGGACCTCGATGTACGCGCAATCACCATCGAAGTCTTGCAGTTGCTCGAATGATGTCTCTGGGCGGCACCGACGTCTGCGAAGGATCATCAGTGCCGCATTGATGCCTATTCGGGTCAGCCAGGAGGACAGTTTGGATCGCCCTTCAAATGAAGGAAGCGCCAGATAAGCACTCAAGAAAGCGTCCTGCAGTGCGTCCTCAGCATCCTCACGATTCCGCGTTATCGACAGAATCCGCTGATAAACGCGATGAGAATAAGTCTTCTGTAGTTCGGCAAAGGCCGCGTGGGAACCACCCATGGCTGCGCGCAGGAGATCCTCATCGCGCGCCAGGGTCTCATAAGCTGTGTTCGGTGAAATCGCCAGACACCTCTCTGCAGAATTCATGCCTGACCTCCTTCTCTGCAGTTTTGACTGAATGCAAAACCAGAGTTTCCGCTGATGTAGCGATTAAGCCAGAGGAACGAAATTGCAACAATCAGACGAAGGTATCGGGCGATACCTTCGTCTGATGAAGCTCTCGCATTGAGCC
>DASZXD010000143.1:0-30998 GCA_035546015.1 Occallatibacter sp.
AGTGAATGCGGGTCTCCCCGTAAAGAAGGGTCCCGTCCGCTTCGAGCCGGAATCCGTTAAACCGATAACCAGCGTGCGCAAAACCGGCCGAGGCCGATTGGAACCTGTCCATCCGTGCCAACGCATTTCTGCGCACTCTACGCACAAGGTCTTACAGAGCATGTCTGACCGACACAGACACAGCTTCATAAGGCCGCATGCGCGAGCCGCTTCACAATCTGGGGAGCAAAAAACGGTACTGCAGACTTTGTCTGAGCTTCTTGTTGAGCTCTGGTGTTGAGTCTGGGTTTCATTATCTACAGCACTGGTCAATTGAATAGGTAATGTGCCTATTTTTCCTTCGCCAAGTAATCGAGCATAGGTTACTTTTTTATAAAATAGTAAACAGAGGTTTTCGCTTTAAATATAATGAAATAAATCAAATGAAGGCGTATTGCTGAAATATTACGCAGATTGGAGGCCGACCAGCCTGCCGGCTTCCAATCTACGTCCCGGCCTAGTACCTGGACTTGATAGCGTAGGTGAGGCCCATGGTGAACTGGAACGAGTTCCGCCGGATGGGTGGCTGAGAGGGACTGAGCACCACCGCCGGTGGATCATTCAGATAACTGTCGAGTGTACCGACGGAGAAGCTGAGGTTTTTGTATGCCGGAAAGGCGAAGGTGTTGGATTCTGTGGCCGAGTAGGCAGTGAAGTCATTGTAGGCCGGGATGTAGCCGAGAGTCTGAGTGTAGGTAAACAGCTTGAGATGCAGCAGGTAGTTGGCAGCGTAGGTTGAGCCCACAAGATCCTGATTGGCGCTGCCGGCTCCGGCCATGAACTGCTGCTTCTCATACTGGATGGTTCCCTTCAGGTCCAGTTCCTGGTGTGTGGTTTTCAGGGCGGTCCAGCCGATGCCGCCGCCGTAGATCTGCTGCAGCGAGAGGTCCTGGCCGAAGTTGTGGTCGAATGCCGCCTGTCCGAGCGCGAAGAGACGCTGCGTAAAATACTGGTCGCGCTCCCCGTCGAGGTGCCAGATGGCCGACTTGGTGATGATGGGCCCGATGGTCTGGGCAGGCGTGGGGGGATCAGCCGGCACTGTGTAGGCAGGCTGGGTGATCTTGCCGTAGGAACCGCTGAAGTTGAGCGAGGTGCGGTTGCGCGGGTTCAGCCATGGCACAGTTGGCACTGTGCGCACCAGGCTCACCGCGCCTGAGAAGGTGTACTGGTTGGTCGAGGCAGTCACCAGCGTTGCACCCGCGGTGGCTGCGCCGTTCCAGCCCGCTAGCAGGCCCGGAGAATGGTTGATCTGCTTGTCGAGTGTAGCTGCGTCCATGATGAACTCGGCGTTCTTCAGAGGGATGGGTGGAAGCGGCGGGCCACTCACGGGCTGGATGGTTACCGCTTCACTATTCGCTTCGACGGCTCCGGTAGGAATGGGAATCGCGCCGTGTTTCTTCGGGGGCTTCGCACGGTTGTCGAGCACGGCGAACGGCTGAGTCGAATGCAGTTCCTTGATTTTGTCCCAAGGCACGGAGATGTCACCGAGCGGATCGCTGTGAAAGATTACCTTGCCGCCGATCTCGTTTACGAGCTTGCCATGCAGGGTGTCGCCATTGCTGAGCACCAGCACATCGGGAGCCGGGTCAGCGGCCGGCTTGGCCTGTGCGGCACAAAGAGCGCAGGCACCGAAAGCCGCCGCGAGTGGAACGAGACGCTTACCAGTATGGAAGATCACTTTCCTCATCAAATGAAACAGTATGTCGGTCATAATGTGCACCTTTCTGCCAGTCCGTAAAGGCCTGAGCCGGTGTATCTCCTGTGTGCCGGATATTGAATGAACTCGAATCCTTCGATGCAGCCGATGCAAGAGCGGGTTGGGCGTGGGTTCCGGCGCTCACGCAGCCTTTTGCAGAAGAATATCCGGGGGGCACGCTGGGGGAGTCTCACACCGGAGATTGACGTCTGCACCAAGCAGGAAGTGAATCGCTCGCAAAGACATGGGCCGCTGAGCGCTCACAGAACGATGGTAAACCGCAAGGGCGCCGAACCGAAACTGATTGCAACGAATGACGGCTGCCGCTTCGGTAACTGTCCAAGGTTTAGCCGGTGGTTTGCTGTAAAGCATGCGATCCTCACTTACACTTGTCTTACTTACACTGCTTATCTATGCGGGGGTGTTTGCAATGCCTAAGGCAGTTTCGTATGCGCAGTGGTCGCTGGAACCGTATTGCATTGGATTGAAGCTTCGCGCTCTGCGAACGCAGAAGCGGCTGACGCTCTCGCGGCTGGCGAGCGAGACGGGCCTCTCGACCGCGCTGCTCTCCAAACTGGAGACCGACCGGATGATTCCGACGCTGCCCACGCTGGCCACTATCTGCCGCGTATATGGGGTGGGCCTGAGCTATTTCTTCTCGGAGCCGACGCGGCATACGCTTTCCATTACGCGCAAGGCTCACTTCCAGGGCGATGCACGCGGGCCGGAGTCGGTGAGGATCACGCCGCTGAATTCTGTCGAAGGTGGGCAGCTAAAGGCGCAGATGATCGAGTTTCCGCCGGGGGGCGCGGCGATTGCGATGAATGTGGCGCGCGAGGCGCATGGCGTGGTCTACGTGCTTGAGGGCAAGCTGCGGCTGGATGCCGGCGGCATGACCGAAGTGCTCGAGGCCGGGGACTGCGCATGCATGGAGAGCGAGATTCCGCTGGCATGGAGCGCGGCCGACAAGCGCCGTTGCCGGGTGCTGGCCGTGCTGCCGGGCACAGAGCAGGCAGCGAGTTGAGCCAAGCTTTCCAGTTTGCCGCATGGGCGTGCGGTCTGTAGGATAGTTTGGGATTTCTGAGTTTCCTCTATGCGACCAAACTTTCCTCTGATGCGAGCGACCCTGACGGGTGCTCTGGGCGGGCTGCTTTTTGGCTTCGACACCGTCGTGATCTCCGGCGCCATCGATGCGCTGGTTCGCCTTTACAACCTGAGCCCGCAGAACAAGGGCTGGACCGTGGCGATTGGGCTGATCGGCACGGTGATTGGCGCGCTGGGCGCCGGGCAGGTGGGCCAGAAGCTGGGCAGCCGCGAGACGCTGCGCATCACCGCCGTGCTCTATGTGGCTTCCGCAGCCGGCTGCGCCTTCGCGTGGGGATGGTGGTCGTTCATGGTCTTCCGCTTCATTGGCGGACTGGGCATTGGCGCATCCTCTGTGCTGGGGCCGGTTTACATTGCAGAGCTTGCGCCGGCCAAGTGGCGCGGACGGCTGGTGGCGGCCTTCCAGTTCAACGTGGTCTTCGGCATCATGGTGGCCTATACGTCGAACTACGTCATCCGCACCATGCACCTGGGCGCGATGGAGTGGCGGTGGCAAGTGGGCATTGCGGCTGTACCCGCGGTCGTCTTTCTGATCCTGCTCTTCGGAATTCCGCGCAGCCCACGCTGGTCAGCCTCAAAGAACCGGATCGACGAGGCGCTGGCTGTTCTGAAGATGATGGGCGAGCCCGATCCGCAGGCCGAGCTTGACGACATTCGCGCCGCGCTGGCGCAGGAGCATGCCACGGCGCACGAGCGGGTCTTTCAGTGGAAGTACCGCTATCCGCTGTTTCTGGCAATTTCCATCGGTGCTTTCAATCAGCTTGCCGGCATCAATGCGATTCTCTACTACCTGAACAACATCTTTGCCGCCGCGGGCTTCAGCCAGATTTCGAGCGACCAGCAAGCGATCGCAATCGGGGCGACGAATTTTCTCTTCACCATTGTCGGCATGGCGCTGATTGACAAGGCCGGGCGCAAGACGCTTCTGCTGATTGGCGCTGCCGGTTGCGCCACGTGCCTTGGCGGGGTGGCCTGGCTGTTTGCGACGCAGTCGCATCCGGGGGCGCTGCTGTGGCTGCTGGTGACCTATATTGCGTTCTTCTCAGTCTCGCAGGGCGCGGTGATCTGGGTTTATATCGGCGAGGTGTTTCCAACTTCAGTGCGCTCGAAAGGCCAGGGCGTGGGCTCTGCCAGCCACTGGTTTATGAATGCGGCTATCGCACTTGAGTTTCCCGTCGTGGTGCACGCCATGAGCACAGCTACGCCGTTCGTCTTCTTCTCCATCATGACGGCGGTGCAGTTCGTGGTGGTGCTGCTTGTGTATCCCGAGACCAAGGGGCAGACGCTGGAAGAGTTGCAGCGCAGGCTGCTGCGGACATAGCGAAGCGACGCTATACTAACGCCGATGCGCATTCCTGCTTTGCTGCTCCTGTTATTGTTGCCGGCTTTCACTTCCGCCTACGCGCAACCAACTTCTGTCTCTTCAGCTTCGCCTGCCATTTCTGCGGCGATGACAGCACAGCAGAAGGCGGGGATGGCAGCACGCGTTCGCACGGAGACGCTGCATGCGTGGGAAGGCTACAAGAAATATGCCTGGGGACACGACGAGCTGAAGCCGCTGAGCCATCAATATCACGACTGGTATGGGCACTCTCTGCTGATGACTCCGGTCGATGCGCTCGACACCCTGCTCGTCATGGACCTGAAGCCGCAGGCGGACGAGGCGCGGCAGCTGATCGATACGCAGCTCAATTTCAATCAGGACGTTTATGTAAAAGATTTCGAGATTACGATCCGGCTGCTGGGAGGTTTGCTCTCGAGCTACCAGATGACGGGCGACAAGCGGTTGCTGGCGCTGGCCGACGATCTTGGACGACGCATGCTGCCGATGTTCGACTCGCCGACGGGCATGCCGTACGAGTTCGTGAATCTGCGCACGGGCGCAGTGCGCGGGACGCGGAGCAACCCGGCCGAGATCGGGACACTACTGATCGAGTACGGCATGCTGGCACGGCTGACCGGAAAGCAGGAGTACTACGACAAGGCCAAGCGGGCGCTGGCGGCGCTCTATGACCGACGGTCGAAGATCGGGCTGTACGGATCAGAGATCGATGTGACGACGGGCGCGTGGACCGGAACGACAGCAAGCATCGAAGGCGGAACGGATTCGTTTTACGAGTACCTGCTGAAGGCCTCGATCCTGTTTAACGATGCAGACTGCGCGCGGATGTGGCGCGAGAGCATGACGGCTATCGACAAGTACATCGTGGACCGACAACCGAATGGGCTATGGACCGGCGAGGCGGACATGAATACGGGCGCGCGGACTGGGACACACTATGGCGCACTGGATGCGTTCTTTCCCGCGGTACTGGCGCTGGACGGCCAGATGACTCCGGCGGAGCAGTTGCAGGATTCTAGCTACAGGATGTGGAACGTGGCCGGGATTGAGCCGGAACTGCTCGATTACGTCTCGATGCAGATTGTGTCGCCGGGGTATCAACTGCGGCCGGAAATCATTGAGTCGACCTATTACCTTTACCACTACACTCACGACACGAAGTATCTGGCGATGGGGCAGACGTATTTCGACGCGCTGGTGAAGTATTGCCGCACCGACGATGGCTATGCAGCGCTGAGCGATGTGCGCACGAAGGAGAAGCGCGACTCGATGGAGAGCTTTTTCTTTGCCGAGACGTTGAAGTATCTCTACCTGCTCTTTGCGCCGGATTCGGCGCTGGACTTCAACGGGGTGATCTTCAATACCGAGGCGCATCCCATGAAGCGGAGCCTGGGGAGTGTGCAAAAGTAGCCTGCAGAGTTGTGCGGAGCGGGCGAACCGGGTTTGCAGCTCAGTTATGGCAGCAGATACGCAGATTCTTCGCCTTCCACAGCCCTCTTTTCATTGACTCAGTATTCATTTTCAAGTATTCTGAAGACCTTGCGCGGTGTTGCGCCTGGGGTCTGTGTGTAGTCACCTTGACCCAGTCGAAGAGCCACAGGAAGCGGGTGGCTGACGGCGACAGGCCACCGGCTGCCGGGGCAGATTTCTTCCTCCGGTTCAGTCAGGGCTCAATTTCATGGGCGAACCCGGGCAATCCTCACCCGAACAGGTTTGTTTGGCAGTGGGTAAAGTTTGGCCCGTGCGCGTTTTATGCGGGCAAATGCGCTTTGCGCAAAGGATTTTTCCGGCACTGGGCCGGAGTGGGAAGAGGCAAAAGAGAGATGTCGACCTTTGTTCCGAGCGGCAAGGAGATCAGCCGCAAATGGTATGTGATTGACGCGGCAGGTGAGACCCTGGGCCGGCTGGCTACCAAGGCTGCCAGCGTGCTGAGCGGCAAGCTGAATCCGCAGTATGTGCCGTACATCGATATGGGCGATCACGTGATTGTGATCAATGCCGAGAAGGTTAGGCTGACTGGTTTGAAGAGCCAGAGCAAGCTCTATCGCCGTTATACCGGCTTCCCCGGCGGCCTGCGCGAGGAGTCGTTCACCCGCCTGCTGAGCCGCAAGCCCGAAAAGATTCTGGAAGAAGCCATCAAGGGCATGCTGCCCAAGACCAAGCTGGGCCGTGCGATGGGCTCGAAGCTGAAGGTCTATCGCGGCGACCAGCATCCGCACGCCGCGCAGCAGCCGGTGGCGCTGAAGATTGCATAGGAGCAGCTTTTAGCTGTCAGCTATCAGCTTGATCCTGCCAGGGCAGAGATTTTAGGTAGAGCGAAATGCTCGATTTAGAGACGGACCAGCTGACAGCCAAGGGCTGAAAGCTGAGAGCTAAGAGGGAAAATGGCAGATTTGGTTCAGTATTACGGGACGGGGCGGCGCAAGTCGGCGATCGCTCGCGTCTTCCTGCGTCCCGGCACCGGCGAGTGGAAGGTCAACGGCAAGGGATTCGACGAGTACTTCGTCACCGAGCAGCAGCGTGTTTCGGCCAAGCGGACACTGGTTGTGGCTGAACTGGCTGCGAGCTTTGACGTGGTGACCACCGTGACCGGCGGCGGCGTGGCCGCACAGGCGGACGCCGTGAAGATGGGCGTTGCCCGCGCACTGATTGAGTTCAACCCCGAGTTGCGCAAGACCCTGAAGGCCGAAGGCCTGCTCACCCGCGATGCACGCGTGAAGGAGCGTAAGAAGTACGGCCAGAAGGGCGCACGCAAGCGGTTCCAGTTCAGCAAGCGCTAGGCGCTTGCGAGGGGTCAGGTTTCAGAGATCAGAGATCAGTTTGGCAATCGTGCTCTTCTGATCCCCGGTTTCTGACCCCTGATTCCTGGTTTTTCAATCTCCCCGGGAGGGGAATCAATCCGGGCTAGAGAATGTCCGGATGCAATCCACGAAGGAGGCCCATTGGCCACTATCACTATGAAGGAGTTGCTCGAAGCGGGTGTTCACTTCGGGCATCAGACCAAGCGCTGGAATCCGCGGATGAAGGAATACATCTTCGGCGAGCGTAATGGGATCTACATCATCGACCTGCAGAAGACGCTGAAGCTCTTCAAGGATGCGTCGAAGTTTGTGACCGACCTGTGTGCGAGCGGCAAGACGATTCTGTTTGTCGGCACCAAGCGCCAGGCGCAGGACGCGATTGCCGAAGAGGCAGGACGCGCCAGCATGCCGTATGTGAACCAGCGCTGGCTGGGCGGCCTGCTCACCAACTGGGTGACGGTGCAGAAGTCGGTGAAGCGCCTTCAGGAACTGGATGAGATGGCCACTGACGGCCGCTACGAGCTGCTGACCAAGAAGGAAGTGATCCGGCTGGAGCGCGAGCGCAAGCATCTGCAGGCCAATCTGGCCGGCATCAAGAACATGAAGCGGCTGCCGGACGCGATCTTCGTGGTGGACTCGAACAACGAAGCGATTGCCGTGAAGGAAGCGCGCAAGCTGGGCATTCCGGTGGTTGCAGTGGTGGATACGAACTGCGATCCGACGGTTGTGGATTACGTGATCCCCGGCAACGACGACGCGCTGCGCGCTATTCGGCTGTTCACCTCGAAGATTGCCGACTCGGCAGCCGAGGGCGTGAACCTGGTGGGCGACAAGGCATTTGTGGAAGAGGCACCGGCTCCGGTTGAGGGCGAAGCTGAAGCAGTGGCCGCTGAAGGCCCGTCATCGGACGATGAGGGATTCGAGGCTGCACTGGGCGGCGGCATCCGCAAGGCTCCCGCAGCCGTTGCGGCACTTGACGAGGATGAAGCAACTGAGCGCGCACTCTAGACCTTAACGGCGCGCATAGGGCGCGCAAACGAGACAAGCGTGGCCGCCTGGTTTCAAGTGCCACGCTTTTCTTTTGCCGGTAACACTCGGGCGTTCTATTGAGTGGAAGATAAACCAAGGATGAGGCTGGCAACAGCCAGGGAAACGAGAGATGACGACTGTGAGCGAAAAGATTGACGCCAAACTGGTGAAAGAGCTCCGTGACAAGTCCGGCGCCCCCATGGGCGACTGCCTGAAGGCACTGCAGGAAGCCAAGGGAGACATTGAGGAGGCTTTTGTGGTGCTGCGCAAGCGCGGCATTGCCTCTGCACAGAAGAGGGCCGCACGCACCACCAACGAGGGCACGATCGGCACCTACATTCATGCCGGCGGCAAGATCGGCGTGCTGATCGAGCTGAACTGCGAGAGCGATTTCGTGGCACGCACGACGGACTTCCAGGATCTGCTCAAGGACATCGCGATGCATATCGCGGCGAGCGATCCGCGCTATGTAAAGCCCGAGGACGTGACGCCTGAGGATCTCGATCGCGAGAAAGAGATCTATCGTGCACAGGCCGCGGCGACCGGCAAGCCGGCCAATGTGGTGGAGAAGATTGTCGAGGGCAAGATGGGCAAGTTCTACGAGGAAGTCTGCCTGCTGGAGCAGCCTTTCATCAAGGACCAGGCCGTGAGCATCAAGGACCTGATTGCGCAGAAGGTGGCCAAGCTGGGTGAAAACATCACCGTGCGGCGCTTTGCACGCTTCAAGGTTGGCGCGCCCGACTGGACCGTGGCACAGACCAAGGCTGTGGAAACAGCGGCCGAATAACCTCACACATCTGATATCAGGAGAGGCAGTCCGCAATGCGCGGGCTGCCTCTTTTTTGCCGGTAACAGAGCATCATGCAAAATCAAAAGGGCAATCCACTGCGGGATTGCCCTTTCTTGTTTCTACGTGCAGCGATTGCTTACGGCAGGTAGTAGCGGAGCGACGTGAAGAACATGTTGTCGGTGCCGCTGGCGCCACCACCGGGATTGGTGGTGCCACCATTGCCGGACCACAGATTGCGCTGGATGCTTTCGAAAGTGATGCCCTGACGGAAGCGCCCCTTAGGTCCGTTGTAGAAGTTGTACCAGTAGCCCGCAGTGAACTCCTGCACGTCCTTGTTGCTGCCACCGCAGTTCGACGGCGTAATGGCCGCGCCACCACTGGCACCGGCGTTACTGACGGTAGCCGGCTCCGTCGCACAGCCCGACATGTTGGCGGTGTAGGTACCGTAGCCTACCTCCGCGCCGGAACTGTTGAGCGTCCAGTCGCGGCCAATGTAGTCGGCGCCGTAGTTGAAGTACACGTTGAGCCGCGGAGTCGGGTTCGCCTCGAGCGTGCTCAGCGCGGAGAAACCATGCAGCGGAGAAAGCGTTGCATCCGGGCGTAGAGTCACGTCTGCGATGGTCGACGAGCCATAGCGACCCACGCCCTGACCCCACAGTCCCTTCATGCCGATGCTAACTTTCTTGTTGAACAACGGTCCGCGGAAGCCGCCGCCGATGCCCGCACCGACTGCCGTGTTGTTGTACGGGCTGCCCGTCGCCGGATAAATGCGAACGCGGAAGTTACGCTCGACGCCGATGATCTCCCAATGGCCCCATCCCGGCTCAATGGCCGCCTTGACGATGAAGTCAGGCGTATAGTTGAACGAGTAGTTCGCGCCCGAGTTGTAGAGTCCGCCGCCGGTTCCGGTCGAGCCAAAGAGATAATTGCTGGGCAGGCCCTGGCCAGACGGGTTCAGCATTTCTGCGTTTTCCGCCGAAGCTCCAATGAACAGCTTTTTGCCGATGCTTTTGCTGACGCGGAAGCTGTACTGACGGGACCACATAAAACCGGCGGAATACTGCGCGTCGATGGTCGAAGGCAGAATTTCCGTGCCGCGGTACAGGCCCGAGGTGGTCTCGGCCATCAGCGACCAGCCGGTTCCAGCGGAGACATCCCAGCCGTTCGTAAACTTGGCATCGCCCCAGATCTGCCGCTGGCGCAGGGTGTAGCTGTTCGATTGGTTGTTGTTCGAGGTGGTACCGGCGCTCAACCAGTCCGCCTCGTAATAGGCGGTCAGGGTGGCGCTGCCGAGCTTGCCGGTAGCCTTGAGAGCCACGCGGGACTGACGGCCTGAACCGAAGAACTCACTCAACTGAGCCGCCTGCGAGTGGTCAAGCGGAACGCCAGTCAACGCCGTATTAATGTCGCCCCCCGTGGCGCCTTGACGCCACACAGTTTCACCCGCCACGAAGCTGCCTGACGGCGAGATGGTGACACCCTTGTAGTAGAGAGCATCCGGGCTGGTAATGGCCTTCTTAATAGCCGAAGTTTCATCCGTAATTGAAGAGACCACCGCTGCGTTGGCCTGCTTCATGTCGCTCACGGTGTTCTGCAGCGTCGTAACGGCTGTCGAGTTCTCGCCGAGCGCCTGCTTCTCTTCGTCGGCTGCCGCCTGGGCCTTGGCAGCAGCGGCCTGCGCATCGGCGGCCTGCTGCTGAGCCTGCTTCAACTGCGCGTCCTTGTCAGCCAGGTCGCTCTTCAGGCCGTCGATCTGGGTCTGCATCTGCATGCGGAGCGCGTCGATCTGGTCCTGTACGGAGGGCTTTTCCTCTTTGGCCTTCCTGGCGTGCTTCTTAGCCGGCGGAGTGGCATCGCTGGCATACGCGGTGGAAACAACGAGACTGGCTGCCAAAGCAAGCGCAGCAGCCGCTGCGAGTCTTAATTTCATTGGGCCTCTCTTCTTCCTCTCGGAACGGGTTGGATGGATTGCGGATCCTGGCGCGGGGGAATTCACCTGGCTGCCGCATCGCAAAGACATTTGAAGGGAAAGTTGCTCCATGTTTTGATTGGCAGACGCAAAATAATTTCAAAAGCTGCACATGGACCTTACAACCGCAAAAGCAGCTTTGCCTCTTCCGAAACTAAGACTCGCAGAATCATATGAATATTTGACGAATTCACATATTTTTAACAAATGGGCAATTTATGCTTGATTTACCGGGTAAATACGATGAAATTTACTTTGCTTTAACAATTGTGCAAACGGTTCTATGCGCTTATTGCGCGGTCTAAGTTTAGTTATCACTGAATTGTCGGCGCATCACACGCCGCTATACGCAAATTCAATCGAGCAAACTTCTGATTTATAACTTCGACTTACCTGGCGGTGGCCGGCTCCCTTCCCGCGCTGAGTAAGTTAGCCAGTATCCGATAAGAACCAGGGACTAACTCAGGAACCTGGCGGTAAAGAGCATAGGCAACATATATATAAGTTCCCTTGCCGGGGTGAGTCACGAGCAGCCCACCGCGCTGCGGGTCCTGTCCTGGGTCACCAGTCTCTGTAAGTGCTGTGTAGCCGGAGTCCCAGCTATCGAGGAACGAGTGGCCGCGCTCTTCGATCCATCCATCGAAGTCAGCCGGTGTAATTTTATTTGGCCAGGAGAGCAGCGGGTTGGCGGGATCGAGGAGCTTGACCGAGTCGGTCTCGTCTACCACGCGTTCGGGAGTGCGGCCCATTGCCAACGGCAGAGGAGCCGGAAAGGTTGCGCTCTGGTATTGCACGATGAGTGTTCCGCCGCGCTGAACGAAGTCGTCGAGGCGCGGCTGAGCGAGGGTGAGCGCGGGGCGGTTGGAGTAGGCCCGGATGCCAACGACGATTACGTTCCATTGTGAGAGATCGGCGGAGGTCAGTTCGTCGTCTGAGAGCAGGTGAGGCTCTACGCCAAGTTCGCGAATGGCCTCGGGGACCGTATCGCCGGTTCCCATGATGTAGCCAACATGCAGGCCCGGTGCAACCTTGACGTTCACTTCACGGGTCTTCAACTCGGCGGAGTCGTACTGGTTGTATGGCCGCAGTCCCTGGTAGCCTACGCTGCGCCAGCCGGTGGAGTAATCTTTGCCGCCGACATGCGCGACGGCCTGGATGGTGTAGGCACCCACTCCGGGATTGGGCGCGGTAACGGAGAACGTCAGCGGATCGCTCATGCCGGCGGCTTTCATGTGAAATGCGCGCTGCCCGGGATCACTGTGCCAGCCGGAGGGCAGCTTGAGTTCGACGGCGCCTTCGGCAGCACCGAGCGCGTGAATGGTCACGGTTACGGGCAGCGCACTGCCGTCAAGCGGGAGAATGCGCGCCTGCGGCTCAACGCTGACACCAATGGCCGGTGTGACGACGACCGGTTCGTAGATTCCGCCGGGGCCGGTGATGCGCTGGAGGGTCTGTACCACCTTGCCGAGCCGGATGGGAACGCCGTCAAAGGAGAACTCGGCCCATGCGGCCAGCGGCCAGGGCGCAAAGGAGTCGATGCGCAGGCCGTCATTGGGTGTGTCGTAGTAGGGCTGTTCAATGGACGGGCGCGTGAAGAAAGGCTCGGTAGGCTTTGCGTCTTCAGGCACGTGAACCCGGAATATTCTGTCGGTAACGCGCTCGGGCGCCTGAGCTGTGCTGGACGACTGGTCTGTGTCGTTCACTTTCCACGGCGACCCGTCGCTGCTCTGGAGCCATACGCGGGTCAGACGGGCGGCTTCTCCCGCCTGAGCCAGATGCGCGCGCACTTCAATATCCTCACCCGGCCATACGCTACGCGATGTCTCGTCAGCGGTGCCGCCGCGGCCGGAGCCTCCGGTCTGGCCGTCGCCGGATCTTGTGGTGAAGGCAATGAGGTCGAGACCGAGCATGTCAGCGAGCGCGCGCTGGAAGTCACCGATCTTGGCGGCCAGCTCAAACTCGAGGCCGGATTTTGCCTGTGGGTCGAGGTCGCTGGACGCGACATGTGCGTAGAGGTCGAGCGTCTGGCGGTAGACGGGCGCGAGCCGGTGCGCTCCGGCCACACCGTCCAGACCCTTGCAGTCGGCTGCGAATGCGTTCAGGCCGGACTGAATCTGATGCAGCCCATCGCCGAGCCATGCGGGCGCAGTTCCCTTCACCAGGTATGTGAGGCCTGCGAGGCTAGTGTCGATGTGGACCTTTTTGTTGTCGAAGAGACTTGCGTCATCAGCGCCGGCATTTGCGGCAGCCTTCGCCTGAGAAACAGCAGCCCAGAGATGCAGGCGCGATTCGTCGGGACCATTCAGTGCGGGGCTGGCTCCGCCGTATTGCGACTTCTGCATGCCCCAGCCTTCGCGGGCGATCTGCACATAGGTGCGGCCCAGCGTTGGGTCCCAGGTGCCGACGGGAATGGACGCGTCGGTGGTGAGGCTGTCTGTCGACTCGCCTGTGACGTAGTTGCGGAACTTTGCCGGAGCCCATTTGCCGGTGGCGTAGTCGAAGATGCCTTTGCCGGTGATGCGCGCGAAGGGAGCGCGCGAGTATACGGCCAGCGGCTGCCATGGCGTGAGGCCGTCTTTCAACTGCTCGGGGAAGATTTTGGGATCGCCGGCGGCTTTGAAGGCCTCCTGTGCGATTTCACCTGAGACCTGATGCTGGCCGTGGCCGTCACTCACGCCGCCCACGAAGGTTGCCAGGATGATTTGGGGGCGCACTTTGCGCACGGCAAGCACGGCATCGTAAAGCACGCGGTCGTGGCCCCAACGGGCGAAGGCCTCCTGCTGAGTTTTGGAGAAACCAAAATCTGCTTCCGTCCCCCAGAGCTGCTTGATGCCGTAGTAGCGGTCGGCGGTGAGCAGTTCGTTAGTGCGGATGAGGCCGAGAGCATCGTCCGCTTCGGCCGACATTGCATTCTGGCCGCCTTCTCCACGGGTGAGGGTGAGCAACGTGACACGCGCACCAAGACCGCGGCTGAGGTAGGTGAGCAGAGCGCCGTCTTCATCGTCAGGGTGCGCGACGATGTAAAGCACGCTGGCGGTGGTGCCGAGGCGCCTGATGGTCTGTTCCAGGTCGGCCTGGCCACGGTCTTCCGGCAGGGGCAGGGCCCATGCCGCAGGCTTCGGCAACGGAACCGCGGCGAGCTCGCCTGACGCGGGCGCTGCAGTCTGCGCCACGAGAGAGGCTGGAGCCGCCGCGAGCGAGAAGAGGCTGGTGAGAGCCGCACACACCGTGAGGACAGGAGCATTCCGATGAAAGAACATGGTCATGGCCAGTGTACAATCCGGTGAGCGTAAAGGCCTCATGAGCGTTCACTCACACACGTCCGCAGATCCCGAAAAATTGCAACGCAGGATTGGGCTGCGCTCGGCGGTGCTGTTCAACATGCTGGAGATGATCGGCGTGGGGCCGTTCATCACGCTGCCGCTGGTGATTGCCGCGGCGGGATACCGGCTCTCAATATGGGCGTGGGTGCTGGGCGCGGCCATTGCCGTGATGGATGGCCTGGTGTGGGCTGAACTTGGCGCGATGTTTCCGCTGGCAGGCGGCTCGTATGCGTTTCTGCGCGAAATCTATGGGCCTGAGGGCCCGGGCAACTGGCTCAGCTTCCTCTTTGTGTGGCAGGTGGGGTTCACGGCGCCGCTTTCCATTGCTTCAGGGTGCATCGGGCTTTCGGGGTTTCTGGGCGTCTTCTGGCCGGGGCTTGAATCCGCACCATTCCACGCTCTGCCGTCGTTGCACTATGCGAACTTTGCGGCGGCCGCGGCATGTTTGCTGGTAATGGCGCTGCTTTATCGAAATCTAAGCTCGATTACACGGCTTGCCTGGGTTTTGTTTGCCGGTGTCATTGCGGCGCTCACGGGTGTGATCGTCTCGGGCTTTACGCACGCAGCGGCCAGCGGCGGCTGGCACATGCCGACGGCACCGGCGCTCTCTGCGACACTCGCGCTGGGCGGGCTGGCGCAGGCTACGCTGATCACGACGTATGACTACTGGGGCTACTACAACATCTGCTTTCTGGGCAGCGAGGTGCGCCAGCCGGAACGGACGATTCCGAAGGCGATTCTGCTCTCAGTGCTGTTTGTCTCCGCTTTTTATCTTGCGATGAATCTTGCCGCGCTACCTTCGCTACGCGATGCGGCGTCGCATGCGGCGGAGTCTGCCGAGCTGCGCGTGCAACTTGTGGCTGACATTGCAGGCTCTGCCTTTGGGCATTGGGCGGGATATCTGATTGCGGCACTCATTGTGTGGACTGCGTTTGCGTCGGTGTTCTCTCTGCTGCTGGGCTACTCGCGCGTGCCCTATGCCGCCGCGCGGGACGGCAACTACTTCCGGTTTCTGGCGGCGGTGCATCCCAAGCACGGGATTCCACACCGCTCACTCATCGCGCTCGGGCTGGTGGCAAGCTGCTTCTGCTTCTTCTCGCTTACTCAGGTCATTACCATGCTGGTGGTCACGCGCATCCTGCTGCAGTTTTCTCTGCAACAGGCAGGAGTCATTCTGTTACGTGTCCGCAGGCCGGAGCTGGCACGGCCGTTCAGTATGCCGCTTTATCCGCTGCCGCCGCTGGCGGCGATGGGAGGCTTCGCGTTTCTGCTTGTCTCGCGTGTGCATGCCTTGTGGGGGCTAATGGTGGCCGCGGGCATTGCTGGCGTGGGATCGGGCATCTATCTGATCCGCGCGCGGCAACTTGGCGAATGGCCATTCGCCATCAAAAATTAGGCGGGTGCGTTTCCATATTCTGTTAACCCGAGCCGCTGCAGGCGCGTTTCATCCGTAACCTCACCGCCTCAGTGGGTGTCTAATGGATGCGGCAAGAATTTCCCCGTGCGAGGTCACTCCAATGGTTATCGGCAAACCGCCTGACATCCCTTCGTCTGAGATCACATCTGAGAGCGCTTATCGCCAGTTCATGAACCGACGGCGGTTTCTGCGCAGCGCGGTCGCGGCCGGCGCAGCGGCCGTGGCTGCCGACCGGCTGGCAGAGATGTTCGACCCACGCAAGGCAGCTTTTGCCGACGAGACCAAGCTGAATACGGTGCCGAGTCCGCTGACGACGACAGGCGAGCAGCTCACGAGCTTCGAAGATATTACGCACTACAACAACTTTTACGAGTTCGGCGTGGACAAGGGCGACCCGGCAAAGAATGCCGGCGGGCTGCCTACGCGGCCCTGGACCGTGAAGGTGGAAGGCAAGGTGGCCAAGCCGCTCACCTTCGACATTGACGACCTGTTGAAGATGCACCCGCTTGAAGACCGCGTCTACCGGCACCGGTGCGTTGAGGCGTGGAGCATGGTGATTCCGTGGGTGGGCTACTCGCTCTCGGAGCTGATCAAGCGGTGCGACCCGATGCCTTCAGCAAAATATGTGCAGTTCCTGTCTTACTATGACCGGCACGTGGAGAAGTGGGCCAGTGAAGATGCAACTATCTTCTGGCCTTACTCGGAAGGACTGCGGATGGATGAGGCGATGAATCCGCTCACGTTGCTGACGTTTGGGCTGTATGGCCAGACGCTGCCCAATCAGGACGGCGCGCCGGTGCGCATCGTGGTGCCGTGGAAGTACGGATTCAAGTCGGCGAAATCCATTGTGACGATCAAGTTTGTGGACAAGATGCCGCATACAACATGGAATGACCAGGCGCCGAACGAGTATGGCTTTTACTCGAATGTGAATCCCAATGTGGATCATCCACGCTGGAGCCAGAAGACGGAGCGGCGCATCGGACTGCCCTTCTATGCGCAACGGCGCACGACGCTCATGTTCAACGGGTATGGAGACCAGGTGGCGTCGATGTATGCGGGAATGGACCTGAAGAAGAACTACTGAAACGGAGATCAGGGGTCAGAGATCAGGTTCGCCGTGCCCTTTGTACATCTTCAACTTCCCGAGAGTCCGACTAACTTGCTGACTTGTCTGCTATGAAACGCTCGACACTTATTACGCTCAAGACGCTTGTCTGGATTGGCAGCCTTTGCCCTGTCGCGGATATTTTGTGGGGCGCGATCAACAACAGCCTGGGCCCTGACCCGACGGCTGAAATTGCGTCCGTTACCGGGCTCACAGCGCTGTGGATGCTGGCCATTACGCTGGCGATCTCGCCGGTGCGCAAGCTCTCACCGCGGCTCGCGTGGCTGATCAAGTTCCGGCGGCTGATCGGGCTGTTTGTGTTCTTTTATGCCACGCTGCATCTGCTGACTTATGTGGCTCTCTATGCAGGCTTCGATCTGAACGTGATGAAGGCAGACATCACCAAGCGCAGGTTCATCATTGCCGGCGTGATCACGTGGACGCTGCTGCTGCCGCTGGCGCTTACATCGACGAACCGGGCGATTCGCAAGCTGGGAGGCAAAAACTGGAACCGGCTGCACATGCTTATCTATCCGGCGGCCATCTGCGCCATGATTCATTACTGGTGGAAGGTGAAGACGGGCGTGATTTCGCCTGCTCCGTTTACGCTGGTGCTGTTTGTGCTGCTGATGGCGCGCCCCGTCTGGGCGTGGGTGGAACGAAGACGCAAGGCACGGGCGGTCGCCGTGTAAATGCGCTACTCGAACTGGAGCACAGTCTGTGCGACCGGAGAAAAGCTTTTGCGGTGCAGCGGCGTGGGGCCGAGGCGCTTGAGCGCGGCGAGATGTTCGGCTGAGCAGTAGCCTTTGTGGCGCGCGAGGCCATAGCCGGGATACTGGCTGTCGAGTTCGACGAGCAGCCGGTCACGATGGACTTTGGCGAGCACGCTAGCGGCAGCGATGGAGAGACTGGTTGCGTCACCCTGTACGACCGGTTGTTGCGGGCAGGGCCAGTCGATGGTGTCGATGCCGTCGATGAGCAGGTAATCGGGGCTGAGTGCGAGTTGCTCGACGGCTAAGCGCATGGCGAGAAGCGAGGCCTGACGGATATTGATCCGGTCGATGGTCTCCACATCGACTACGGAGACAGACCAGGCAATGGCGCTCGCACGAATCTCGAGGTCGAAGCGTTCGCGGGCTTTCTCCGAGAGCTTTTTTGAGTCGGTGAGGCCCTGCAGGGAGCAGCCCCTGGGAAGAATTATGGCTGCTGCGACCACAGGCCCGAACATGGGCCCACGTCCCACTTCGTCGAGCCCGGCGATGCGCAGCGCGCCACGCTTGCGCGCGGCGTTTTCGTGCTTCCAGCCACAGACCGGTTCTTTGCCCATGCAGCCAGTATAAAAATCGCAAAACAAAACCCCCAGCCGTTTGACCGGGGGTTCTGTTGAAAAACGGGAGGAATCTACGCGCGGACCTTACCGGTCTGGCGGTCGATTTCCTTGAGGCGGGCTGCCTTGCCGCGGAGACCGCGGATGTAGAAGAGCTTCGAGCGGCGCACCTTGTAGCTGCGGACTTTCTCGATCTTGTCGATGACCTTGGAGTTGAAGGGGAAGATGCGCTCGACGCCCTGGCCGAAGCTCATCTTGCGCACGGTGAAGGTGCCCTGCGGACCGTTGTTGACGGCGATCACGAGGCCCTCGAACGCCTGCAGACGCTCTTTATCGCCTTCCTTGATCTTTACCTGGACACGAATCTGGTCGCCGGGAACAAAGGCCGGCAGGTCGGTGCGCTTGAGCTTTTCTGCCAGGCGCTGCATTACTGGATGAATAGACATTGTGGTTTCCTGCGATTGGACTCAGAATCTTCAGTTTATCAAAGATTCTTGGATTTTGCCTAATGCAGGGAGTGGATTCCCAGGGGTGCGTCTAGAAAGCGGACTTCCCCTGGGCTATCTTCTTTGCGTCCACGTGGGACGCGCTGGCCGGAGCAGCGAAAAGATCACTGGGCAGCGGGGGCTGCGGCTGCGTCGCCGCGCTTGGCTGTGAACTCCACTGCCGGGCGGTCACCGGCCTGGCGGGTGAACTTGATGGTGTCACCGTCGACCTTGCCAGTGTAGTTGATGGTGAAGTCGTTGCCGTTGAAGTTCAGCTTTTGCGTGAAGGAGATGTTGTCGCCGTCGACTTTGCCGTCGGTGATGTCGGTGTCGCCGCGCGGCGTGGTGATTTTGCCGGTAAGGGTGCTGCCGTCCACGTGGAAGTCGAAGACGAGGGTCTGCATGCCGTTGCGGCCCTGCACCTGCGCGTTCCACTTGCCGTTGAAGTCCGCTGCCATTGCAGTGAGCGAGCCGAGCGCCAGAAATAGCGCGGCCAGTGCCAGTTTGCGCATCATGTGTCGAAGCTCCTGTCCTGAAGGGCGGTTCCACACACAAAAAAGCCGGAACCTGTGAGGAAGACGGACGCCGGCGCGGATAAGACTCAGGAGAACGGACCAGAAGCGCGAAGATTTACGCTATTTTGCCAGACGAGGCCTATGGATGTGCTCGACTGCTTTGGTGTAGCGGCCGAGCAGCGCATTCCAGCGGACGATGGCGATGTCCTGCAGCATGCGCATGCCATCTTTCAGATAGCTGATGCGGGTACGCTCGTCGTGCGCCCAGCTTACCGGCACCTCTTCAATGCGATAGCCGCGCTTGAGCGCGATGAACAGTATCTCCGGGTCGAATCCCCAGCGCTCGATGGTCTGCAACTGGAAGACGGTCTGCGCTGCGTCACGCGTGAAGGCCTTGAAGCCGCACTGCGTGTCGGCAAAGGGCAGGCCCATGATGAAGCGCGTAACCGCGTTGAAACAGCGGCCAAAAAACTGGCGGTAAAGGGGCTGGCGAATGGTCTGGCGGGTACGTTCAAGCCAGCGGGAACCGATGGCAATGTCTGCTCCGCCAGCGATGGCGGCAAAGAGCCGCTCGGCTTCTTCAATCGGCGCAGATAGATCGGCATCGGAAAACATTACGATCTCGCCCAGCGCCTGCAGTATGCCGTTGCGGACGCTGTAGCCTTTGCCGTGGTTGCCGGGATTCTGGACCAGCCGGACCTCAGGCGCGCTGGCGGCGAAGGCACGTACGACATCGGCGGTTGCGTCGCGCGATCCGTCGTCTACAACAATGATTTCAGCGGACCAGCCCTGTGCACGCACGCAGTCCACTACCGATTTGAGCGTGGCTGGAATACGCCCACTCTCGTTGTAAGCAGGAATGACGATGCTGTACCTGGGATAAGGCATTTAAGCAGACCATCTCATGTCGATCCGGTACCTGGCGATACCACTTCAGCCCAGAGCGGGATTGCCGGATGGTCTCTGACATCATACTCCATCGGCGTACACGAGTAGCTGTGCGGCTTTTGCCAGGCAAATTCCGGCCAAATCTCTGATCTCTAAAGGCTAATTTCCACCAAGGGGCTTGCTTTTTCACCCTCTTCCCATGCAGAATCCCTTTATGCTGAGAGCGGAGGTCTTTGGAAAATGACAAAGGCAGACCTGGTGGAGAAGGTGACGGCCCTGGGCGACCTGACCCGCCGCGACGGCGAAGTGATTGTAGAAACTATCTTTAACTCCGTCATTGGCGCATTGCAGAGCGGAGATAAGATCGAGATTCGCGGATTCGGCTCGTTCCGCATACGCCAGCGCAATCCACGCATCGGACGCAACCCCAAGACCGGCGAGCGCGTAGAAGTTCCAGCTAAAAAAGTTCCGTACTTCAAGCCCTCCAAGGAGTTGCGCGACCTGGTGAATCCGGGCGAGGCAGCTGCGGGCGCTGCTGAAGCGCACTGATATATCCCAGAAACAGGCCCCTGCCTCAGCGACCTGAGGCGGGGCGGTTTTTTGCGCGAGACTGCACGCCGATGACTGCCATCATCCTGCCGGCGTGTCCGCGTGAGCCACGGTGGGAGAAGAACAGTTCCGGTTGGCACTGTGTGCAGCCGCCCACGATCTGAATCGCTTTTGCTGCGACTCCGGCAGCCATGAGCTGCCGGCGATTGGCCTCTACGAGATCAACGTGCAGGCTGGGGCCGATGGGCGAGTGCCCGGGGGCACGCTGCGTAAGAAACAGCATGGGATACTTAGTCCGCACTGCATCCGAGTTGTAGACCTCACGGAACAGTTCGCGGCCATAGGTAAACTGCGACTCAAACTCCGAAAGCACCTCTTCTCCAACGGCATAACAGCACTGGCCGATGCCGGGGCCGATGGCTGCCACAAGATCCTCGGGCTGCGAGCCGAACTCAAGGCGCATGCGGCCCACGCCGGTTTCGACGATCCGCTTTACCGTTCCGCGCCAGCCGGCGTGAAAAGCACCCACGGCGCGGCGTTTGCGGTCTGCCACCAGCACCGGAATGCAGTCGGCCGTGAGCACGGTCAGCAGCAGGCCCGGCTCGTCTGTCATTGCACCGTCGGCTTTTCGAGGCGGCATGCGCTCGGTATCTGCCGCTGTCACGCGCACCACTCGGCTGGAGTGGAACTGGCGCAGCGTAACCAAGGGCGTGGATGCATTTCCGGTTATTGCTTCAGCCAGGAGCTTTCGATTGGCCAGGACAGCGTCACGGGTGTCCTGTGCCGTAAATCCCAGATTCAGCTCGCCGGGCGCGCCTTCCGGGCAGTAGGCGCGGCTTTCGCCGCACATCCGGGTGCTGAAACCGCTCCAGAGCCAGGGAAAGTTCCAGCCGGGAACCGGCAGCCAGCGGACGCCGTTCGCAGCTACGGCTGGCATCACAGATTTGCGCGACAGCTCTTCAGGAGCTGCACGATCGAGGCGCGCGGGACGGAAATGGGCCGAAGATTTTCCGCGCAGGCTGCGGACCAGTCCAGCCTTACTGAAAAGATTGTCGATTTCCTGAAGGTCGGCCGAAGGCGGCCGCATGGATGTTCGCGGGGACGGTGTCACATCTTCAATTTTACCGGTGCAGTGTGACGCAAATGACATGGGCCTACCTTCCGGTAGGCCCGATCGAGAGGCAATTTAGGGAGGGAATCCAGGGGGGTGTTTGGGAAGAGGTCCACAAGTGGACCCTCAAAAAGGAGTTAAAACCTTTCTTGGGTGGGACGATTTGGGGTAGCCTCTGCTAATTACCTATTCAGATGCTCGAGAGTGAAAAAGGTTGCTCTCAGCAGTGCGCGCGGCGGAATCTTTTCCACAAATGCGGCTTGTGGGGAGTCCCACTGCGGCTGCAACTCCGGTAGCTATTTCTTTGGCTCGTTTTCCTGATGCACCACAGGTCCCTCGCCGGGGAAGGGCCAGTTGGTGTCGAGCAGAATCTCCTTTTCGCGCTGCTCCTTCGGCACCAGGTTGATCTGAAGATTCTCAAAGAAGTGCACGCCGGTTTTGCCTGCCGTGGCAATATCCACATCACCGTCGCCGTCCAGATCGCCTACGACAAACTGCGTGCCTGCTGCGGCGGTGCCGTTCACGCTGATGGCATACCGTGTGAATGTACCGGTCTTGCGGTCGATCTTGTAGTAGTACACGACCAGCGGATCGTACGAGCCGGGATCGTGCCCGGAGTGGCCGCGATAACGCTTGCCGGCGATCAGTTCGAGTTGGCCGTCACCGTCAATATCAGCGAGCTTGAGCGCGTGAATCTGCGAGTAGGACTCGTCGATGGTGTGCTTGACCCAGTGCCGGGTGGTTCCATCGCTCTGCTGTTCGAGCCAGTAGAGTCCGTAGCTGTGGCCGTGGCCGTAGATGATGTCGGTCTTGCCGTCTTTGTTCACATCGAAGCCAATGATTGGGAAGCCGGCGTCGCCCATCTGCCAGTCGCCGTGCCACTCCCACTGGTCTTTGTCGGCGTCGATCTGGCGGAACCAGCCGTTAGGGGTGAGGATGTCCATCCTGCCGTCACCGTCGATGTCGGCTACGCCGGTACCGTGGCCGTCCTGCGCACGCTCGCCCACGTGATGCACCTTCGGCTCGGGACCGGAGAAGTCGATCCACAGAACACCCATGTGTCCGTAGTGCGCGAAGACGAGGTCGGGCTGACCGTCGCCGTTAATGTCGGCTTCTGCGCCGCCCTCGGTGTCATAGCTGTCGGTGATGAAGTGCTTCTTCCATTCCGCGCCCAACTTGCCGGGATTCTCCCACCAGAAGATGCCGTTGGTCATCCAGCCGGCGGTCACTACATCGGGCAATCCGTCGTGATTCACGTCGATGGTCCACTCGCCGCAATCGGAGACGAACTCGTTAAGCGTGCCAGCCTCGCGGTACTGATGGCGCGTCCATGTGCCGCCCTGCGGGCCGGGATTTTCATACCAGTACGCACCACTAAGCAGATCGAGGCGACCGTCGCCATTCATGTCGAGCGTGGTGATGCCTTCGGCGTGATCTGTGCCGAGCCGGTGCACGAAGAACGTGGCCTGAGCCTCGCCGTAAGGGCCGGGGCCAGGGGATGTTCTGTGCTCAGCGGATTCAGAACCGGGAGCCTGCGCGGATGCAGAAATCGCCAGCGCACACAGAATCGATGCAAGTGGAAGATACTTTGTCATTGCAGCCTCATTGAAATTTCAGGCTCGCCACACGGCAGAGCTATTTGAGCGGGTAGATAGCAATGTTGCGGAAGTAGACCTCAGCACCCTCTGACTGAAAAAGAATTTTTCCACTCGCGGGAAAAGCATCGGTCCCTTCATTGGCCAGCCTGCCGTTCACATATTGCCAGACGTGGCCGTCTCCGCGATTGACCAGTTCCAGAACATTCCACTCTCCATGCGGCTTTTCGAGCTCGTTGACGGGATCACGATAGCCGGCTACGTTTTGCCACGGTCCCTTGTTGAAGCGGTCGATTTTTTCTGCCTTGCCGTCAGGGCCAGTTACGCGTGTACCCTGTTTGCCGGTAAGCGCAGCTCCATCGGTCATCCAGAAATCGCCTGTACAACCTTCGTTGATCTGAAATTCGATGGAGCGCGGCCACACCTTGTCCGGTCCCTGGATGTTGTAGAGGATGCCGCTGTCGCGCGCTTTGCCGGCTCGCGACCCGAAGGTACCTTCGCCCCACTTGAACTCCGCACGCAAATAGTAGCTCTTGTATTCCTGTTTGGTGACTATGTAGCCCATCTCGGTGCCAGAGACGTGAATCACGCCATTCTGGACGGTAAAGACGTGCGTTGGATCAGAGTTCAGACCTGCACTGCGCAGAAAGATATCAAACTGGCTCAGATCTTTTCCGTTGAACCGAAATTCAGTGCGGCCATGACGTGGAATCTCGGCCTTCTGGGCATATGCAGTAACACTGCCTATCAAGCCGATCAGCATCAACGCCTCAATCGGCGCGCGCAATAATCCTCTCTTCATTCAGGCAAAACCTCGCAGGTGCCATTGTTACCATCGGCGGCGGCAGGTGGCAAGGTTTTACGGCCGCTTCAGGATTGCGAGGAATCGGAGGATGATTGGCTCGCTTTGGGCCGCGCCATTTTGGCGATCTGGCGTGTGACCAGCGACGTGGGCAACAGTCTCACGATGTGCGCGCCGAACCAGCCGCGGGAGTTGGGAATGACAGTGCGCTGCCCCTGCTCGAGCCCATCGATCCCCTGGCGCGCGACCTGGTCAACTGGCTGGGCTTTGCGATTGAAGATACCGGCGCGCGCAACATCAAAGAATTCGCTCTCGGTTGGTCCAGGACAGAGCGCAGTGACTTTTACGCCGTATTGCGCGACCTCTTCGGCCAGTCCCAGCGCGAAGAAGCGGTCGAAGGCTTTGCTGGCCGCGTAGGTGGCGAAGTAAGGCATGGGCTGAAAGCTGGCCGTGGATGCAACGACCAGCACCCAGCCGCGCTTTCGCTCGACCATGCGCGGAACAAAGAGGCGCGAGAGCCGCACGACGGCGTCGCAGTTCACGCGTACCTGGCTCATCTCCTGCTCAATTTCGTTCGCGTGAAAAGCACCGTACTGTCCAAGGCCCGCGTTGTTAACGAGTATCTCTACCTCGAGGCCGGCGCGCTCGGTTACGCGATAAATCTGGTGCGGGGCTACAGGATCGTTCAGATCGGCAATGATGATGCGGGTTTCAGTTCCTTCTGCGGCCAGTTCCTGGCCCAGCGCTTCAAGTCGATCGCGGCGGCGTGCGGTGAGGATGAGCTTTGCGCCGCGGCCAGCAAGCTCGCGCGCCAGTGCAGCACCGATGCCCGAGCTTGCGCCCGTGACCAGCGCCCACTTGCCGTGAAGCGGAGAAATATAGGCCATCGCGGATTATGATAGCGGATCGATCTGGTGAAGTTGGGCGACCAGCTTTCCCAGGGCTAAAGCCACGAGGCTATTTTCTTCGCGTCCCTTTGGGACGCACTGCAGCGGGAGATTTGCGATTTGCTGCGCCGGGTGATCTCTTGCCGCCCTTTTGATTTTTGTCGACGCGGAGTTTCCATGCTGCGAGCAGGGCGCCGCGCAGTGAGTCTTCGTCTGCGATAGCGAGGCGGATGTGCGTTGCGCCGTTGCGGCCCCAGCTGCCGTGGACGGGCAGAAAAAGATCGGGCCGGTCAGCGATGAAGGCGGCCTGCAGCTCGGGTGTGATCATGAGATTGCCGCAGCCTTCTTTCACCGATGCCAGAGTGGCAAAGATGCGGCCGCCGACGCGGAAATCGACCGCACCCATGTGCGAGCCTTCTTCGGCACCTTCGAGGCTCAGGGCAATGCGGCGGAAGTCGGCGGTGGTCACATTCAGGCTCCGATCAGATCACTTTTAAACTCTTCATTGAGCCACTTCGAGAATGCCTCAAAGTCCTCGTTGCGGCCAAGGAAGTCGCGCACCAGTTCGCGGCCAGGCTTGGAGCCGCCCTGTTCGAGCACCGTTTTGCGATAGCGCTCGCCCGCATCGCAGCCCAACAGATCGGCGGGATCGAACTGAGCGAAGAAGTCGAGGGCGATGACTTTGTCGAAGGCGTAGGTGTAGTAGTTCGACGAGTAGCCGGTGAGATGGCCGAAGCTAGCGTACATGCGGTTGCCTTCGAGCCATGTCCATGGCTGCAGCGACTGGTAGAGCGACTTCGTAATGGCGTCGAGGTCGAGACTCGCCGGGTCCTGGTCGTGCAGATCGAGCGAGAGGGTGGTGTAGTAAAGCTGCGCACGAACCCAGTCTGCACGGCCAAACGCGCTCGCGCGCTTTAAGTCCTGGATGAGTTTTGCGGGAAGGACTTCACCAGTCTCATAGTGCTTTGCGAAGGCCTGCAGCAGCTTTTCATCGCGGAAGAACTCCTCGAGCATCTGCGAGGGCACTTCGATGAAATCGCCTTCGGTGGCAAAGCCGGAGAGTCCGGCCCACTCGGTCTGGCCGCCGAGAATTGCATGCATCAGGTGGCCGAACTCGTGGAAGTAGGTCACGACATCGGAGTACTGCAGGAGGCCGGGATCACGAACGATTTTCTGAGCTTCACGCTGCTCTTGTTCCGCGGCGCGAGCCTCTAACTCATGCTGCTGAGGCGGAATGTGCGGGGGTTCGCCGGAGAGGACTTCCAACTGCTGTTCCGTGGCCGACTCAGGCTCGTCGTCACCACCGGGGAAGTTGCAGATGAGGGCAGCCTCAGGCAGCGCTCCGCCGCGCACGCCGGTGACGATAGGAGCAGCAGAGAACCACTTGTCCTTGCCCTCGCGGGGATGCATGTCGAGATAGAAGCGGCCCACATGCTTGCCGCCGTCAAAGACATCGAAGACGGAGACCGACTTGTGCCATGCGGACGCCGATGAGCGCTTGAACTCGACCTTGAAGAGATGCGCCGCGGTCTCGAGCACGCCGGCTTCAACCTGTGCGTATGGGAAGTACGGACGCACGGATTGCGAATCGAAGTCGAAAGCAGCGCGGCGAAACTGCTCATACCAGTAGCCGCGACTGGTGATATCGATGGTCTCGAGACCGGGCTGCCGCTCGCGCGCAAAATCGACGACCTGCTTGTGCTCGTGCTGTGCGCCGTCGCGGCTTGCGTCATTGAGCTTTGCAAGGAATGTGCGCACATTGGCTGCCGAGCCCATCATCTGATCGGCTGTGGCAAGATCAGCCCAGCTGCGGAAGCCAAGCACGGAGGCGATCTCCTGCCGTGTGGCGAGGAGATCGAGCAGAATCTGCCGGTTCGCCGGATAGGCCCGCGTGTTGTAGGCGATGAACATGCGCTCGCGCAGCGCCGCATTTGAGGCAAAGGTCATTACCGGCTGCATGTCAGGCGGATCAGTGGAGATGACCACGCTGCCATTGGCGTCGAGAGGATGGCGGGCAAGATAATCGGCGGGCAGTCCATCGAGTTCGTCGGGCTCGGCAGTAATGGTCTTGCCGCCTTCCTGAATGTTGCGGCTGAACTCAAGCGAGAGCTTGGTCGCCTTCTCGTGCAGAGCCTGCAGACGGTCACGAGTCTCCCGATCCTTGTCAACGCCGGCAAGGCGATAACTCAGCAGCGTGCGCTCGACGAAGTGCTTCGTCGCAGGGCTCGCGCCCTCAAGACTGATGTCCGCCAGCGCCTCGTAAACTTCGCGATTGAGGCTCAGCGCACTGCCCGCCATGGCTACGCGCTGCGCGTCAAGCTGCGCCTGATCGCGTACAGCTTTGTCGGATGCCACGGAGTTGAGTACGCCTGCCTGCGCGCCGGCCAGATTCAGCTGTTCGATAGCTGCGTCGTAGTGGATGAGCGAGTTCTGCGGCGTGCGCGGACCTTCGACGGCCAGCAGCCACTTGAGCGCAAGCTCATGCGCAGCGAGACGCGCACTCACCCACGCGGCAAGCGCCTCAGCAGAGGCTGCGCCGCCTGCATCCCAGGCGTGAATGTCTTTGTTGGCGGTGGCAGATGGGCTCTCGACAGGCATGATATGAAAACTCCTCCAAGTATCTAGGTTGCCACATTGGGACGGGGTTGGGCTGCCCAGGCGGCCGCGAATGCTCAGAAGAATTGATGCAGGCCTATCAAATTGAAATCATCTTAAATTTGGCAACCGAAAGTAACCGGTTGATTGATGGAGATGTGGAATCAGGCGAATCTGCGGCTGACGCTTCGGGTTATACTTGCGCGAAGCCAAATCACTAATAATTCCTCTCCCCCATGGCCGGCGGCAACGCCATAAAAGGATTCCCCAATTCCAAGAAAGGTAGCTCATGCGCTACAACGATGCAGCATTTCTTGAAAATACGATCGGTATGCCACAGTCGCATCTGCGTGCATTTCTACAGGTGGCGCGCAGCGAACAGGTCGTGATCATGGTCCGCGCGACGGGACCCACATGCCATGGCCTGCTCGAAGAGGGGTACGACACCAAGGGCTATCGCATTCATGGCAAATCGTGCGACTGGGGGCCGATGGCCGGCTTCGTGGTGCGCGATCCGCGGCTGAACAAATATGGCACGGCGAAGGAAAGTTTTAACCGCGACAAGCACCGCGAGGCACTCTATCTGGATCACGAAGGCCAGGGATGGAAGGCGGGGACAACACCGCTGATCATCTCGCAGAAGCGAGTAGACTGGCTGAGAGCCAGAAAACTGATCACGGTAACGGCGGTCGGTTCAGACCGGCTCGACGGCCTTGCCAAGCACCATAGCGGCATTGCCTTTCATTACAGCCTGATCAAGCTCACCGGCGACACGTACGGGGTCTACTTCGATAACAACAAGACCTTGAAATGGTCGCAGGAAAAAGGCAGAGACAACGTAAGCTATCACCCCAAGTGGGGCCCGCGCTACGAGCAGATGCTGGCGATGACCAATCCGCCGGATCACGGCATCATTACCAAAGAGCCGCGCTTCAAGGCGATCACAGGAGATTACGACCTGTTTGCGGTGTGGCCGTTTACCGGCTCCTACGATCCTAAACCCTATGGGCTGGACCATCGCCCACTGGGTACGGTGAAGGGTTCTGTGGGCAAGGCGGAACGCGAGAATGTGGACCGGCTCGAACGGAATTTCACCAAGAGCGGCCAGGGGACGAAGCTCGGCAATATCACGCCGCGGATTTACATGGTGTGCCAGCTGATCAATTCCATTGTGGGAAGGCACGTGCTGTGGCACAGCGACGAAGCGGCGCGGCCGTTCCTTGACGATGTGGATCTGCCGGTGCTGGCCATCACGCCGCGCGGAAACTACGTTGGCATCGAGAATATCTTCGACTTCAAGGTCTTTATCAGCTTCTGCGATAAGGAAGGCATCAAGGTTACGCTCTCGAACTCGTGGGCACAGGACCCAACCGAAAAGTACAAGAACCGCCTAGGCGCCGAGTTTGCCAAGTTCGTTCCGCCGGATGGCAAAAGAATTATCGTTCCGGACTACTACAACAGGTAGTGCAGTATTTCGGGTTGCAAATTCACTCGTCGAGCCCTAACAGATGCGCGGGATTTTGCTTCGCCATCCGGTCGATCTCGGCCTCAGTAAATCCCTGCTCGCGCATTCCTTTGAAAAAGGCCTCGAGTCCGTCGGGGTGGAGAGGATTGCCGGGCTGACCCATGTCACTTGAAAGAATGCAGCGATCAACGCCTACGGCGCGGATCGCCTTTGCGTAGTCGGCAAAGCTGAATTCCTTTGCCTTGCCAATGAGACCGTTGTAGACGAACTCAATGTAAGCGCCCAGCTGCGCGGACTGCTGCATCTCGGAAATCGACATGTGGATGGGCTCGATCATGGCATGCGTGACCACCATGTGCCTGACGCCCTGCGCGCGGGCCTCGCGCAGCAGGAGCAGATCGACGTCAGGACTGTTGTGGCCCGTGGCCATTACCAGATTGCGCCTGGCGATGACGGTGATGACTTGTTTTGCGGCTGGAAGCAGTTCGCCATTGCGCACAACGGGGACGAAGGGCCGGTCCTGCTTGTCGTACTTCACCTGCGCTTCGGAGTCGTAGGTGGACATCCAGACAAAACGTCCATAGCCACCCGTGATGGCGGCCATGTGCTCCACGGCTAATGGATTCATGCCGCCGACGGTGAGGTTGAGATCGATGCCGCCGAAGACCTCGATGCCCGGCACCTCTTTGCGCACAATGTACGCGAGCGAGGCTGTTGGCTCGTAATGACTCTTGAGCACCAGCCCGCGCATGCCACGCGCCTTTGCCATGCGAGCGAGATCGATGGCGTCTATGGAGCGCGGCACGCTGTCAGGCGCTGCATGCACATGGATATCGATTGCGCCGGCGAGCGTACTTTGCTGCTGAGCGCGGCTTGATACTGCGGCCAGACAGACAATCAGCGGAAGGAGAAGGCTTTTTCGCATGCAAAGAACATCATTCATGTTGAAAATGGCGTGACTCGCCAGCGTGAATTGGAACGTCCAGCCTTTCTATACCGGCCCCAGATTTCCAGTCAAGCAAGCTCCGTGCCGCAAAAGCGAACCCCTGTCAAACAGGTATGGTATTGTGTGTTTGTCGTTTCGCGGCCTTTCAATTCCCCGGTTTACATAATACAAAGGCCATCCGAAGCCTTCCGCCGCGACCGCGCACCATTACGCGCTAGAGCATTTTTGGAGTACACGTAGACTTTTTGAAAGCCGTGAAAGGTGGCTTTTTTCTTGAGGAGAAAGCCACTTGAGTGCGCGGCTTCGATCTACAGTAATTCCGAAAATGCTATAGCCATCTTCTCTTCATTTTCCCCAGGCATGCAGGGCTCCGGACTGACAGCTTCATTGCTGTCTGTCCCTGCCTCACAGGAGTCTTTCAATGCCCATAACCAATCGCCGCGCGTTCTGCATGCTGTTCGCCTATCATCTACGGGCTGCGAACAACAACCGCGATCTCGCTGTGTCTGTGTTGATCGACACGAATATACCGAACCCCAAAGCCTATGCCTTCAACACGAGCAAGACACAGAATGACACGCGCACCGCGATCGTGAACCTTCTGCAGGGTACGTCGGAAAATAATGTTGGCAAAGGCGGCGAGATTTATAGCACTGAGACGCCCACGGTGGCCTGCCTTGGTATTGCCAAGGCGCAGGGTGTCAAAACCATCTACTACGTAGACAACCACGAACTCTGCTTTCTCGACATGAGCCCCAATCGCGTGCCCACGCTTCAGAGTCGTCAAGTGGTCAATCTTGCGCAAAATCCACCGAAAGCGGAGAAACTCAATCCCGGATTGCCTGATCCCGCCGGCGACTGGCTGGGCCCGGATAAGTCAGAAGCGGCCAGAATTGCGAGTGAGTGGTTCCAGGCACTGATCGCGGGCAAAAAAGCCGACCCGCCCAAGGCACACGAGTCCAGCCTCAAAGCATTGAACAACACTGCAGGTGTTCTGGGCACCTATAGCACCGGCGTGCCCTGGCTCAAGGAGTTTCGTCTCGCCGTCCCCACGGCCGCGGCGCCTGGCGCTTCGCACGATTTTCGTGATCGCATCTTCATGTCACTCGTGCGCGTCATCGCCGCCCGGGGCTGGCAGCACGAAAGTGGCGGCCCCAATCTCCGCCAGGCGCTATTCAAGCCGCGCATCAAAGGCGGCAAGAACATCGCCGCCGT